>CAYFQI010000072.1:0-11722 GCA_964345135.1 uncultured Bacteroidales bacterium
TTTATGAATTCAGAATATAATAAAGCATTGCAACACCTGGAATATTCATATAATATTAATGATAAGAATTTAAATTTAAAGCAATTGATTTTAGATGGTATATCCCGACATTTATTTAATAATAACAATTTTGATGCAACACTTGATTCCTTAAATTATTATTTTAATATCTTTTATTTTATTGAACGTGATAAAGTTGTTCAGCGATATTATATTTATAGTTTAATGAGATTGATGGGGAACCATTATAAAAATAATGAGTTTACTCAAGGTGAAAAATATTTGGATATGTTTGAACAATTTATCACGAAACATGAGATCAAAGATTTTGATACTGATATGATTGCATTTGGGTTTGGAGAATTATCTGCTTATTATATAAGAATTGTAAACTATGGGAAGGCAGAAGAATATATACATAGAGGATTGGAGTTGGCGCCGAAAAACCAATATTTGTTAAATAAATTAGAGATATTGAGATCGTTTATAAATGATTGAATTGTATTAGAACTCCCCTTAAAATGAATCGTAAAAATCAATATATCATACGCTTAAAATTTTAGTATTTCCTCTTTATATTAAAGAATCATGATCCGGCTTTATCAACTATTTTTATTTTTTTACATGCTTAACGTGTGACTTGTTTTAAAACCTTTCGTTTTTTTTTATTTTTGATAAACATTGAACAAATAAAATAATTTGGTGTATATATGTCCAGAAATATCATCACGCTAAGCGACCTAAACAAAGAAGTCAAATTTGTCATAAAAAACGGCCTTCCTGAACCCCGCTGGGTAACCGCCGAGATCAGTGATTTAAATATAAACCGTAGCGGCCACTGTTACCTTGAACTGGTAGAAAAAAATGAAGCGGATGAGCGCATTATAGCTAAAGCCAGGGGAATTATTTGGTCATATACATTTAATATGATCAGGCCGTATTTTGAAACCGTAACTGGGCAGGAATTAGCCAGTGGTTTAAAAATCATGATGAATATCACTGTAGAATTTCATGAATTATATGGTTATAGCTTACTCGTAAAAGACATAGACCCCAGTTATACATTGGGAGATATTGCCCGTAGAAAACTTGAAGTACTGCAACAGCTTGAAGAAGAAGGTATATTGGAAATGAATAAAAGCCTCCCACAATCTGTTGTATTTCAGAAAATTGCTATTATTAGTTCTCCTACTGCCGCTGGATATGGCGATTTTATTGATCAATTAGATCATAATGCATATGGTTATGCATTTTATCATAAATTATTTCCTGCTATAATGCAGGGCGATCAAACAGAATTATCAATCATTTCTGCATTGGAGCGGATTTTTCAATACGAGGATTTTTTTGATGGAGTCGTGATCATCCGGGGAGGCGGAGCAAAATCAGATCTGCATGTATTCAATAATTATGTCCTTGCAAGCCATATTTGTCAGTTTCCATTGCCCGTGATCACGGGAATCGGACATGAGCGGGATGAATCAGTGGCAGATATTATTGCACATCAAAAGCTTAAGACTCCTACGGCTGTTGCCGAGTTTTTAATTGGAAAAATGATTGATTTTGACAGTCAACTAAGAACGATGCAGGATGATTTTTTAGAGTTTGTTGAACAATATATGACAGATAAAGAAAATGATTTACATCAACTGGTGTATCGTTTACAAAGTGGTATCCTGCAGGTATTATCCCGAAAACAATATCAACTGGATTCGACATTGGAAAAAATGAATATTTTTACAAAGCAGTTCGTGTCTTCTAAAAAACGACAAATTAAAGAGTATGTACAAGACACGGCACAACTGTTTTATACAATCCAACAACATCGTCAGAATCAATTGGACGCTCAACAATATAAATGCAAAACATGTGTTCAGTCTTATATAAAAAGCAAACATCATCAAATGGGATTATTTGAAAATACATTGAAATATATTAATCCTGAAAATGTGTTAAAAAGAGGTTTTACACTTACAACGTTTCAGAATAAAATCATTAAAAACGTGAATTATCTTAAACAAAACAATCAAATTGAGACACATTTATTAAATGGAAAAATAACCAGTACGATTAATAAAATCAATAAATAAATAATTATGGCACAAAAAATGATGACATACCAGCAAGCTGTAGACAAAATTGAAGACATCTTACAAAAAATTGAAAAAGAAGAATTGGATGTTGACGATTTAAAGGACCAGGTTAAACAAGTATCCAAATTAATCGAAATATGTAAAAAGAAACTACATAATACGGAAGCCGAAGTAGAAAAAATTCTCTCTTCAATGGAATCTGAACCTGGCCCCAACGAAGGATAATTATTGACAGCTACATTAAAGAATTTGACACTTGATTTAAATAAAAAAGTATGATGTACCTTCCTGAAGAAGATTCGACACTGACTGATCAGGAATTGAATAAAATTCAACAACGTCTTTTTTTTCACAGCCTTTTTTTTCCATCCTTGTTTTTGCTTGTAATCTGGGTTGTTGAGATCGTTGAATATACACTTCAATTAAATTTTGCAAAATATGGATTATTTCCTTTAGAATGGAAAGGGCTTCGCGGGATATTGTTATCCCCGTTAATTCATGGTGGTTTTAAGCATCTTTTTAATAATTCTATTCCTATTCTTGTGTTGGGAACAGCTTTGTTTTATTTTTATCGTGAATTGTCATACCGTATTTTTTTTCTGATTTATTTATTATCTGGATTATGGCTTTGGTTTTTTGGTCGTCAGGCATACCACATCGGAGCAAGTGGATTGGTATATGGATTGGCTTCTTTTTTGTTTTTCAGCGGTATATTCCGAAGATATTTCCGTCTTATGGCTATATCACTTCTGGTTGTATTTCTTTATGGAAGTATGATTTGGGGTATCTTTCCTATTCGTGAGCATATTTCCTGGGAAGCTCATTTAATGGGTGGTATCGCCGGGCTATTATTAGCAGTATTTTACAAAAATCAAGGCCCACAGCGGCCTAAATATTCATGGGAAATAGAAGCAGAGGAGGAATCGGGAGATCAACCGAGTCATGACAAAATCTTTGACACACAAAGGGATGATTATTAACAACCTCATAGCAATGAATGTCAAAAATATTAACTCATGGCGAGCTCCATCTGACCATTAAAAATTAATATAAACAGATAAAATACCCATGATAAGTCATTTAACACACATGCGCATGATTATAAAAGGTTCTACTACGCTGAGCTGCCGGATAAAACAAAACCAGATAAACCCAATTAACCCAATTAACTCAATTAACTCAATTAACCCAATTAACCCAATTAACCCAATTAACTTAAAAACTTAAAAACTTAAAAACTTAGAAACTTAGAAACTTAGAAAAATAAACAGATGAAATCCATCAGGAAAAATTTAATCTAAATGTTATAACAAGTCATTCATATATAGCATTCCCGGTTTTTTAACGTGTATACTACATTCCATGTGAAGTCGGGTCATAAATAACCCTGTTTTTTATCGACTGCCCTAGGGTTAATTCATCTGCATATTCAAGTTCATCGCCTATGGCAACTCCCTTGGCAATGGATGAAATTTTAACAGGATAATTTTTTAAACGTTTGTGAATATAAAAACTGGTAGTATCTCCTTCCATCGTTGTACTCAATGCAAGAATAATTTCATTTACTCTTGTGGATGACACTCGTTTTTCCAGGCTTTCGAGTTCAATATCACCAGGGCCAATTCCGTCTATAGGAGAAATAACACATCCCAGTACATGATACAACCCTTTGAATTGTCTGGTATTTTCAATAGACATTACATCTTTAGCGTTTTCTACAACACACAAGATAGACCGGTCGCGTTGACCCTCTGTGCAGATATCACATTCATCTTTTTCAGAAATATTGTGACAGGTTTTACAGTGTTTTATTTCATCTTTAAGCCGGAGGATGGTGTTGCCAAATGATCCTATCTCTTCTTTTTCTTGCCGTAATAAAAATAAAACCATTCGCAAGGCTGTTTTTTCACCTATCCCGGGGAATTTTGAAAATTCATAAACCGCTTCTTCAAGTAGTTTTGAAGGAAATTTGTTTAACCTCATTTCTTTCGTTTTGTATATAAAAAATTATTGCAAAATTAATAGAAATTCAACCTTTGTTCACTACTTTTTATTATTCTTGCATTTAAAAGATAAAATAATTTATCGTTTATGAGTCCATCAATTGTAATCATCATCATTGCTTTGTACTTTAGTATGTTACTCATTGTATCATATTTTACAGGGAGAAATGCAGATAATTATAGTTTTTTCCTGGGAAACAGGCAGTCGCCCTGGTACATTGTAGCATTTGGTATGATCAGTGCTTCCCTGTCAGGTGTAACTTTTATCTCTGTTCCCGGATGGGTTATAGACAGCAAGTTTTCTTACATGCAGCTTGTATTAGGTTATTTAGTGGGATATGCAGTCATTGCTCAAATCCTTATTCCTCTTTATTACAAAATGAACCTTACTTCTATATATGCTTATTTACAAACCCGTTTCGGATATTCATCATACAAGACAGGTGCTTCTTTCTTTTTGATTTCAAGGGTGATAGGTGCTTCATTCAGGCTTTTTCTCGTGGCCAATGTATTGCAGATCGCATTGTTTGATGAACTGAACGTATCGTTTGAAATAACAGTGATTGTAACAATTCTTCTGATTTGGTTGTATACTTTTAAAGGCGGAATTCGGACAATCATATGGACAGATAGCTTGCAAACATTATTTATGCTTTTAGCAGCGGGCCTTACAGTGTATTTTATCATGAAACAAATGAACCTCAATTTCAAGGAAACGGTCGATACTATTGCACGAAGTGAATATTCAAGGATATTCTTCTTTAAAGACTGGGATCATCGTTTTCATTTTGTAAAGCAATTCCTCAGTGGTGCTTTTATAAGTATTGTAATGACAGGGTTGGATCAGGATATGATGCAGAAAAATTTGAGTTGCCGCAATATTAAAGATGCTCAAAAAAATATTTATTGGTTTAGTTTTACATTAGTCCCTGTGAACTTATTATTTTTATCTCTCGGGGTTTTATTGGTGGTGTTTGCAGGGCAACAGGGAGTTCAATTACCCGTATTGGGCGATGATTTATTTCCCATTATTGCAACCGGAAATTATTTGCCTGCCGTGGTAAGTGTATGTTTTATCCTTGGATTGATTGCTGCTGCATATTCCAGTGCAGATTCTGCACTAACGGCTTTAACAACTTCATTTACAGTAGATATTCTAAGTGCCAGTAACAGGCCTGAACATCAATTAAAACGCCTGAGAATAGGTGTACATATTTTGTTTTCCGTGCTATTAGCTTTGGTCATACTTATATTTAATGCATTGAATGACAGAAGTGTCATTGATGCACTTTTTACTGCTGCAGGTTATACATATGGTCCCTTGTTGGGAATGTATGCATTTGGTTTGTTTACCAATATATCGATAAGAGACAAATGGGTGCCTGTTATTGCAATATTGTCACCACTGTTGTCATTGGCGATTGAAATACTTTCAGGAAAATTCCTGGGTGGATTCAGTTTTGGATTTTTAATTTTGCTTGTCAATGGGTTTATCATGTTTACAGGTTTATTGCTCTTAAGAAAAAATAATATGTAACGGGTTTGAAATTTCAGGATTTTTATATAAGCTTTGTGTTTTCACTAAAGATGATTTTTATTTTTTTTGAAAATAGTACATGCAAATTGATTTGGAATTATCAAGTTGTGTTATAATGCCTTAAACGGGATGAATAATTATTAGAAGAAACGGATAAAATATTTTTAAAAAAAAATCTGTTTTGATATTTAGAATTAAATATTATTTTTACACTGCAATCAATATTGTTCATTGAAGAAATTTTATGAGAATATAAATACGCCTTCGAAGAGGAAGCTGTTTGCAGGGCTATTATTTTGGAGAGATGGCCGAGCGGCTTAAGGCGCACGCTTGGAAAGCGTGTATTCTGTTACCGCGGAATCGGGGGTTCGAATCCCTCTCTCTCCGCATTATTTTATTCGGCAACATTTTTTTATAAATTTATATAATAACTAATTTTAATTCTTTTAAAAATAAAAATCCTTGTGCTATGAAAAAATTATTTGCTTTAATGGCGGTGATAAGCATTTTGGTTTTGGGGATGTCAAAAATGACATTTGCTCAAACCGAAGAAGAAAATACAGATACAACCGAAAAAGTAGCTGATACTACTGCTGCTTCTGTTGATACTGCTTCTGTTGATACTGCAGGAATCGGTGAAGCTGCCGGAGAAGAAACCGGAGAAAAAGACGAAGGAAACACACAAAAAACGACCCTTCACAAACAAATTAAAGAAAAATTTATTGAAGGTGGCCCGACATTCATGGGTTTTGTGTTACTCGCTCTCATTTTTGGACTTGCAATAGCTATTGAACGGATTATTTATCTGAACATGGCTGCAACAAACACTGAAAAACTATTAGACAGGGTAGAAGAAGCCTTGAACAGTGGCGGAATAGAAGCTGCTAAAGAAGTATGCAGAAACACGAAAGGCCCTGTTGGAAGTATTTTCTACCAGGGGCTTGACAGGTATGAAGAAGGAATTGACGTAGTGGAAAAATCCATTGAATCATATGGCAGCGTACAGATGGGGTTACTGGAAAAAGGACTTACCTGGATTTCATTGTTTATTGCAATTGCCCCTATGTTAGGATTTATGGGAACTGTAATCGGTATGATCGGTGCTTTCGACTCGATACAGAAAGCCGGTGACATCAGGCCTTCACTTGTAGCCGAGGGGATTAAAGTGGCTTTGATCACAACAGTTTCCGGACTTATTGTCGCTGTGATATTACAAGTCTTCTATAACTACATTGTATCTAAAATTGATAGTATTGTCAATGATATGGAAGATTCATCTATCTCGATGGTAGATATGCTTGTCAAATATAAAAACAAATAAACCATGTCTTCAACCAAAATAATTAATATCGGTTTTTATTTGCTGCTCATAGTATCAGTAGTAATAGCAGGCTTTTTTTATCTGGGAAGCACGATTGAAATTGGTGGGGAAGATGTACCAAAAATGACTCAAACAGCTTTAAACTGGACATATATATTATTTGGACTTGCTATTGTTAGTTTGGTCGTATTCTCCATCATTAAGATTTTTCAAAAACCTAAAAAAGCCATTAAAACTTTTATATCTATAGCCATTTTTTTAATCATTTTTTTAATAGCATACATTAGTGCCTCTGATGAGATACTTACACTCGTGGGATATAAAGGTGAATTCAATAAACCTGTTTCATTAAAATGGTCCGGTGCCGGCTTAATTACAATGTATATTTTCCTTGGCTTGGCTATTTTAAGCATTTTATATACCGAAGTTGGAAAATACTTCAGGAGATAAAAACAAAGTGTATGGTTGGCCCGTTTATAGGGTAAGCCTTGGTGTATAAACAATTTAAATAATATTATAAATGGCAGGAAAAAAAAGAAGAGAAATACAGGAGATCAATGGAGGGCCCATGGCCGACATTGCATTTCTACTGCTT
Source organism: uncultured Bacteroidales bacterium (assembly GCA_964345135.1). Taxonomy (GTDB): domain Bacteria; phylum Bacteroidota; class Bacteroidia; order Bacteroidales; family JBBRXJ01; genus CAYMKE01. The sequence continues at coordinate 7,550 of CAYFQI010000072.1, forward strand.
ATATTTTTCCTTGTTGCAACCACTATATCTACCGATTCAGGGTTGTACAGGAAATTGCCCCCAATGCCTAAAGACGAACAAGATAAATCTGATGAAATTAAGAAACGGAATGTTTTACCCGTGTTGGTGAATAAAAATGATGCTCTTCTCGTAAAAGGAGAGCAAATGAATATTATTCATTTAGCCAATAAGGTAAAAGAATTTATGCAAAATCCAGAGAATAAAAAAAATTTGCCGGAAAAGAAAACAAAAAATGTACCTTATTTTGGAGAATACGAAGTCACTAAAGGAATTATTTCTTTGCAAAATGACAGGGGAACTTCTTATGGAATGTATATCTTGGTTCAAAATGAATTAACAAGGGCTATCAATGAATTACGGGATGATCTTGCAATGCAAAAATTCAGTAAAAAATTTGATGAATTGGATAAATCCAAACAAAAGGCCATCAATGAAATTTATCCGTTGGCTATTTCTGAAGCAGAACCTAAAAATGTTGGAGGAGACTAATCATGGCTAAATTTAAAAGATCAGGAAAAAAAGGCTCACCAGGAATCAACACAGCTTCATTGCCGGATATTGTTTTCATGTTGTTGTTTTTCTTTATGGTGTCAACCACCATACGAGAAGAAGAACAAAAAGTACGAATTACAGTACCCAAGGCAACAGAAGTAAAAAAACTTGAAAAAAAATCATTGGTTAGTTACATTAAAATTGGAACACCAAATCGCGGATATCAAAAATTATACGGAACTAAACCGAGGATACAGCTGAATGATGCATTTGCAGGCGTAGATGATATTCGTGAATTTGTGTCGAGTGAACGGGATAATCTGAGTGAAAATAATAAAGAAAAAATGACCGTTAGTTTAGAAGTTGATAAAAAAACCAAGATGGGTATTGTAACTGATGTAAAACAGGCTTTGAGAAGAGCAAGTGCACTTAAACTTAATTATTCAACAAGCGAAGTAGAAGTGAAAGATTTATATGATAATAATTAATTTTTTTAAGATATAATGAATAAAAAGGAGGGAAAGATTATTGTTTTCCTCCTTTTTTTATGAATGAGAATCTATCGTGAAAGATAAATCGTTAATATATAAAATAGCCCTGAGCTTTATTCCTTTAATTGGTGATATCAATGCCAAAAAACTAGTTGCGTATGTTGGAAGTGCGGAAGGTATTTTCAAAGAGAAAAAAAATAATTTATTGAAAATTCCGGGCATAGGAAAGGTTATTGCGAACCATATAGCAAATAATAATGCATTAAAACGGGCAGACGAAGAAATTGGATTTATTTTGAAAAATGGCATTGAACCACTTTATTATCTTGATGATGATTATCCGGAACGGCTTAAAAATTGTCCGGACGGACCTGTTATTTTATACACTAAAGGTGAACTGCTCTTGCCCTTCCCGCCCAAAATCATTAGTATTGTCGGAACCCGGAATCCTTCACAGGAAGGGATACATAATTGTACCCGCTTGATTGAAGAACTTGCAAAAAAACACCCCGAGCTGATTGTAATCAGCGGACTTGCTTATGGTATTGACGCCTGTGCTCATAAAAATGCTTTAAAACATCATTTGAAAACATTTGCAGTAGTTGGACATGGACTGGATATGATCTATCCTTCTTTACATCATAAAATGGCCAATGAAATATTAAAAAAAGGGGGATGGATCAGCGACTTTCCAAGCAATACCAAAATTGAGGGACAAAATTTTGTGAAACGCAATCGCATTATTGCCGGCCTTTCTGATGCAACAGTGGTTGTTGAGTCTGCCATTAAAGGAGGGGCATTAACCACTGCTGATATAGCCAATTCTTATGACCGTGAAGTCTTTTCTTTTCCCGGAAGGGTGAGTGATATGTATTCAAAAGGGTGCAATGCTTTGGTGAAAAAAAATAAAGCTGTATTAATAGAAACAGCAAACGATCTGGAATATTATATGAAATGGGATAGCAAGAATAAGAAAAAACAGGAATATGTCCAGCAAAAATTATTTGTTGATTTACCAGACAATGAGAAAAGTATTCTGGACTTTTTAAAAAAAGAAGGAGAACAAACAATAGACCAACTGTCAAATGCACTTGACACCCCACCATACCAAATATCACCATTATTACTCAATCTTGAATTTTCCGGTTTGGTTCGTTGTCTTCCCGGGAAATTATATAAAGCCGACCCGGGATATTAATCCTGTAGACTATTAATATGCCGTTTTATTTTGGTTGGATATAAATCATCCATTGTAATCATAATGCCGGTTTCCATAACCGTTCCGAAGGCACGGTTAACCACTGTGCCAAATGTCTTGAGAGTAGGAGATAAATTCATGTATGCGTTGATCAGGGGTGGTATTCTGGAGCCTAAGGACCGTATATTATGTGATAATGTTTTATAGCCTTCTTTATAGTCTTTCCCTGCAAAAATTGTCTCCAGTTCGCAAATGTCTATTTCATAAGGAACAGATTCTTTAGGTATAAGCAATTTATCTGGGTCAGAAAAATATTTTTCCAGAAAGAATAAAAGCATGTCCCGTGCTTTTGACAAATAGTTTTGATATATTGTTACTTTCCCAAAAAAATATTTTTTGGTGGGATTATTGATCATAATAGCACCTAGCCCATCCCATAAGTTATCTAAAGCAAACATTTCTTTTCTTGTTTTAGCAGTAGATTGATAATCAGGCCTTATAAAAGACCTTCCCAACTCAATCAAGTGGGGCAGATATTTAGAAATAAATGTGTCAGAAAAATGAAACAATTTAGCAGTAGCTAATTCCAAGTCGTCTCGGATGTTTTTATTCCCGCACACAAAAAACCTGTAGCCACCAATGATTTCTTTTTTTCGTGGCTCCCACAATATCAATTGTTTATAGGGATTGTCGCGTTTGTCAAAATAATCAATATCCAGTTCTTTTCCGGTGCCTCCCCCTGCTTTTCGGAATGTTAATTCACGCAATCTCCCGATTTCTATCATCGTATTGGGAGAATTATGGTGTGTAATCACATACAATTCATTATTACCATAATTGGTTTGCCGAAGGAGCTTGTCCTGGGTCAATTCATTTGCAATAAGTTCTCTATTTACAGGAGCAATGATTTCTTTCATACAATTCATATTATAGGACAAAAATAACAAAAATCTTGTTTTAATATTGAAACACTTGATCATGCTCATCATTTACCTGATAAATATGTTCCTTTAATTTTTGTGCCCAATCTCTCGGGGAATATCGTTTATCAAATGTTTTATACGAAATAGGGTTTCCAAATTTGAGGTGTAAATTTTTATTTTTTTGCTTAAACATTTCATGAGGAAGCAAAAACATTTCAATATTTGCTTTGATTCCAATTTTTTTCCTGAGATTTGCTAAATTGTAAAAAAAATGAGAATTCCGGCCATCAAAATAAATAGGTACTATGTCTCTTTGATATTCCTGTGCTTTAGAGATGAAGTTTTTTTTCCATTGTAAGTCTACAATTTTTTTGTTCACCTTGCGGGAACATAAACCTGCCGGGAACGTGAGGATTTGAACATCTGACATATAAGTGTTCTCAATCATTTTAGCATACTCCTGGGTTTGTTTTCCAAGTGTATTCACCGGTATAAAAACCGGTTCAAGGTTTTTAAGATTCAACAGTATATCATTTACTATGAACTTAATTTTTTGGTTGAACATATGCCCGATACAGCTTATGAGTACCATGCCATCCAAACCACCCAACGGATGGTTGGAAATGAAAATATATCTTCCGTCTTGTGGGATATTTTCCTGTCCTTCGCATGTATAAGTGAGGCCGATATCCCTGAAATATTGATCAACAAATTCAACCCCGTATAAATTACCGTTTTTATTCAAAATATGATTGATTTCGTCTTCATGTATAATGTTTTTAATAAACTTGATCAAAAAACCGGGTATTGTCTTTAATAGATTAGGATTTTTTTTCCTGATTACCTCTTTGATATCTATAATTTTTTTTTCAGTCATAATAGTAAATAAGTGTTGAGTATTAATTTGAAATCGTGTTGATGTGACTACTTTTCCTGTAGCATTTAATACAGGTTCAACTGAACCTGGCTTTATGGTCAAACTCTTAAGGGGACTTCTATTAATTATTTCTTTCAAAAAACAAACAAACATGAAAATAATGTCAAAACT
>CAYFQI010000073.1:0-11648 GCA_964345135.1 uncultured Bacteroidales bacterium
TATACCCGGACACTAATTATTGTTTTTTACCCGTTTATTAACAAAAATAATTCTAAGAAAATACATATATAACGGAATAATTACATAAATAATGATAGATCAAAGTAAAAGAGTATTTTTTCACATAGGACTTGGAAAAACCGCATCAACTTATCTTCAATACAAAGTATTTCCAAAAATAAAAGGGATATATTATATTCAACGTACCAGGTATAAAAAATCACCCAGGATTATTGGACGGTCAGCGCATGATAAATTTTTTGTTTCCCGTGAGTTTGACAAGCAAATGGAAAAAGAATTAAATTGGTTTTCAGAGCATTGCCTTCATGTAAATATTATTATTATCCTTAGACGGCATGATCAATGGATTGCATCACAATATCGGCGGTACATTAAAAATGGAGGAGCTAAATCTTTCAGGGAGTTTATTGATGTTAATGCAGACAAGGGAAAGTGGAAAATTGATGAACTTATGTTCTATCCTAAATTACGTTTTATAGAGAATAAATTTGGAAAAAAACCACTGGTCCTCTTCCATGAAGACCTTAAAAACGACCCTTATGCATTTATTGATAAACTCGTGGAATACATGGATGCAACTTATGATAAACATGCAATTTCTTTAAAAGCTTCGCATAAATCATATAGTACCAAACAATTAATAATTCTCAGGAAAATCAACAGGAAAATACATATAAGATACACGAAACACATTGAAAATAAATATAAAAGATGGATCAGGCATCGAATCAATTGGTTGATATACCATTTTATTCTTTATGCAGCATCTTTAATACCGGCGAAAATTATTAAAGACAAAACATTAATATTAAATGATGAAATGAAAAATGTAAAAGATTTTTATGCAGAAGATTGGAAAAAATGTAAACAATATGCAGTAAATTAATAATCCAATGCTTATTAAATCACCATATAATAAATATATATACATTGGATCATTGATTGTTTTTTCTGTAGCAATGAATCTATCCGAGTATGTGTTGAGCATTTCAATGTTTATTTTGTTTTTTAACTGGATATTAGAAGGGAATTTTAAAGAAAAGATGAATATTTTACATCAACGAAAAGCCCTTTTATTATTTCCGGGTTTTTATATGTTATGTGTATTGACATTAATTTATTCTGATAATCATAATCATGCTTTGAATGTTTTACGGTTAAGACTACCACTTTTATTTCTTCCTGTAATCATTGGCACGTCAAAACAGCTTCATTTTAAAGAATTAAAAATTTTATTATTATTTTTTATTGCTGGCACATTTGTTCATACATTGGTTAGTGGAGCCTTGTTCTTCAAAATCATAGAGAACAACATACAGGATACAAGGAACATTTCGTATTTTTTCTCTCATATCAGGTTTTCATTAATACTCGTGTTGTCAGCGTTTATCTGTGCATATTTTTTTCTTAAAAAGCAGGAAGTTATTTTTAAAAGAGAAAGGTATATATATCTTATACTTTTCTTTTGGTTTATCTTTTTTATTTTTTTGCTAAAAGCATTGACCGGGATTGTTGCGTTTGGAATATTATTAATATTATTAGGATTTTATTTTGCATTTAAAATAAACAAGATCGCTATCAGGTTTTCACTTGTAATATCTTTGACAGGTATTGTTATAGGAGCCATCTATTTTTTCATGCATGTATATAATGATTTTTATCCGCAGGATGTAGTAACTGTAGAAGAATTACCTTCATTAACAGAACAGGGAAATCTGTATCGTTATGATTTGGATTCAAAAGAGGTTGAGTCCGGGAATTATGTTTGGCGTTATATCTCTGAAAAAGAGTTAAGAAAAGAATGGAACGAAAGAAGTACTATTGATTACAATGGCCTGGATAAAAATGGACAACCACTAAGGCATACACTTATAAGGTATCTTACATCTAAAGGATATCATAAAGATTCAGTTGGTATGAGCAAACTAACTGACGAAGATATAAAAGCAATTGAAAATGGAATGGCTCATGAAATGTACACGAAAAAATTTACATTATATCCCAGGGTCTACGAGCTGGCATGGGAAATTTATCATTTCAGGCAAAGCGGTAATGCTAAAGGGTCTTTTACAAAACGCTTATTAGCTTATGAAACCGGGTTGAAAATTATTAAACAGCATCCTGTTATTGGAACCGGGTTAGGGGATATTAAAAAAGAATATTCTGAATATTACAGTAAAAACAACCCCGAAATGAATAAAGAAAAATTTGTATATGGACACAATCAATTCCTGACGATATGGATTTCAATGGGAACAATCGGGTTGATTTGTTTTATCGTGATGCTTTTTTACCCGGTTAAAATTTGGGAAGGGTATAAACGTTATTTTTTTATTATATTTTTTATTATCGTGTTCTTATCCATGTTAAACGATGATACATTAGACACCCAAATCGGGATGGCTTTTTTCATGTTTTTTTATTCAGTGTTTTTGTTTGGGTACGATAGTAAAGGCACAAACAAAAGTTCTTAAAAATCACTATCAATTATTTCATAGTTGTTGTTATCTTCCGATGACTGTTTGTTCTTGCATTCGGTTGAAATGGAAAACCCTTCAGGGTTTTTGAACGTGTCATCCTGAGAAATTCCCAGAGATTTATTGTTATACACATCTTTCATAAACAGGGCCCAGATAGGTAAAGCCATATTCGCTCCCTGCCCGAGACTAATATTGTTAAAATGGATAGCACGGTATTCCCCGCCAACCCAAGCGCCGCCCACGAGATTTGGAGTGATTCCCATAAACCACCCGTCTGATTGATTTTGCGTGGTTCCTGTTTTTCCTGCAATCTGGTTATTCAGGTCATATGTAAGTTTTAACCTAATCGCCGTACCTTCATTGACTACATCCTGCAAAAGTTTAATCATTGTGTAAGCCGTGCGTTCACCGATGGCTTCTCTTTTAACAGGGTTGAATTCCGTTAATATATTGCCGTTTTTATCTTCTATTTTAGTTATATAAACAGGATGTATATGTACTCCTTTGTTTGCAAAAGTGCTATAAGACCCCACCATTTCGTAAAGAGAAATTTCAGATGTTCCTAATATCATGGATGGTACTGCCCTTATATCACTGGTTATACCCATTTTTTTCATGATTTTTGCAACAGACTCGGGATTGAATTGTTTAACCAACCAGGCAGAAATATAGTTTACGGAGTTAACCAATCCCCATTTTAATGTTACCATTTCACCTTCCAGTCCTGTTTTCCCTGCGTTTTTCGGTGTCCATGTAGTATCACCAATCATAAATGTTTGGGCCACATTGGGGACTTCATGACACGGGGAATATTCTTCCTGCATTGCAAGTGTATATAGAAATGGTTTTATCGTGGACCCGATTTGTCTTTTTGCCTGATGAACATAATCATATTTAAAATATTTAAAACTAGGCCCGCCGACATAGGCTTTGATGTGGCCATTATGAGGATTCATGGCCATAAATCCTGCCCGCAAAATGAATTTATAATAATAAAGAGAATCCATAGGGCTCATGACTGTATCTTTTTCTCCATTATATGTAAATACAGTCATTTTTACCGGTTTATTAAATGTTTTTTGAATGGCTTTTGGGGATAGCCCTTTTTGTTTTAATAATTTATACCTTCTTGAATTTTTCAATGCTCTGTCCATGATGGCTTTTACTTGCTCATCCTCAAGGTTCTTCGAAAAAGGGGCATTAGTCATGCCTTTTTTTGCATTAAAAAACTTTTTTTGTATGTCGTTTCCTAAATGTTTATCAACAGCCCTTCTTGCATATCGTTGCATATCTGCATTAATGGTAGTATATATTTTTAAACCATCTTTATATAGATTATATGGTGAACCGTCAGGTTTTGTATTTTTAGACAGCCATCCATATAAAGGATTTGTTGTCCATTCAACAGAATCTATTCTATAGTCACTGTACACTTGGTAATTTTTTCTGTGAGGTTTATCTGCACTCATTACCTGTCTGATATGTTCTCTCAGGTAAGGTGCTAATCCTTCATTCTGGTTATTTATTTTATACTCAAGTTTGATGGGAAGCTTTTTCAATGAATCGTATTGAGCTTTTGTAATAAAATCATACTTTTTCATTTGAGATAAAACCGTGTTCCTTCTTAATATTGATGCTTCCGGATGCATTACCGGATTGTATCGCGTTGGTGCATTCACAACCCCGGCCAAGAGAGCCGCTTCTTCAATTTTTAAAGAGTCTGGAGTCGTATTAAAAAACGTGTTGGCTGCCGATTTAACACCATATGATTGGCTTCCAAAAAACACTGTATTCAAGTACATTACAAGAATTTCTTTTTTCGTGTAATTTCGTTCCAGTCGAACAGCTGTAACCCATTCCTTAAATTTTGTAATGCAAAGATGGTATGCCCGCATCAATTTTGAATCATAACTCGCAGTATCACGGCCAAATAAATTTTTGGCCAATTGTTGAGTAATCGTGCTACCTCCACCCGTGCTTTTTCCTAATAAGATTGTTTTAAATAATACCCTGCCCAATCCTATAGGATCTATCCCGCTGTGTTTTTTAAACCGGATATCTTCTATAGCAATTAATCCATTGACCATATTAGGAGATAAATTATTAAAATCAATGGATGTACGGTTTTGTATAAAAAACTTTCCAATCACCTCTTTATCTGACGAATAAACTTGAGATGCTAAATTGTTGCTTGGATTTTCTAATTCCTTAAATGAAGGCATTGGCCCCATCAAACCTGCTGATATTAAGATAAAAAGAGTAATGATAAACAGAAAAGGAATGGAAAATAAAATCCAAAAAATTGTACGGTATCGTATTTGTTTATTTTCGTTTTTATTCATTTTTTTTATACTTTGCATTTCATTTTTTTCAAATAAACTATATATTTATTTTTATGAAAGAGCATTTAGTCATAGTCGAGTCACCTGCAAAAGCCAAAACGATTAAAAAATACCTGGGTAAAAATTTTTTAGTCAAATCAAGCTATGGACACATCAGGGACCTTTCAAAAAAAGAGTTTAGCATTGATATAGAAAACAATTTTGAGCCAAAATATATTGTTCCCGAAGATAAAAAAAATGTTGTAAAAGAACTAAAACAAATAAGTAAAAATTCAGAAGATGTCTGGTTGGCTTCTGATGAAGACCGCGAAGGAGAAGCCATTGCCTGGCATTTATGTATTGAGTTAGGATTAGACCCTCAAAAAGTCAAACGAATCGTTTTTCATGAAATAACTAAAGATGCAATCCTTGATGCAATTGAAAAACCCCGGGGAATTGATAAAAATTTGGTTGATGCGCAACAGGCCAGAAGAATTTTAGACCGGATTGTTGGATTTAAATTATCACCAATTCTTTGGCGAAAAATCAAACCATCCTTATCTGCCGGGAGGGTGCAGTCTGTTGCTCTTAGACTTATTGTAGAGCGGGAAAGAGAAATAATGCAATTCACCCCGGAATCGTCCTATAAAGTTCGTGCATTATTTGTAGTAAATGATGGAAAGAAAAAAAATGAATTTGTTGCTGAACTTCAAAAAAATATTCCAATCCAAAAAGAAGCACTGGAGTTTTTACAAAAATGCAAAAATGCAACTTATAAGATTGAAAGCGTTACCAAAAAACCATCAAAGAAAAATCCATCTGCACCTTTTACTACATCAACCCTGCAACAAGAAGCCAGCAGACGCCTTGGGTTTTCAGTTGCCAGGACAATGACCATTGCCCAAAGGCTCTATGAGGCCGGGAAAATCACTTATATGAGAACCGATTCTGTTAATCTTTCTAAAATGGTTTTAAATTCAGCCAAGTCATATATTAATAAAGAATTTGGTTCAAAATATCTTGAAACAAGACAGTACCAAACAAAATCGAAAGGTGCGCAGGAGGCTCATGAAGCCATAAGGCCTACATATATTGAGAATGCTGAAGTCAGTGGAAATAATGCAGAAAAAAAACTTTATGAACTTATATGGAAACGAACAATTGCTTCCCAAATGAAATCTGCTGAACTTGAAAAAACGACCGCAAAAATATCAATTTCTAACGAGCAAAAAGAATTTATAGCGACAGGTGAAGTATTAACATTCGATGGATTTTTAAGAGTATATCAGGATGCTATGGAAGAAGATGGAGGAAAAACGAGTACCCTTTTACCCCCTCTTAAAGAAGGAGATAATCCAGTATATAAAGAAATAAATGCTGTTGAACGTTTTTCTCACCATCCCCCAAGATACACGGAGGCTTCTTTGGTCAGGAAACTGGAAGAAATGGGGATTGGGCGTCCTTCTACATATGCTCCCACCATATCAACAATTCAGAATCGCGGATATGTAGTAAAAGAAGATAGAATGGGACATGAGAGGGAATATAACCATCTAAAATTAAATCAGGATAATATCCAGGAAGAAGTTTTAAAAGAAATAACAGGAACAGAAAAAAATAAGCTGTTTCCAAATGATATTGGCATGGTAGTGAATGATTTTCTTATAAAATATTTTCAGGAGATCATGGATTTTAATTTCACCGCAAAAGTAGAAGAAGAATTTGATATAATTGCCGAGGGGAAAGAAGAATGGAATAAAATGATCGCTGATTTTTATTATCCCTTTCATGAAAAAGTTGAGAAAACATTAAAAGAAACGGGTAGAGATTTTGGGACACGCTTGTTAGGAGACGACCCGGAGACCGGGAAACCCGTGTATGCTAAGATTGGTAAATACGGGCCGATTATTCAAATTGGTGAATCAACAGATGAAGAAAAACCTCAATTTGCAAGCCTGAGGCACGGGCAACACATTGAAACCATTTCACTCGAAGAAGCTCTTAAATTATTTGACCTTCCCCGAAACCTGGGTAAATATGAAGAAAAAGATGTTATTGTTTCGGTTGGCCGGTTTGGCCCTTATGTAAAGCATGATAATAAATTTGCTTCATTAAAAAAAGGAGTGGATGACCCGTATGAAATAGGTTTAGACAGGGCCATAGAATTAATTGAAGAAAAAAGAGAACGGGATCGGAAAAAGGTTATTAAAACATTTGACGAAGAACCTGAATTAAAAGTACTCAATGGTAGATGGGGCCCTTATATTGCATATAATAAAGAAAATTTCAGGATTCCTAAGGACCTAAAAAAAGATCCGGCTAAATTAACACTGATAGATTGCAAAGATATTATCAGTAAAAACAAAAAAAAGGGTAAATCCAAAGGATCTTCTTCGTCAAAGAAAGGATAAACTATGAACCTGAATGATTATTTTTCTCCTGTAAGTCTTGATAAACCGGACGTTACCTACCTTAATCCAGAGAATACATTATCGAGATACATAGATATTCATACACCGGATAACCCGATTCAAAATATCGATCAATATACTATAGCAATTATTGGGGTTCCTGAAAGCAGGGGTTCTATAAATAAAGGAACGGATAAAGCATGTGACCAGGTGAGAAAAAAACTGTACCAGCTTACTCCACCAACTTCCAGACAATCTATAATTGATTTGGGAAATATATACCGGGGAAATACCTTAAATGATACAATATATGCGTTGCGGGATGTTTATGAATATATTAACCAACATAACCTAACCGTTTTGTTTATCGGGGGTGGGCAGCATTTGGTTTATTCATCATTCCTTTTATATACACGACTTAATAAAAGGATGAATCTCGTGACCATTGATGCAAAACTTGATCTGGATGAATCACGAGGGGAGATTAATTCAGAAAATTATTTGAAAACGATTATTAAAGAAGATAAAAAAAATATATTGTTTGATTTTACCAATTTAGGGCACCAGGTTTTTTATAATAATAATAATGAATTGGATTTTTTGAAAAAACACCTGTACGAATCCAAACGACTCGGGGATTTAAAAAATAATCTTCATGAAGCAGAGCCTTACCTTAGGGATGCAAACATATTAAGCATAGACTGTAATGCAATACGGCAGTCTGATTGCCCTGCGAACCTGCGTCCGTCACCCAACGGGTTTTATGGAGAAGAAATTTGTCAGTTTGCAAAATATGCTGGAATGAGCAATAATATGAATGCCATATGGGTTAATGAGATAAACCCGGATTTTGATATTAATGGCCAGGGTGCACATTTAATGGCACAGGCATTATGGTACTTTATCCAGGGTGCTGAACAAAGGATCTATGAAAATCCTTGGCAAAGCAATGATTTTAAAAAATTTATTGTAAATTTTAATGTGACAAATCATGAGGAAATTATTTTTTATAAAAGCTCTATATCCGAGAGATGGTGGGTGGAAGTGCCTTCTAAGAATCAAAAAAAATTAATGCTGGCATGTTCATATAAAGACTATGAAAATGCTTGTAATCATGAAATTCCTGAAAGATGGTTGAGAATTTTTCAAAAAATTAATTAATATTGCAATATTAAGTTTATTATCTTTTTTAGTAACTTAATTGTAAAATAATAGTATAAATAAAGATAACCTAAAAATTAATGAAAAAGGCTGTTTGGATATTATATTTTATAATAGTAGGCCCACTATTCTTAGTGAATGGCCAGCAAACGCCTAATTTCAGCCAGTTTATGTTTTTGCCCAGCGAGTATAATCCCGGTGCTGTAGGAAGTCATGAGCAGGTTTGTTTATCAGGTTTATTAAGAAATCAATGGGGAAATATCTTTTCCGGTGGTCATTTTGAAGGGGCCCCAAATACATTATATTTTAATGGAAATACAGATTTTAATTTATTTGGTGCAAATCATGGAGTAGGCTTAACGATAGAAAGTGATCAAATCGGATTTCATGAAAATGATAATTTAAAAGCAGCATATGCATATCGAATGAATATTGGGAACGGAAAATTAGGAATAGGGGTAGGTGCAGGAATTATTTTTCATAAATTAAAGGCGGAATGGAAAACACCTAATGGAGCAAATGTCCCGGCCAATATGTTTATACCTGCTGAAAACGACCCGGCAATTCCTTCAGGTGAAGAACAAAATCCCACGGCATTTGATATGGACATGGGGATCTTTTATAAAACGCCTAAATTGTTCGTGGGAATCTCAGCAAAACATATCTATACAGATGAAATGGAATATAATAATATTAATTCTGATTTATATGATCCTGATTTTTTTGTATGCGGGGGATATAATCTATATGTACCGAATACATTATTTGAAATACAACCTTCTTTTTTGGTTTTATCAGATGCCAAGGTGACGAATATTGTTTTAAATACAAATGTATTATATAATAATAAAATATTGGGGGGGCTTTCATACAGAATGGGAAATGCATTAACGGCTTTAATAGGATTTGAAATGGCGAATAATTTAACAGTTGGTTTGTCATATGATTTTGAACTTTCTGAAATCGGGAGTTACCACGGTGCATCACAGGAATTTTCAATAAAATATTGTTTTGATATCAAGTCCGACAACACACCAAAACAGTATAAAAGTATTAGATTTTTGTAATTTTATTTTTTTTATTAAAAATTAATTATTATTTTTATATCAAAATTTTTTAACTATGAAAAAAATTATCATTATAATAGGAATATTAGCTATAATAAGTAGCTGTGCCGACTATCAAAGCGGTGAATTAGTAGGAGTAGGAAACAGAGGCCAATATTATGAGCCTGAACCATTTGGAATGATCTTCGTTCCCCAGGGAAATTTTAAGATGGGTCCTGTAGAAGAGGATATTACCAATAATTTAAATGCAATGGTTCAAAATGTTTCTCTTGATGCTTTTTGGATGGATGAGACAGAGATTACCAATAACGAGTACAGACAATTTGTATATTGGGTAAGAGACTCAATCATGAGAAGGCTATTGGCAGAGCAACTTGATGATTATGCCATCTCTGAAGGGCCTAACGGAGAAATTTATGATCCTCCTCATTTGAATTGGGAAACACCAATTAATCAGGAAGACGAAGAAGTGAACCAGATATTGAAAGAAATGTATTACCAGGGCGACGAAAAGTTTTGGGGGCGTAAGCAACTAGATACCAAAAAATTAATCTATGAATATTATTGGGTAGATTATAAGCAGTCTGCAAACAAATCCAACAGGTACAATTTTAAAAAGAAAGAATACGAAGGATATGTAATAAATCAACAGGGAGAACGTGTTGAAATTGAAAGCAGGGCAGATTTTATTATTAGAGATAAGGTAAATGTATATCCTGATACATTATGTTGGATTGCTGATTTTACATATTCATATAATGAACCATGGACAAAAACATATTTTTCACACCCGGCATATGATAATTACCCTGTAGTAGGTGTAAACTGGAAACAGGCAAATGCATTTTGTATATGGAGAACAAATTTATTGAATAGCGCATTAGTAAAAAGAGGAAATAATATTGTTCATGATTATCGCCTGCCTTTAGAAGCAGAATGGGAAAAAGCAGCAAGAGGAGGATTACAACGGGCAAAATACCCCTGGGGAGGGCCATACGCCAGAAACAGACAAGGTTGTGTCCTTGCTAACTTTAAACCCCTCAGAGGTAATTATGCAGATGATGGGGCGTCTCATACAATAACGGTTGGAAGCTATTCGCCAAATCAATTCGGGTTGTATGATATGGCAGGAAATGTAGCTGAATGGACTGCTTCTGCATACGATGAATCAAGCTATGCATATACCCATGATTTAAATCCTGATTACAAATACAATGCCAGACCCGATGATCCGAGTGTGTTGAAAAGAAAAGTTATTCGGGGTGGATCATGGAAAGATGTGGCTTATTATTTAGAGTGTGGAACAAGAACATATGAATATGCTGATTCAGCAAAATCATATATAGGTTTTAGATGTGTAAGATCATATTTAGGAAACCGAAGAATTCAATAATATTTTTTTATAACAAAAATTTTAAATACTTACTATTATGAAAACGTCAGAAATAATCCAGACGAGAGGATGGAAAGTCTTTATGCAAAAACTATACAGTTGGGGAGCATCAGTTGTACTAGCAGGAGCATTGTTCAAAATTATGCACTGGCCTGGTGCAAGTATTATGTTAGTCGTTGGTATGGGCGCAGAGGTAATTATCTTTTTCTTCTCAGCCTTTGAACCACTTCATGAAGAACTTGACTGGACATTAGTATTTCCTGAATTAGCCGGAATCGAGGAAGAAGAAGTTGGAAAAAGTTCAATAAAACCAACAGGGGAAGGATTACAAAAACTTGAATCAATGCTTGAAGGGTTAAGTGTAAATTCTTCTATGTTTGAAAACCTTGGCAATGGATTAAATAGATTAAGCGAAACAACAGCTAATCTTTCTGATTTATCAGATGCAACAGTTGCAACTAGTGATTTTGCACAAAATGTACAGTTAGCATCTGAATCAGTAAGTGGTTTAAATGATACATTTGTAAAATCTAATGAAGAACTAAACCAATCTGTACAAGGATTGTCAGGTTCGTATCAAAATGCTGCTGAAGCAATTTCAACATCAGGTAACGAAGCAGCTGCAAAATTTAAAGAATCTGGAAATGAACTTACTACTATTTATCAGCAATTAACTGATTCAATAAAAGAAAGTGCCAATACAATATCCAGTGAGTCAAACTCGTATAGTGGAAAAATAGAAGATATTAATAAAAATTTAGCTGCTTTGAATTCTGTATATGAATTGCAATTAC
>CAYFQI010000074.1:0-11554 GCA_964345135.1 uncultured Bacteroidales bacterium
GATTATTCCATAGAGGTGTCAAAAGAAATGCTTGGGACAATTTCAGGCATTAATTACCTGGTGCTTTCATTCAATGAACATCAGCAGGTCAAAAAAATAATTCAATTAAAAGAATAATTTTTTTAAAAATCTGTTTTTTTAGTTAAAAAATACATTATTTTTGCGATGGAATTTGAGAATTGGGTTTTACTTAATAATCAATATAGAGGTCCGGTAGTTCAGTTTGGTTAGAATGCATGCCTGTCACGCATGAGGTCGCGAGTTCGAGTCTCGTCCGGACCGCTTTTTAAAAGCAATATTTAATCAATACCACGTTAATTACGTGTTTGTTTATAATGTCAGCTATTTTCTCTGTGCTTAAATATGCTCCTTTAAAACATTTTTTTAAGCTTCGTTACAGGGCATTATGAACCATTTGAGCTTAAACAGATATAAATTAACCTTTTTAATTCTTAGCTCTTTATAAATGAGCACAATCCTCTTAATTATAAGCATAGTATTGATCCTTGTTGGATTCATAGGGTGTATACTCCCTGTTTTACCCGGACCGCCTATTAGTTACACCGGCCTGCTTTTGATTCATTTCTCCGAAAAATGGCATTTTTCAACCCGGTTACTCATTATCCTGGCATTGGTGACTACTATTGTTACCATCCTGGATTACGTGGTTCCGGTTTGGGGCACAAAACGCTTTGGTGGGTCTAAGGCAGGAATCAAGGGGGCCACTGCAGGACTTATAGTTGGTCTTTTTTTTGCCCCGTTTGGTATTATTATTGGCCCTTTTATAGGAGCTGTAATTGGTGAATTATTTGTTAGAAATGATATGCATATTGCTATTCGGTCCGGTATAGGATCTTTTATTGGATTTCTTATGGGCACCGGGATGAAGCTGGCAATAAGCGGAGTGATCGCATTTTATTTTTTTAGAGAAATCTTTTAGTATCATATAAGGTGTAACCTGATATGATACTAAACCTGTCCAGACATTGTTTCCTGCTGTATTTAAAAACATAAATATCAACATGATTCCCGTGAATTACAAATTACACCAGGCAATCAAATCCGCCCGTCATTTAAGTTTTCAACTATATTTTAAAAGACGGGGCATGACATGTTTTTAACAAACACCCGGATGATGATGAACGAAATTAGATGTCTTTTAAATTCTATACTTCTTCCTTTTATTGAATGATCACCTTATAATGATTTATTCCATCATTCAATAAATACATTCCCGGATCAATTTCTTCAATATTTAAATTTAAATGGTGTTCACCACTTGAAAGAATGCCCGTGTGAAGTACTTTAATGATCTTTCCTTCCAATGTAGATAATGTGATTTGAGTTTGTTGAGGAGATTGACATGTTGTATGATATTGTAATACATCATCTGCGGGGTTTGGATATACCCGTGTTTTTGTTTTATGTTCGGACATGTTAAATATATCACTGGATTCTTCAGGCTCACGAAAAGATGCAAATCCCGCATTATAAGTCGTTGTATTATCAACAATATCAAACATATTTATTTTTAGATTTATTTTCATGAAACTTAATACAGGGGTGAAAACATCATTTATCATCCAACTGTAGGTGGTTATATCGTAATTATAAATACCATCTTCAATCCCCATGAAACTTATGGAATCTGTGATTTTTTGGTTTATTCTGAATGAAGCGACATGATCTAATGTCGTATCCGGAAGTATTAATTTACCATAACCTATATATGCATAAGAATAATGTTCTTCCCGTGTTCCTGTATATGAAAAATCTGTAAATTTCATTTCAACAGTGCCATCTATACTACTGGACCCCGAGTCGCCATAGTTGATTGGGAAAGAAGTTATTTCCCATTCTGATGAATAATTGATTTCAGTGATATACGAACCTCCTTGTGCATTGATTTCCTGGTAAAGGCCATAAGCATACTGGGCATATAAGTCATGGCTCATATATCGGCCGATGCCCGTGTCTGATGACATAAAATATTTAGCATCAGGGAACAATTCCGGGTTTGGTGATTGTGAAACAGGAATCACTTTGGAAATGGATGAGTCTGTTTTTTGAAGATTACTGTAATTCCATATTTGATACCCGGATGCATTTGAAACTTGCTGCCATGGTGTACTGTACATAAGCACAGAATCCCCGATTTCAGGATTAATCCGTTCGTCAATAATGATTTGTGCATCTGATATGAAATTGATTTGAAAAAGAATGAATATCAAATAAATAAGTCGTTTTATAAACATAACAATTATTTTTTTAATGAAACAAAATAGGATTTTATAATTATTTCAAAAATATGAAAAAGAATGATTAAAACAAAAAATAATTATAAAATTAATGTTTTCATTTTCAGATTAAACTCTTACCAGTCTTTCCCTTCAACGTTTTTTATTAATTCCGGAAAATTAATTCGCCTTTTAAACCAGCCATAGTAAAGCGAGACATACATTAACACGGTAACCACACCATCATCATATTAAACCAATAGGTATGAATATACAGCCCTGCAATATGCTTACGGGGTGCATAAAAATGACTGCGAAAATCCAGGGCATGCCTGGGAACCGGATCAACCTCGCTGTACAAATGGACTTTATACTCCACAATCTTATTATCTTCCAGCACCTGTTTCACGATGTCGGCGATGTTGTCATTGTGATATTGGTTTTTGATGCGTGTGAAATGCTCATTGTCTTTTTCATCCAATAACTTATCATCTTTTGTTTGCGTTTGTTTTATCCGGCAGCTCGGTGTAGAAGAACCTTTTATAATCATGCGCATCCAGATTAAAATACGGGATAAATAGTGTGTCTAATATTTTAGTCATGGCTCAGTTCATCATATTTTATCCACAAATGAAAACACCACCACTGCTTTTCCTGTTTTTCCGTCTTTAAATGATACGATCAAGTGGTAAACACCGGTTTTACGGCATACAAAATCAAAGGCTTTGTATACTTCACCGCTTGATTCAATAACATTGCAGCCTACTTTTTCATGTGTATCATAAAGTTTAATAATGCCCTGTCCGCTATTTTCTGTTTCGCAGATTGAAAACCGGTATATTGTATTTTTTTTAAGGATCATGGAGTATTTCGCAATGTGCATTTTTCTATCTGCTCTAGATGACTCAAGGCTTACTATATAGTTTTTTAAATAAGTAGCATCATTTCCTGATTGTTCAACACATGCATCAACTAAAATATTTTCAGGTTGTCCTTTTATTTTTCCTTGCCAATTTATAAAAAAACACAGGATACACACCATAATTATTTTTCTTCTTCTCATAGTAAATTATTTTTTAGTTGCATTTATGTATTAATCATTCTGTTTTTTTCTGCCCTGTTCATATAAGCGGTATAGCATATCAGGCTTACTTTATCATCAGCAAATCATTTCGTACTTGTTCTGTTGTTTTAACAATACTCTCTAATAATTCATCACTCATATGGATTACGCTTTTTTCATTTTGAATAATCATTAGCTTGCCATCTTTTACAATAGACTCAGGTTCACCTACTTCGATTGTGATCTTTACTTTATCAAATTCCTTTTTTATTTTATTTATTTTATTAACAAGTGTGTTTATATATTCTTCTTGTTGAAAATTATTTAGGATTAGCATTAATTGGCCGAGTATGATTTTTTGCTCTCCAATGGCTTGTTTGAGCTTTTCTGAAGCTTTGTCTTCAGCGATCATTGAAATCAGGTATAAGCCTTCCACCCATGCTCCGCTGATGATCACTGCACTGATGCTGCTCCGGTTGTTGCGCCGTAAATATTCATCTACCTGGTTAAAACTTCGCACCGAAATGTACATGAGTGAATCAAGATTTTGGCTATTCTGGGCAAGTTGTTTTAGCAGTGCAAAATCAAAAAACTGGCCAACATTCAATTGATCTGCCAACTTTTTGATGGAACGGACATATTCAAGTACCATGCTTTTTTTCTGGTACATATTGATGTACCCTAAATCTGCACCATAAACACCCAGGTTAAATGCCTGACTGTAATTGGAAATAATTTGTTCTGTATTGTCAGTGGTTGCCATATGTTTGTTTGTAAAGGGAATTTCCATGCTTTTAATTAAAGCCGCCATTTCAACGGGTGATGCTATGTTCTTTACAATATTACTCATTGCTTGTCCCGTTATTTCTGCAGGTTGTGAACGCTGAATCGAATCAATTTTTTGAATGATTTCAGCTTCTTCTGTCATTGTGCCTGAAAGTTTTTTATCTTCTTTTTTATTTCTTTTTTTATCTTTTTCTTTTGGTTTTTGCGCATTCATTTCAGTATCTTTCGATTGATCATAGTGCAATGAATCTGGCAGTTCCATTCCAGTCTGTTTACTCCCTGATTTACAACTGCTAATAAAGATCATAACAGATATTGTATAAAATATGATTCTTATCATAATGTTTATTTTTAAATTAAATCAATACTACACTTTACGAAATATGATGTTAATGAGTTACATTTTTATTTTTGGTTTTACCATAAATTTTATGGGAACTGTTTTTTTGTATTCAGAATCCAGTATTCAGAATTCAGAATAGCTTAATTCTAAGTTTTAATTCTTACACTGAATTTTTAAAATGTTATTTTATGATTTATTTATTTCTATAATAATTTCACTTTTAATGTTTTATGTTATTTTTCTATCGCGTCCTGATTTCTTGATGATTTCAGGTAAATTCATCAGTTTTTTTAACCATCCATAATACAATGAGACATACATCAACACGGTAAACAACCACACCATCATCATATTAAACCAATAGGTATCAATATAAAGCCCTGCAATATGCTTACGGGGTGCATAAAAATGACTGCGAAAATCCAGGGCATGCCTGGGAACCGGATCAAAGAACACCGGATTAACTTTGCGGTACAAATGGCCTTTGTATTCTACGATTTTATTATCTTCCAGCACCTGTTTCACGATGTCGGCGATGTTGTCATTGTGGTACTGATTTTTGATGCGTGTAAAGTGCTCACTGTCTTTTTTCATCCAATAACTTATCATTTTTTGTTTGCGTTTGTTGTATTTGCTGAATACCTCACTATAAAATTTATCCAATAAGTCTATATACCGGTTGATGTTTGCCGCCCTGGTAAGGTTGAAATCGTCCGGTGAGCCATTTTCCAACGCCGGACAGTCTATAAACGGCGTGATACAGCGTTCTTTGGCATATTCGTTGTGCAAAAGCCCGAAACTATATCGTGTCTCCGTTAATGTATCGTGGGTTTCGTATTCCTTTTTGCATTGCTCCAGGTGCTTGCGCAATTTCGGCAGGTAATACACCCGCTTATAATCCGAATTGTTGATCTTTTTTTCTACTTCATAAAACTGGCGTTCAAACACATTGTTTTTGTATTGGTTCACCATCAGAGCTTCGTAAGTCCATTTGGTGGGCATTAGTTCAGCTATCACCGGCACACGCCCCACACTGCTAATGTTGCGGTTCAGCTTATCAAAATCGAACATGGCTCCGCTGAGGATCATCATGGGGATCATCACTAACGGGATCATGATGTAGATGGTGACCACCGAGTTGAATGAATCCGATATGTTCAATCCCAGCAGGTTGGCAAAAGCCGCCGTGGTAAATAAAGCAAACCAGTAATAGAATAACATGCCCTGAATTTCCAGGATACTGTTGGCGATGATCACAAACGTAAAGGCCTGGACGGCTGAGAGGAGTAATAATATTGAGATTTTGGAGACCAGATAGCTTGAACGGCTGAGGTTCAGAAATTTCTCTCGTTTCAGGAGTTTCTGATCCCTGAATATCTCTTCGGCACTTTCTGTCAGGCCCAGGAATAATGCTACAATGAGGGCCATAAAGATAAACCGGGCAATGTTTGCATTTTCCCTGAATATATAAATACTTGATGAGGGATCTTCGATATACCGTACAATAAAAGCAAGGATAAAAGCAAGCACGGGTGCTTCCAACAGGTTCAGGATAATGTATTGCCGGTTGCTGATCTTGGAGAGAAAGTCCCGGGCACTATAAACCCTCAATTGTTTGACCCACCCTGGGATCTTCAATGCCCTGGGCATGTTTTGGCTTTCTTTCTTTTTTTCGTCAAGCGGGATGTTTTCATGAAAATAGTCTTCCCATTTCTGCGGTGAGATTTTTCGCTTCCCGGTGTACTTCCCGAATTCATCCACTACCCGTGCTTCCACAATATTGAATATCAATTCAGAATTAACATTTCCACAAGTGGGGCATTCGCCTGCGTCACTGTTGATCTGGGCATCCATCTTTTTGAAATACATAACTGCTTCAATGGGATTGCCGTAATAAATCATGCGCCCGCCCACATCCAGCAACATCATGTTGTCGAACATCTTATATATCTCTGAAGATGGCTGGTGTATCACCACGAATATCAGTTTGCCTTTAAGCGACAATTCACGCAGCAGATCCATCACATTCTCCGAATCTCTCGAAGAAAGGCCTGTTGTGGGCTCATCCACGAATAATATGGACGGCTCCCTGATCAACTCCAAGGCGATGTTTAATCGCTTCCGCTGGCCTCCACTAATCACTTTTTTTATGGGCGAGCCCACTTTCAGGCCTTTGTATTCAAGTAACCCTAAACTATCAAGGGTTTTATCAATAAGTTCAAGAATGTCTTGTTCGGATTTGTCTTTAAAGCATAGTTTGGCATTGTAATACAGGTTTTCAAATACGGTGAGTTCCTCTATCAGCAGGTCATCTTGTGGCACCAGCCCGATGACACCTTCTGTTTTTTCCTGCTCTTCATGCAGGTCTGTGCCATTGATCAGTACCCGGCCTTTTGTTGGCCGTTCCATGCCACAGAGAATGTTCAGCAGGGTGGTTTTTCCTGCCCCGCTTACACCCATGATCCCCAACAACTTACCATGGTTCTCGGAAAAACTAATATCATTCAATCCTACATAGCCATTGGCAAAGGTATACGTGACATGTTCACAATGATACGATATCTTGCTTTCCGTCACGTCTTCAAGAAAATGGGTGGTGATGTCACTGTAATAGATGGGTTTGCCTTTGGGCAGCTTCACCGTGCTGCCACTGGCAAACAGGTATATGTTTTGATTGTTCAGTCCCAGCCCGTTGTAATATAACTCTTCGCTGCCGGTGTATTTGAGAAAATACAGTTCCACGCTTTTTACATGCAGGATCACAATGCAGCCATCCACTTCTTCGGTATGGATCAGTTTGGCATGTTCAAAGGGGTGTTCTTTGTCGTCAATGATCAGGAAGTTGGAAGATATATCCATGTCTTTAGCTTCTTCGCCCACGATGAATTCCCTGATGTCATTGATCTCTTCCTGGCTAAGCTTGAATACTTTAGCTACGGTATGAATGATAGACATGCGCTGGGCTGTAAACTCGCCATGGGCAT
This sequence comes from uncultured Bacteroidales bacterium, assembly GCA_964345135.1. Taxonomy (GTDB): domain Bacteria; phylum Bacteroidota; class Bacteroidia; order Bacteroidales; family JBBRXJ01; genus CAYMKE01. Next base: position 7,414 of record CAYFQI010000074.1, read on the forward strand.
TCACCATTTCGTAAAGCCGCACCAGCACGATGACTTTTTGTTCCTGGTTAAGCGTTTTGTTGATCTTTTTGCAAATGCCGATGATCTTTACCGAATCATGGACAGATGTCAGCTTTTGGCCTTCCTGCGAGTCATCATCCAGGCCGGCATAGTTGTCAAACAACTCAATGTATTCATTGACAGCTTCCTGGTTGAGTTGACTGTTCAAAAAGTTGATGACAAAACGCCGCTCACCGGAGTCTTTGCCGATCCCCTCGTCTTGCTTGGCGATCAGCGCAAATAGTTGCATCAGGGCTTTTAATATTTCTTTACTCATACATCATGGTTTAAGGGTTGAAGAGTTGAAAATGTGAAGAGTTGAAGGGGTTGATTTGAGGTTTTCATACAGCCCTGCCGGTTTGCTCTTCATCTCTTCCCGCTCTATTTTCTCTCTTAATAAGATACGTGTTGAAAATCCACTTCCACCAGGTCTTCATACTCAACACCAGCGTTTTTCATGTCTTCATCTTTCTCGGAGTAGTACCATTTAATCAAGACTTTTTTACCACTTTCACTGATAGATTCGAGGGCATTGAGAATGTCGAAGATCAGCTTGGCCGTGGCCGTGTTGAAATAGGTAAGTTTAAAATTAAATACGGTCTCGTCATTGGCATTCTTCGCATATTCTTCCAGCCAGTTGACCACCTTATCAAAAAAATCGGTGACATCTTCCGGAAGCGACTTACCACTCATCTCGAAAATGTTGCCCGCCGGATCGAAATTAACCTCCGGTGTTTCGTCAGTTTTAGTAATGTATAATTTTTCCATGGTAAATATATTTTTTAGGTTCTTGGAACTGTAATTTTTAAAATAAAAAAGGTGATGCTTTCATTGATGGGCAGAAAATGGTATCCAAATTTTTGCTTTGTTTTTTTGGCAATATCAACAAAGCCAAGGCCTGCCCCAGCTTTGTCTGAAAGCTTGCCGGTAGAAAGAATTTCTTTATAAAGCTTTTTTAGTCCGTCATTATCCAGGCTGTTGATCTTGTCGAGGTATTCTTTTAATGAAACTGCTTTTTCCTTTTCTACAGCATTTCCGGTAGTAATGCTGTATTTTTCTTTTTCCCGTTGTACCAGGAACATGCCATTGCCGAATTCTTTTCCCTGTTCATCGGTGATTTTATCAGCATGTTTTCCAATGTTTTGGAGGCATTCAACCATCACATGATATACCCGCTGCTGAATGGATTCATCTTCCTCTTCTTTTCTCATATCCGATTCTGCCATGGTAGTAAATGCTTTAGTGATATTCTGGGATATTTCACCTTCATACATCAGGGTGATGTTACTGTCCTTCATCATCTGGTACATATCAAATGCTGTTCTAATAAAATCCGGTGTAATGTTATGTACTTTTTCCATTTCCATAGTTTTTTTATGTTTTAAATTTATAATTGAAGTCCGATTAATAATACATCATCAAGTTGTGGGCCGCCTGCTTTCCATTGATTGAAATCGTCACAAAATGCATCATAAAGTTCATGTACGGAATGGTTTTTATGCGATGTGATGAGCTGCCTGATCCGTTCGTTTGAATATTTTGGCGGTTCTTCGCCATTAAACTGGTCGGGCAGGCCGTCGGAAAACATAAAGAGGCGGTCACCCTTACTGTATTCAATGGTGTGGGTGGTAAATTTTTCATCTAATGGTTTTGCCTCATCTCCTTTTGGTTGTTTTTTACGGAGCTTGCGGGCCAGCATCATTTCCCGTAAGGGATTGCCGCCGATGGCGCGGGCATCACCTTCAAATTCAGTTATTTGTCCTTTTTGCATTATATATAAAGGCCGGTGGGCTCCGGAAAATTCCACGATCTTTTTTTCCGTGTCGATTTTGCACAAAGCAATATCCATCCCGTCACGGGTGGCAGTGGCTTTACTCCCCTGACGGTCCTGGCGAAGGGTTTTCTTGATATGACTATGCAGCATATCAAGAATTTCACCGCTGGTAATCACCCGGTCGTGGTCTACAATATTAATCAGGTTAAAGACCCCGACAAACGACAGCAGTGCACCAGGGACTCCATGTCCTGTACAGTCTACTGCTGCTATATAAAATGTCCCGTTATGACGGAAAAACCACGGGAAATCTCCACTGACCACATCTTTTGGCATGTACATCATAAATGAGTCCGGGAAGTACTGGCGTACGGTTTCTTCGTCGGGTAAAATAGAGGTTTGAATACGACGGGCATAGTTAATACTGTCGGTGATGTTTTTCTTTTGCTTGCTGATGCGCTCTTCTGCTTTTTTCAGCTCTGTGATGTTGGAATCAACAGTGACCAGTTTGGAAATATTCCCGTTATCATCCAACACCGGGTTCAGGGTGGTTTGTACCCATATCTTTTCTCCACTACTGGTGGTGTTTTGAATGGTATAGTTCACCGGTTGTTTTTGAATGATGCAGGAATCAATGAGTTTTTTGATGTGTGAATCTATGTTTTGTTTAATGCGGATATTTCCAAGGATGCTGACATCAATGCTGTCTTTGTGATCCCGGATGTATTCCCGGGTAAATCCATAGAGTTTATAAAATGCTTCATTAATCCATTCCAGTTCTAAATCGGCATTGTAGATGGCCACAGCATTATCGGTTTCGCGGGCCACAATAGAGAGTTTGGCAAGTTCTTTGTTTTTTTCATCAAGTTCGTGTTTAATGCGTTCTTGTTCGAGGCGTTCCTGCTGGGTTTGATAGACTTTCCTGACCATGGGAAGCAGGTCGGTTTCAAGGTTACCGGTTTTAGGGATGAAATCGAGTGCCCCGGCTTTCATGGCTTCAATGGCACGTTCCACGGTTTTGTCTGCTGTAAGAAAAATAAACCCGTATTGATTACCTTTTTTATTTAATTTTTGCATCAACTCAAGCCCGTTCATGCTTTTAAGCTGGTAGCTGATGATCACAACAGCCGACATATCCTTATTTTGTATTAAGTCATCAAATGCTTCCCGTCCATCATAATAGGTGTCCAGTTTACATTCATCGGCCTGGAAAAGCATGCTGATAAAGTCGGATTGAAGCTTGTTTCCATTGACCAGGATTACATGAATCTCTTTTTTGTCCTCTCCATTCTCTTTTGCCCGGGGGACTGCTATTGTTTGTTGTTCTGTTGGTATCATAGCTTAATGTTTTGATATTTGTTTACTGATCTCATTCAGGTCCATTATTTTGTCTGCTGCTCCCATGTTGATGGCGACTTTGGGCATTCCAAAGACCACGCATGATTCTTCATTTTGAGCTATCGTGGGCGCTCCGGCTTCTTTAAGCTCTAAAAGCCCCCGGGCTCCGTCGTCGCCCATGCCGGTGAGCAGGATGCCCAATGCATTTTTTCCTGCATAACGTGATGTTGAGCGAAATAACACATCTACTGACGGGCGGTGACGGTTGACCAACTGCCCGGTTTTAACCTCAACATAATAGCGGGCGCCGCTTCGTTTGACCAGCATATGGTAATTACCCGGGGCAATCAGGGCACGCCCGCGGATGATGGTATCATCGGTTGCCGCTTCTTTGACAGTGATCTTGGAAATGCTGTTGAGGCGTTCGGCGTATGACTTGGTGAAGACCTCCGGCATGTGCTGGACAATGACAATGCCGGGAGTGTCATGAGGCAGTTGCACCAGGATGTCTTTGATGGCTTCGGTACCACCGGTCGAAGCGCCTATGGCTACCACTATTTCAGTAGTCTCGGCCATACTCAGGGGGTGTTTTTGGGAGATCACGGCATCGGCAGAATATTTGGGCTGGACTTTGATGTCTCTGAAAAAGCGTTGCTGAAGTTTTTTAATATTAGCATGGGCTGCAGCTTTAATGGCATCGCAGATGCGTATTTTTGATTCACGGATGAAGGTGCGTGTGTCCATGTTGGGTTTGGTGATGATGTCCACAGCCCCGTACTGAATGGCTTTCATGGCCGTCTCGGTGCCCTCGGCCGTCAGGCTCGAAATGATGACCACAGGCATGGGATGCTGGCTCATCAGCTTTTTAAGAAAGGTGAGCCCGTCCATACGGGGCATCTCAATGTCGAGAGTAATGACATCCGGGGCTTCTTTTTTGATCTTTTCGACAGCATAATACGGATCAGCAGCCGTGCCTATCACCTCGAGGTG
>CAYFQI010000075.1:0-4687 GCA_964345135.1 uncultured Bacteroidales bacterium
AAAGCTGCAAGTGAAGTGCTTGCTGACGGAAGAATTGAAAAACTTGAAATTCTGGAGAATAAAGCAACAGAAGAAAATTTAAAAACTGTTATCCAGGATATAATACAACATGAACGCCATGAATACACGCTGCATAAACATCAATTTATAACCCAAAATAATATTTTAGACGGTGTAATTCATCAATTAAAAGAATCCTGCGAAAACATATTGGATTTACCTGTTAATGGAAACACCTTTACACTCGTTCGGCCCGGGTTAAAAAAAGTATACAAGAGGGGACACAAAGCTTTTAAAAAAGCCTATAAAACACGGGGCATCAAGGAATTTCATGAATTCAGAAAACGTGTTAAATACTTGAGCATTCAATTAAAGTTTTTAGAAAATTGTTGGAAAGAAGTTTTAAAGCCATTTCGAAAAGAAATTGCTCATTTATCTGAATTATTAGGAGAAGATCATGATTTTGGCATGTTGATCGAAACATTTAAGCAAAAAAACATGGGCTTGTTTCAAAATATTCACGATGAAATCATCCGGTTAGCTAAAGAAGAACGTTTAACATTTGAAAAACAAGCACATCCTTTGGCAATGAAAATATATTCCGAATCTCCCGAAGAGTTTATTCATCGAATTGAGACCTATTGGGAAGCGAATAATAAAATGGATGATGAGCCATCCGAATAAAACAAATAATATTTTCAAAACACGAGTACTTCATAATCAAAAACATCCCGTGCACCGGCCATGTTCATCAGTCTTGATAAGTATAATATCACTTTCACCATCACTTTTACTATTAACTGTTCCACTTACAATATACTGATTTTTATTGAAAGGATAAACAGACTTCAGAACCAAAAGCTGCTCATACGGGCCTATATTGGTCGTCCACTCCAACTCATCCCCGGATAAATTCAATATCCAGCCATTGGGCATGTTCCCCAAATCATATCCAACAATCGTTATTTGATTATCAGGCTGAATTAGTATGTCATTACCTTCTGCCAGGTAACCAGTGGTTGATCTGTATTTTTTGTCCATCTTAATTTGCTCCAGCCCCCATGAAAATTTAACAACCCATAACTTGTTTTTTCCCCATGCGCCGGTTCCTATTATACCATCCGAAGTTTTTTTCAGACTATTGAGTTTACATGTTGTTGCATTATTATCAAAATTCCTGGTTTTAATAACATTACCCATTTGATCCACCTTTAAAATCCATGCATTTTCTCTTGTAATGACATCTGTACTGATACCTGAAATATAAAAATAACCAAGTTCTTCAATAATATCCAATCCTTCACTGTAATTTTTATTATTATTTAATAAAAGTTCCCATGTATTGGTGTTGCCGGTATCAATTTCTCCAGTCCCATTTATTTTCGCGATAAATGCTTCGGTATAAATATCACTTCCACCCTTATTTTTCCAGCCAGTTACTATAAAACCATTCGATGTAGCTAATATTTTATTGATTTTCCCTTCTTTTAAATCACTAATCTGCGGGACAGTATTCCATATAATTTCACCATATTTATCTATTTTCCCTATCCATGGCTTTTTGTCACCATTTTGCCCGCTAATAATACATTTACCATTCGACTCTGTAATGGCATAAATCTGTTGATCATAAGAGTTTTGCCACTCGAGCTGTAAATTGTTATTGACTTTTATAAGAAATCCTTTTGAGTCGCCTCCTTCCCCGGTGATCAAAAACCCGTCTTTCATTTGTAAAAACCCGGTTGGCTCTTGTGCCCCCGGTGAATTGATGACACTTGATAGTGCTGCATTTTCATCCATCATTTGTCCAAATTCCTGCTCTTCCTCGCTTTCTTCACAAGACATCATCCCCACGACAAATGCAATCAATAATATCAATAAATCTCCATGTTTCATTAATCTAATTTTTATAATCTAATTTTATAGACCCGTCTCATTATTTATATACGTAATAATTGAAGTAATGTTTCATTGTTCTAAATAAAAATATTTCTTTCGTTAATTCATGTACCGGCAAGGTCTTCGTTTTTTTATTAATTTATTTTTCAATATTTTATGCGTTTATTCATAAAAGGGTCATAACATACAATTATTAACCCTTCTTTGAATCGATGTATAGTAAAATCACTATATTTTTGTATACAAGCAAGTTAGAATCATATATTTTCAAAAAATCACCATATCCCATTAATTATTAAATTTTAATTAAGCTATCATAATTCAATCAATCTATAAAATTATAAAAAAAACAAAAAAAAGTGATCTTTATTACTTTTTTGCTTTTTAAAATTATCCGTCCCTGTTCTATATTTTCTAAACAAGAAGTGTAAACCAAATGTAGTAAGCTCTTGAACATCTAAAATATTTTTTTTAAAAATGGGTGAACAATTTCTTTTTTTTAACTTTTAAAATGAATTACTTTTAACATCTAAAAAATGAAACTCGAAGAAAAAATAACAAACCGGTTTCTTGATTATGTTAAAATTCCGACCGCTTCTGATAATACTTCAGGTATGGTTCCGAGTACAGAAGGGCAAATGAAGCTTGCCCGAAAAATAAAAACTGAGTTAGAGCATATCGGGCTTCGAAATATTGAACTTGACGATCATGCTTACCTGATGGCAACTTTGCCTTCAAATACCACGAGCCATGTACCGGTAATAGGATTCATAGCTCATATAGACACCTCATCTGAAGTGACATCTGATAATATACAACCTCGGGTTATTGAATCTTATGATGGTAAAGATATTTTGCTAAACAAAGAACAAAACATCACGATCCCCGTAAATGCTTTTCCATGGATGAAAAAGCATAAAAACGAAAAAATTATTGTGACTGACGGTACATCATTGTTAGGAGCGGATGATAAAGCAGGAATTGCAGAAATTATAACAGCAGTCGAATACCTGATAAATCACCCGGAGATTATCCATGGTAAAGTAAAAATCTGTTTTACACCGGATGAAGAAATAGCCCGGGGAGCCGATTTTTTTGATGTTAAAAAATTTAATGCAGATTTTGCCTATACCGTGGACGGTGGTTTATTGGGCGAACTGGAGTATGAAACATTCAATGGTGCAGAAGCTATGGTTCAAATCCAGGGATATAATTTTCATCCCGGTTACGCTAAAGGATATATGATCAATGCAAACCATCTGGCAATGGAATTCAATGACATGCTGCCACGAAATGAAAAACCCGAATACACTGAAGGATACGAAGGTTATTATCATTTATTAGAATGTAAAAGTAGTGTAGAAAAATCAACATTACAATATATTATACGGGACCACGATCGTGAAAAATTTGACCATCGCAAATCCTTCATGCATGAAATTGCAGGTTTCATGAATAAAAAATACAATAAAAAATTAATTGAATTAACGATACAAGATCAATACTATAATATGAAAGAAAAAATTGAACCTGTAATGCATATTGTCGAATTGGCCAAAAAATCAATGCTCGATGCCGGAGTAACACCAATTATAAAACCTATCAGGGGCGGCACGGATGGGGCAAAACTTTCCTTCAAAGGGCTTCCTTGTCCCAATATATTTACCGGGGGCTATAATTTTCACAGCAAGTATGAATATGTATCAGTACCCGGGATGCAAAAAGCAGTAGAAGTTATTTTAAAAATCATTGAAAATAATGCTACAGTGTAATATAGTGGTTGTGGATAATATTCGCTCATTCATGCGACTAAGCTGCGTGTTTTAGTACTTCGCAAGCCTTGTTACCGGACATTATGATCCAAACACTCGACTTTATGGGCAGGCACTAAATATCCGGTGACCGTTTAAATTCTGAACACACGATGGCTGCTGCTATAGAAATATTAAGCGATTCAGCGGAAAAAGGACGGGAATTGAATTTAGGAATATACAATTGTTCATCAATCAAAGGAATTAGCTCTTTATTGATACCCTTTGATTCATTCCCTAAAATAACAAACACGTTATCTTGTTTTAAACAAGATTCATAAATATTCTTTCCTTCAAGAGATGTCCCGTAAATTTTGGTGCCGGGTTTCTTTTTGATATCCTTTAAAAAACATTGTATGTCATAATATGCGACCTGCACCCTGAAAACAGATCCCATTGCAGATTGCAAGACTTTAGGATTATATATATCCACCGTATCATGTGAACAATAAATAAAATCTACACCAAACCAGTCTGCTGTTCGTATAATTGTTCCAAAATTCCCCGGATCCTGAATATTATCTAAGATCAAAGAAAATCCGAAATTTGTATTAACAAATGTTCCATCCCCGGGCATTTTAACCACTGCCAAAACATTATTTGGATTTATTTGGGTACTGATTTGCTTTAATTGATGTAATTCGACATCCTCTACAATCTCAATCCCATTGATTAAATCCGGTGATATTTCCTCAAACCATTCTTTTAATGCATATATTGCATGCACTTCATATTGAAACAATGAACTTTGAGACCGCTCTTTCAATAATTCATTCACAATTTTTTCTCCCTCAACAATAAAATATTTAGAGAGGTTCCTGTGTTTTTTAATATGTAATTTTTTAAGTTCTTTAATTTTATTTTTACTGATCATACATTATTTTTTAAACACGATACAGATGTCTTATATGAATGGTCAAACACTAAAGAGAATTAATTACTTTTGTAAATTAAAAAAAATTAAAATATACTAATTT
>CAYFQI010000075.1:4697-11267 GCA_964345135.1 uncultured Bacteroidales bacterium
GTTCCATCAAGTAAAAGATTCTAAAATATATAAAAAATTATATTTATTAACATTTTTTATTTTAATCTTTCTAAATTCATGTAATATCACAAAACATGTTGAGGAAAATGAATATTTATTATCAAAAGTAAAAGTTAAGATACAAGACAATGATTTAGATAAAGATGAATTAAAAAATTATCTCAGGCAAAAACCCAACAGGAGAATCCTGGGGTTAAAAATGCCTTTAGGGATGTATAGTCTTTCAAAAAGGTATAAAGACAATTGGATTCATAATTTTCTTCGTAAAAACGGTGAACCTCCGGTTATTTTTGAAGAGTATCTTACCCGCCAGACAACTGAACAGTTATCTTTATACTTAATCAATAAAGGATACAGAAATGCCCTGGTAACAGATACGGTGAAAATAAAAGGCCAAAAAGCTACAGTTGTTTACAAGATTGAAGCGAACGAACCCTATACTATTAGTAACTTTAAATACCAGGTAGAAGACCCTCGTCTTAAAACTATAATTTTAAATGACACATCAAATTCACTAATACATAAGGGAATATTATTCAACTTAAATTTGCTTGATAAAGAACGTACAAGGATAACGAATTATATTAAAACCAAAGGGTTTTATGATTTCTCAAAAGACCATATCACGTTTATTGCCGACACCAATGCCAGGCAAAAAAAAGCTTCTGTAACAATTAAAGTAGAACAATACTTAGAAAAAAGAGCTGATACAACAGTCAAAACAAAACATCCAAGGTATAAGATAAAAGACATCTATGTTGTAACCGATTATAATAAAAAAACAATCATGAAAAACAGGGACAGCTTTTATAATACAATGGACACGGTTACATATGAAACCCTCTATTTTTTATATCACGATGAGTTAAAGATAAAACCCAAAATGCTTACCCAATCCATCTATATAAAACAAAACGAATTTTATAACATTAAAGATGTCCAGGAAACACACATCCACCTTTCTTCATTAAGAATTATCAATATTGTCAATATTAAATTTGAAAAAATTCATGACTCAATATCCCCATCCAATCATCACATCAGAGAATTAAATTGCATCATCAGGTTAACACCTCAAAATTCCCAATCCTATACTATTGAATTCGATGGCACCAATTCATCAGGTGATATAGGTGTAGGCGGAAGCTTTACATATCAGCACAAAAATTTATTCAAAAGTGCAGAAATTTTTGATTTAAGTATAAAAGGCGGTATTGAGTTCATTAAAAAGCGTTCTATCACGAGCCTTGACAATACAACAGAGTTCGGTTCCGAGGCACGACTCAGAATTCCCCGCTTTCTCCTTCCGCTAAAAGGAGAAAACTTTGTTAAAAAATACAATCCGCTGACCTCTTTATCAATTTCTTATAATTATCAAAAACGGCCTGATTATACCCGTCGGATAAGCAATGCATCTTATGGTTACCGGTGGAAAGGGAACAAACACCTCACCCATATAATCAATCCATTGGAACTCAACCTTGTTAAACTATTGGAAAGCACTTCACAATTTCGTGAACAAATAAACCGCAACCCATATCTTAAAGAAAGTTATGAAGAACATACCATCGCTGTCACAAACTATTCTGTCATTTATAACAATCAATCAATACAACAAACCAAAGACTTTATCTTTGTCCGTTATAATATTGAGCCGGCCGGTAATATCCTTACAGGAGTATATAATCTTTTCAATATTTCTAAACAAAATGGCGCTTATCATTTATTTGGAAATCCCTATTCTCAATACATTAAAAGCGACATTGACTTCCGTTATTATCACATTTTAAATGAAACAGATAAATTAGTATACCGTTTTTTTGCCGGGGCAGGAATACCATACAACAATTCATTGGCAATGCCTTTCGAAAAAAAATATTTTTCCGGTGGAGCCAATAGTGTAAGAGCCTGGCAGGTTCGGTCATTAGGCCCCGGTTCTTTTCAGGAAGAAAAATTCTATGCATTTCCAAACAATCTTGGAGACATTAAAATTGAAGCAAATATTGAATACCGCTTTGATTTATTTTGGGTGATTAAAGGAGCATTATTCCTTGACATGGGAAACATATGGGCTATTTACCCGTCAGACGACCGCAAAGGTGCTCTGTTCAAATTCAATGATTTTTACAAAGACATTGCCATCGGAAGTGGCATAGGTATGCGATTTGATTTCTCGTTTTTTATATTCAGAATTGATTTTGGATTGAAAACAAGATACCCTGATAAAAAATTAAATCGGTGGATATTCAACCAGGATAAAATCAGCTCCAATGATTACAACATAAACATCGGTATCGGGTACCCGTTCTAACCACTCAAAAACAAAAAGTTACAGTCATTTAACACAAAACAAACATGATATTAAACCCATCGTCAGGAAAAATTATTATTTTTGCATTTAAACCAAATTAATGTATAATAAAATTTTATAATAAAATGCAGGAAAAAATTCTAGATAAAGTTAAACCTGGTGTATTATCAGGCAATGATTTAAAAACAGTATTAAAAATAGCAAAGGAAAATAATTTTGCTATTCCGGGAGTAAATGTTGTAGGTACAAACTCTGTTAATGCAGTACTTGAAACTGCAAAAGAAATAAATTCACCAGTTATGATCCAGTTTTCAAATGGCGGCGCACAATTCTTTGCAGGTAAAGGCGCTCCCAATGAAGATATGAAGGCAACCATTGCCGGCGCCATCTCTGGTGCTGAACATGTACATAAAATGGCAGAACTATACGGTGTGCCTGTTATTCTTCACACAGACCATGCAGCCAAAAAATTATTGCCCTGGATTGATGGCATGCTTGATGCAGGTGAAAAACATTTTAAAGCAACAGGTAAACCCTTATTCAGCTCACATATGCTTGATCTTTCAGAAGAAACCCTGGAAGAAAACATTGCCATCTGCGAAAAATATCTCGACCGTATGAGTAAAATAGACATGTTGCTGGAAATAGAACTCGGTGTTACCGGAGGAGAAGAAGACGGGGTAGACAATACACATGTTGACAATGCTTCTTTATACACCCAACCCGAAGAAGTAGCAAAAGCATATGAAGCATTGTCTAAAATCAGCGATAACTTTACCATTGCAGCAGCTTTTGGAAATGTTCACGGAGTATATAAACCCGGAAATGTTCAGTTAAAACCTGAAATTTTAAAGCAATCCCAGGAATACATTAAAGGACACTACAACACACAAGACAATCCTGTAAACTTTGTATTCCATGGCGGATCAGGATCAAGCCTCGAAGACATCAAAAATGCGATCAGCTATGGTGTGATCAAAATGAATATTGACACAGATACCCAATGGGCATTCTGGAATGGTGTACGTATGTATGAAGAAAAAAATCATGACTATCTTCAGAGACAAATCGGTAACCCGGAAGGAGCAGACAAACCAAATAAAAAGAAATACGACCCAAGAGCATGGCTCAGAGCAGGAGAACAGGAAATGATTAATAAAATTAAAGACATCTATAAATCACTGAATTGCATTGACACACTTTAATGTTCTATAGTACTTTAGCACACAAACATAACTATTTCAAATTAAAGCGATACGACCACTGGTTGTGTCGCTTTTTTATTGCATTATCCTGTCCAATTCCAAACTTTCTCAATATTTCTTATGTAGGTATAAAAAATATGTTATTTTTATATTCATAACCTGAAAAGATATAAATGCATGGTTAACTCAATCCTTTCCAATCTTATATCATTATTTAAAAAAAAGTCCCGGCCCCCATTATCATTGGCTGTTAAAACAGGGGCACTTGCATTTTTAACGTTCATTCTTTTTGCAGGTATAACCTATCTGTATTTAATCCCCAGGTTAGAACAGGTCTTTATCAATAAAAAAAAGGAAATGTTAAAAACAACTGTGGATATGCTAATCAACCATATCAATTATTATCACCAAAAAACACTAAAAGATAGTTTAACGACAAGCCAGGCAAAAAAAATGGCAGCTGATCTTATCCGACATTGCCGGTACGGAAAAGAAAACAAAGATTACTTTTGGATCAATGACATGCAGCCTGTGATGATCGTTCATCCATACAAAAGCGAACTCGAAGGCAGAAACCTTAGTGAATATGAGGACCCATCAGGAAAAAAAGTGTTCATGGACATGATAACAGAAGTGAAAGACGATGAGGAAGGTTTTGTTCAGTATGAATGGCAATGGAAAGACAGAGAAAAACATATATTACCAAAAATATCCTATGTGAAAAAATTTGCACCCTGGAATTGGGTGATTGGCACCGGGATGTATATCAAAGACATTGAAACCGAACTAAGCATCATAAAAGCACGGATAACATGGATATTTGCAATAGTAATGGCTGTCATTATCATCGTTTTATCTTATATCACGCGGCAATCTTCATTATCAGAAAAAAAACGTCTTCGTGCTGAAAAAGAAATCAAATCCAGCCAGGAATTAATGGAAGCAATTTTAGAAACCACACAAGACGGCATTTTAGTAGGAAATACAAACGGAACCTTTTCATATGCCAATACAAAATTTTTCCAAATGTGGAATATCCCTCCTGAAGTCATCCATACAAAAAGCAGGGAACATCTAAGTAATGCAGTATGGAACCAATTGAAAAATCCCCGGAAATTCTTCAGTAAGTTACAAAAACTATATGAATCAACGGACAGCCATTTAGATCAGGTTGAATTTAAAGACGGACGTGTCTTTGAACGGTTTTCTGCTCCTTTAAAAAACCAGGGAAACGGACAGATACGTGTCTGGAGCTTCAGGGATACTACAGAAGAAATAAAAAACAAAACACATATCAAACATTTAAATTCATTGTTATTAACCATTCGTGACATTAATCAATTGATCGTTATGGAACCGGATATTAAAACATTTATGCCAAAAGCCTGCGACATACTCATAGAAGCAAGATTATATGTAGCATGTGCTATAGGGCTGATAAAAGAAAAAAACATTGAACCGTATGCACAATCAGGCAAAAACCTCATCAATTCAAACTGGTATATAAATCAAAAAGGAGAAGGAGAAGCGCCGGATTGCATCAAAAATACCATCCAGTCAGGAAAAATCCATACGACAACAACAAATAAAGAATGCATCTCGATAAACAACAAAGATCGACCCTATACCCTGGTACTCATACCTATGATACAGGATAAACAATCTGTCGGAATTATCATCGTTGCCATCAATGCAGAAAAAGGAGTCACCCGGGACGAGCTGAACCTTTTACAAGAAATTGCTGATGATTTAACATTTGCAAGGGAAAAATCCATTGCTCAAAATGCCCTTATAGAGTCAGAAAAAAAATTCAGAAACCTTTCTGAAATGCTTCCTGATGTAGTATTTGAAACCGATATTAACTTTAATATCACCTATGCAAACAAAAAAGCTTTCCAATTATTTGGATACCATCATGATGATCTATCGAAAGGATTGTCTGGCATTGATATGTTTGCAGAAAGTGAACGAGAGCGTATTATGCATAATTACAACAAAAAATTACAAGGCATTCATACAGGGCCGGTAGAACATCAAATGAAAAAAAAGAATGGCAGTATCTTTCCGGCATTATTTCATACAAATTTTATATATAAAGAAAATACAAAAATTGGAATAAGGGGAGTAATTATCGATCTGACTGAAAAATATAAGACCAAAGAAGCATTAGAAGAAAGTGAACATAAATACAGGATACTGGTAAATTCATCCCCCAATATCATCATGACCTTTGAAAATGGCCGGTGTACTTTTACCAACCCGGCTGCACAAAATATTTTACAATATGAACATCACGAACTCATTGGCCAACAAATAACAGATCTTATTGCAGCACAAAATCAAAAAGATATCACAAATATGATAGATAAATTATTTAAAGGAAAAAAAATAAATGACAGTGAAATAAAAATGAAACGCAAAGACAGTAAAGAAATTTTCGTCAACTTCTTTATTATTCATCCCTCAGAAACAGCAACCAAAGACTATTTTATCCTGATCGCAAAAGATATCACATACCAGAAAGAAACGGAACGAAACATATTGAATGCTGTCATAGAGACCCAGGAAAGGGAACGAAAAGCATTTGCAGAAAATTTACATGATGAACTCGGCCCCTTCTTATCCGGTATAAAATTTTATGTAGACGAAATAACACATGACGGATTATCGCCTCAAAAAAATGAACTTGCCAATTATCTCAAAAAAATGACCAATGAAGCCATTTCAATTATTCGCTCTGTTTCAAACCAGCTTATGCCCAACATATTGATAAACTATGGATTATATAAAGCCATTAACACATTCATTGGCCATTTACAAATCATCAATAAAATAAACATCAACCTAACATCAAATCAACCGCAAAAAAAACATGACCCAAAAATCGAATTAACGCTTTACAGGGTTATCATTGAACTCATAAACAACACATTAAAACATGCCAATGCAACCAACATTAATATTTTATTTCATGACAATGATAGCCAATTATGCTTAACATATGAAGACAATGGAAAAGGATTTGATTTTGAG
>CAYFQI010000076.1:0-11195 GCA_964345135.1 uncultured Bacteroidales bacterium
CGGGATAATGCAAAAAAAATATTTTAACTACAAATTAAATTTTCCTGTTCTCATAATTCTTCTTTATTCACCACTATATCTATTCAATGCCATAGAAAAATTAAAGATTATTTATATTTTTGCATTCATAAAATGTTTTAAACGACGCAAACCATTCCGGCTTTAACAGATGCAATGCAGAAACATAATTAAAATTTCATTCATCTAACATGTGAATCGTTTGCACTTTATCATTAAAATATATCATTAACCATGGCAGGACATAATAAATGGTCGAAAGTAAAACGCAAAAAAGGGGCAGCAGATGCAAAGCGTTCCAAAATTTTTTCACGCATCACAAAAGAAATTGAAATAGCCATTAAAGATGCGGGTGGCGAAACAGACCCAATGACCAACGCACAGTTAAGAACGGCAATCAACAATGCAAAAGGGGTAAACATGCCCAAAGACAACATTGAGAGAGCGATTAACAAAGCAAAAAAAGACCCCGGCAATCTTGAAAAAGAAATCTATGAAGGATACTTACCTCATGGCATAGGAGTTATCGTGGAATGTCTTACAGATAACAAAAACAGGACTGTCAGCTCTGTACGTTCCATCTTTAACAAACGGGGCGGCAATTTGGGCACCAAAGGTTCACTGAGCTTTCAATTTGAACAAAAAGGCGTATTTACCATTCCAGTCAATGAAAACATAAACCCGGAAGAATTTGAACTGGAAATGATTGATGCAGGGATTGACGACTTTGAGTCTGATGAAGAATATTTCATCCTGACAACATCCCTTGAAAATTTCGGGAGTGTTCAGAAAAAACTGGAAGAAATGAACATAGAAACCGAAAATGCAGAATTAAAAAGGATTCCAATTACAACAAAAGCACTGGATAAAGAAGAAGCCATCAAAACATTAAAGATTATTGATGAGTTTGAAGAGGATGAGGATGTACAGCAGGTATTTCACAACCTCGAAATTACAGATGAAATTGTAGAAGCAATGGAGAATGAATGAACAATCGTGTAACTCCTGTTTATTCAAATGATAAATAACAAATATTTTTTTCTTTTTATCCATATTTTTATATTTTTGCATCTGTAGATAAACCAAGACAAGTCACAAATAATATAATTTATATATAAAATTATCAATGAGACACTTAAGCAATACATCATTCATCATTATTAACATTTTATTACTTGCTGGTATAATTATTCAATTTCCCAGGTGAGAATGGTATATGTTAAAAAAAGATTTTAAAAACCATTCTTACCAAAATGTAAGAATGGTTTTTTTATTTTATATGGTTTAACTTTTAAAATTAAACAGACTTTGGCGGCAAAAACATTATTTGACAAAATTTGGGACAGCCATGTAATATCACAGATAGAAGGCGGCCCCAGCGTGTTGTACATTGACAAACACTTTGTACACGAAGTAACCAGTCCACAAGCATTCGAAGGACTCAGAAACCGTGGCCTTGATGTCTTTACAAAAGAAGACACCGTGGCGACACCAGACCACAATGTTCCCACGCTGAACCAACACCTGGAAATTAAAGAAGAACTTTCCAGGACACAAGTCAAAACGTTAGAAAAAAATGCCAGTGAATTTGGGATTCTCCATTTTGGCCTGAACCATCCTTACCAGGGTGTTGTGCATGTGGTAGGGCCTGAATTAGGCATTACACAACCAGGCCTTACTATTGTTTGCGGCGACAGCCACACGTCAACGCACGGTGCATTTGGTGCTGTTGCATTTGGTGTTGGTACCAGTGAAGTGGAAATGGTACTTGCCACGCATTGCATATTACAGCTCAAACCTAAAAAAATGCGGATCACTGTCAATGGAACACTTCAAAAAGGAGTCACCTCGAAAGACCTGATCCTTTATATTATCTCAAAGTTGTCAACAAGCGGTGGCACCGGTCATTTTATTGAATATGCAGGGCCGGCCATACAAAGCCTGTCAATGGAAGGCCGCATGACCGTGAGCAACATGAGCATCGAAAGCGGAGCGAGAGGAGGGTTCATTGCCCCTGACCAAACCACGTTCGATTATTTAAAAGGAAGTGAATTTGCCCCCAAAGGTGATAAATTCGACGAAGCTGTACAAAAATGGAAACAATTATACACGGATGATGGTGCTGTATTCGACACTGAATACACATTTGATGCCAATAACATAGAACCGATGGTGACCTTTGGAACCAACCCGGGAATGGGCATAGGCATCACGGGAAAAATCCCTGATGAATCCGATATTCCTGACAGCAGTAAAGGCTCTTTTAAAAAATCGCTGGAATACATGGGATTCAATCCAAGCGAGCCAATGGCAGGTAAAAAAATTGACTATGTCTTTGTTGGAAGTTGTACAAACGGACGAATAGAAGACTTCAGGGAATTTGCAGATTTGGTAAAAGGAAGAAAAAAAGCAGACAACGTGACCGCATGGATCGTTCCCGGTTCCAAACTAGTTGAAAAACAAGCCCAAGAAGAAGGACTGGTAAAAATCCTTGGAGAATCCGGATTTGAATTCCGTCAACCAGGATGTTCTGCTTGCCTTGCAATGAATGAAGATAAAGTACCGGAAGGGAAATATGCTGTTTCAACATCAAACAGGAATTTTGAAGGACGCCAGGGGCCGGGTTCCCGTACCATCCTGGCAAGCCCACTGGTAGCAGCAGCTGCTGCTGTAACAGGTCAAATCACAGACCCCAGGGAATTAATGGATTGATTTTCTTAACTTAAAAAACAACAAACAATGGCGATCGAAAAATTCAAAACATTAGAAAGCACGGCTGTGCCTCTTCCATATGAAAACATAGATACAGATCAAATCATCCCTGCACGATTCTTAAAAGCCACCACAAGTAAAGGCTTTGGAAATAATTTATTTTGCGACTGGAGGTATGATAAAGACGGTAACCCTAAAAAAGACTTTGTTCTAAATGACCCAAAATACAAAGGAAAAATATTGGTTGCCGGGAAAAACTTCGGTAGTGGCTCCAGCCGTGAACATGCTGCCTGGGCTATTCATGGATACGGTTTCCGTGTAGTAGTATCCAGCTTCTTTGCAGATATCTTTAAAAACAATGCATTGAATAATGGCGTACTGCCTGTACAGATATCCGAACAATTTTTAAAAAAATTTTTCAATGCGATTCATGAAGACCCTGGCACCAAATTGAATGTTGACCTGGAAAACCAGGTAATAGAACTCGTGAAAACAGGAGAAAAAGAGCAGTTTGAAATCAATACATATAAAAAAGAATGCTTATTAAAAGGTTTGGATGACATTGACCATGTATTGACCATGAAAGATAAGATCAAAGCATTTAAAAACCCTTATTCTGTAGGATAAAAAATATTTGCCATGACAACATACAAATGCCACGTACAAATAATGGATACAACCCTGCGGGATGGAGAACAAACATCCGGAGTTTCTTTTACTGAAACTGAAAAACTGAATATCGCCAAAATTCTTTTGGAAGAAGTAAAAGTGGACCGTATCGAGATCGGTTCTGCACGGGTTTCCGAAGGAGAATTTCGTGCAGCCCAACATATATGTCAATGGGCTGAAGAGAATAATATCCTTGATAAAATCGAATTTTTAGGGTTTATTGACGGGACCAAATCCATTGACTGGATCATGGCAGCTGGTGGCAAAACTGTGAATTTATTATGCAAAGGTTCGGAAAAACATACAAAAGAACAACTCAAAAAAAGCCCCCGGGAACATTTATCTGATATACAACAAGCCATTCAGTATGCACATGAAAACGGGCTGAATATCAATGTATATCTTGAAGACTGGTCGAACGGGATGAAGGATTCACCAGGGTATATTGACATGCTCATGGAGCACTTGCAAAAAGAACCGATACAAAACTTCATGCTTCCTGACACGCTGGGTATTTTGAATCAGGATACCACCTACGAGTATTGCAAAATAATGGTAGACAAATATCCCGGCCTGGCATTTGATTTTCATCCTCATAATGATTATGACCTGGCTACAGCCAATGTTTACTCGGCTGTTAAAGCCGGCATAAAATGCATCCATACCACGGTAAACGGGTTGGGAGAACGAGCAGGCAATGTTCCATTGTCAAGTGTCATTGCCATACTCAAAGACCATATAAACTGTAGAATGAACATCAATGAAAGTAAACTCAACCTGATCAGTAAATTGGTGGAGTCATTTTCCGGGATCCGCATTCCAACCAACAAACCATTAATCGGTGAATTTGTTTTCACCCAGACATGCGGTGTGCATGCCGATGGCGACAGCAAATGTAATTTGTATCATAATGAATTGCATCCCGAACGCTTTGGACGGGTCAGGGAATATGCTTTGGGCAAAACATCCGGGAAAGCCAATATCAAAAAGAACCTCGAAGAGCTTGGCATCAACCTTGATCCTGAATCAATGCAAAAAGTAACGCTACGGATCATTGAACTGGCTGACAAAAAAGAAAATGTCACCAAAGAAGACCTGCCCTATATTATATCTGATGTGCTAAAAAGCACGACCATTGGAGAAAAGATCAAAATCAACAATTTTTTGCTTTCAACGGTCAACGGGCTTAAACCGGTTGCAACAGTGAGCATTGAAATAAACGGGAAACATTATGAAGAAACATCCCCGGGCGACGGCCAATATGATGCATTCATGAAAGCCATATGGAAAATATACGGCAAATTGAACAAAAAGCATCCGGTGCTTACAGATTATACCGTAACCATCCCTCCCGGTGGTAAAACCGATGCCCTGGTAGAAACTTTCATCACATGGGAATATGAAGGGAAAAAATTAAAAACCAGGGGACTGGACAGCGACCAGACAGTGGCAGCGATTAAAGCAACCCTGAAAATGCTTAATATCATTGAGAATATGTAAGAAGAACACAGGAGATGCATTGGGTTGACTTCTGCATTTCATCTAAATTTTGTGTTTTAAAAATAAATTTCTATTATTGTTGCATTTTATAACATAATTAAATATAACATACCATGAGTGAGAGATCATATAAAATCGCCGTCATCCCTGGTGATGGCACCGGACCTGAAGTAACGCATGAAGCGTTGAAAGTATTAAACGCAGCTGCCAAACCATTTGGATATAAAATGGAGTATACAGAATTTGACTTTGGTGGCGAAAGGTACAAACGCACGGGAGAAGTATTGCCTGATTCTGCAATTGATGAACTGAGGAAATTCGACTCCATCTTATTGGGCGCTATCGGGCATCCTGATGTTAAACCCGGGATCCTTGAAAAAGGCATATTGTTAAAAACACGTTTTGAATTGGACCAATACATCAACCTCAGGCCTGTAAAATTATACCCGGGAGTAGACATTCCTTTGAAAGATAAAGGGCCGGAAGACATTGACTATGTTGTGGTAAGAGAAAATACCGGTGGTCTGTATACAGGTACAGGCGGTTTTTCCATGAAAGGAACAGAACACGAGGTTGCTGTACAGAGCATGGTGTATTCACGCCACCAGGTTGAACGTTGCCTTAAATTTGCTTTTGAATACACGAAGAAACGAAACAAAGACAATACATTAGCCCTGTGCGGAAAAACCAATGTATTAACCTATGCTTATGACTTGTGGGAAAGAACATTTCATGAATTAGGCGAAAAAAAATATACCAATATTCGCCGGGATTATTATCACGTAGATGCCACGTGCATGTGGATGGTAAAAAATCCGGAATGGTTTGACGTGATCGTAACCGGGAATATGTTTGGTGACATCATTACTGACCTGGGTGCCATGACACAAGGTGGTATGGGCATTGCTGCCGGGGGTAACATTAACCCCGAAGGAGTGAGTATGTTTGAGCCCATTGGTGGTTCTGCCCCAAAATATACCGGTCAAAACATCATCAACCCACTTGCTGCCATACAAAGTGCAGCCATGATGCTGGAAATACTCGGGGAAGACAAAGCAAAAGACAAAATCGAAAGTGCCATTGCTGATGTCACGGCAAACAAAATTAAAGACATGGGTGCGGGAAGAATGGGCTATTCAACATCTGAAGTAGGTGATATAATTGCACAACAGGTTAGCTAATACTGTAACACGAGCCAATAAACTGACTTTATCCTGCTGTAGTTTAACCGGGGTCAGTAGTTAAGCAACAACTGTCATCTCGAAAGCTAAAGATACATTACCAACCTATTAAAAAAGTCCGTTGCAGTGACGCCACGGACTTTTTTTTACACATTTTTCTCTGAAAAATAAATCATTTACTCATCGTTTTTTTTGGATTATGCTTATTTTTGCGATCTTGAAAAATCAGTAAATTATTAGAGAACTGGCATGCTCTATATTTGATATCCTTATATTACAAAAACACATTTAAACCATGAAATTTAACATAGCGGTATTACCGGGCGATGGCATAGGGCCTGAAATCATTGAACAGGCGATAAAAGTGATGAATTCGATAGCTGAAAAATACAATCACAAGTTTCATTTTGAACATGCCCATGTTGGCGCTGCTGCGATTGATGCTACCGGAAATCCATATCCTGAAGAAACACATGAACTATGCATGAGGTCAGATGCTGTTTTATTCGGTGCAATCGGGGACCCGAAATATGACAATGACCCAAAAGCCAGTATCAGGCCGGAGCAGGGACTCCTGAAAATGCGAAAAAAACTGGGTTTATTTGCCAACATCAGGCCTGTTACCACCTTTCAGTCATTAATTGATAAATCGCCTCTGAAAAGAGAATTGATCGAGGGTGCTGATTTCATAATGATCAGGGAGCTGACTGGCGGTATTTATTTTGGTGAACCCCGTGGGCGTACAGAAGATGGTAACACGGCATTTGACACCTGTGGTTATTCAAGAGAAGAAATTCAACGGGTCACCAAGCTTGCTTTTGAATATGCCCAAAAAAGAAAAAAAGAACTAACCGTGGTAGATAAAGCCAATGTTTTAGGTACTTCTCGTTTATGGAGAGAGACCGTCCAGGAAATGGAAAAAGATTACAAAGACATCACGGTTGACTACATGTTTGTTGACAATGCAGCCATGCAACTTATCCAATGGCCTAAAAAATTTGATGTGATTGTTACTGAAAATATGTTTGGTGATATTTTAACAGACGAAGCCAGCGTTATTACAGGGTCTCTCGGCATGCTTCCATCAGCATCAAAGGGCATACATACATCTGTTTTTGAACCCATTCACGGGTCATATCCGCAGGCGGCCGGTAAAAATATTGCAAATCCTTGCGCAACCATCCTTTCTGCATCTATGCTTCTGGAAGCATTAGGACTGCAAGAAGAGTCGGAAGCGGTTAAAAATGCAGTGGAAAAAGCATTAAAAAACATGGTGATGACCGAAGATATCAATAAAGAATCTGCATATTCTACAAGTGAAGTTGGGGATTGGATTGCAAAAAACATATAACAAAAGTGAAAAATAAGCAGCAAGGGCGATCTTCCCGGCTACTTATTTTTCACTTTTGTCTCACTTTTATTAAGTACTATAGAATAGGGTGCTACACTTTCTGTTAACCATACATTCCCTCCAATGGTGCTGTCGTGGCCAATGACTGTATCACCTCCCAGGATGGTGGAACCGGCATAAATGATTACATTTTCCTCGATAGTGGGGTGTCGTTTTTGTTTTGCCATTGTTTTCTCTACACTTAACGCACCCAATGTAACCCCCTGGTAAATTCTAACATTCTCTTTGATAATGACCGATTCTCCAATGACAATCCCTGTCCCGTGGTCAATAAAAAAAGATTCTCCAATGGTTGCCCCGGGATGAATATCAATACCGGTTTTGCTATGCGCATATTCTGATACAAGACGTGGAAGGATAGGAATATCAAGCTTATATAATTCATGAGTAACACGATAAACCATTATAGTGAAAAAACCAGGGTAAGCCACCAGTACCTCTGCAATACTATTTGCTGCAGGATCATACCTGCATAATGAATGAGCATCTTTTATGAGCTTGTCATATATGTCAATGGTTTTATTAAAAAAGACGGTTGTAACTTTATCAATTGATTGTTTTAACTGGTATTTTACAGGCAATAACAATTCTTTAAATTTATACTGTAGCTGTTGATACGTTGACTCCGCTTCCAGCTCACTCATATTCCTGCCAATATTAATCGGGAACAAAAAATTGATGTATTCTTCAATGAATTCTTGTGCCTGGAATTTAGACGGGATTTCGCAAAAAATACTTTCCCGTTCTTTCTGAAATTTCTGGTATAGTTTTTTAAAATTTGACATGGCAATGATATTTATTAAACGCTCACATTTTTATTATCTTTCACCAGGTTCATAAAATCATCGAATAAAAATTCCGTATCCATAGGGCCGCCGGATGCTTCGGGATGAAACTGTGACGAGAAGAACGGCTTGGTTTTATGCCGTATCCCTTCATTTGTTCCATCATTTAAATTCAGGAACAATGGCTCCCAATCACCAGGCAGGCTTTCGTTATCAATAGCAAACCCATGATTTTGAGATGTAATGAATCCTGTGCGTGTACTTTTTTTTATGACGGGTTGGTTATGACTCCTGTGCCCGTATTTTAGTTTATATGTTTTGGCACCGGCAGCCAGCCCAAGTAAATGATTTCCCATACATATTCCAAGAATAGGGATGTCTTGCACCAATGCTTTTTTGATATTTTCAACTGTTTTATCACAAAACACGGGATCTCCGGGGCCATTTGTAATAAACAACCCGTCGTATTCATCATTTGAAAAATCATAATCCCAGGGAACTCTTATCACCGTGGCATCCCGTTTAATTAAATTCCGGATGATATTATTTTTAACCCCGCAATCAATCAATATTATTTTATACCGGCCATTACCATATACTTTCTTTTCTTTGATACTTACCTGTTCTACCAGGTTTTCTTTGTTTGGATCATAAAAACCTATTTTTTCACCTTCAAATTCAAGTTTTCCCAACATGGATCCCTCTTCACGCAGTCGTTTTGTCAACGAACGGGTATCAACACCATAGATCCCTGGAATATTATGTGCTTTCAGCCACTGTGCCAGGCTGGATTTGGCATTCCAGTGACTGTATTCAAACGAATAATCGGAAATGATCAACCCGGAGATATGTAATATATGCGATTCATAAAACTTATGAAGTTCGTGCTCTAAATCTGCATCCGGCACACCATAATTCCCGATCAAAGGGTAGGTCAATACCAATATCTGTCCTTTATAAGACGGATCTGTAAGGCTCTCGGTATAGCCAGTCATGGCTGTATTAAACACCACTTCACCCGATACTCCCTGTTCGTATCCAAATGATTTGCCTTCGTATACGGCATTGTCTTCCAAGGTTAATTTTACAATCTTATTACTCATTATAATTAAATTAAGGGTTTACTGCTGTGTGGTTTCCATTTCAGACTTCTGGACGACGGGCTTCTTTTTCCCGTGAATCAGGTTGTCCAAAACTTCCCTGGTCTGGTCCGGTGCAAGCTTTTTGGCTACAATTTTTTTATCTTTATCAAGTAAGAAAAGAGCAGGTGATGCTCTGATGTTGTATTCTTTTTTAAACTCATAGCTAAATGGATTCCATGCATTGATCCAATCATATAACTCATGTTTATTAATGAATTCAATCCATTTCTTTTTCCCCTCTTTTCCCATTAACATGTTAAATGAAATCATTTCAACACCTTCTTCTTTAAAGTCCTGATAAATTTCATATAATTGCGGGGTATATTTCCGGCAATGACCGCAATCCCGTTCCCAAAAATAAAGGATGGTATATTTCGCTTGTATATCATGAAGATTTAATTTTTGTTTAAACACATAAGGATTTGTGATCAATGCTGTATCGTCCTGGGCCCGGATAAAATGTTCTGTTGAAATTTCTATCATTTCAATATCAGGAGCTACTTTTCCAATTAAAAGAGGCTTCATTTCTTTTACATTTTTTTCGAGCTTTTTTATAAAATCAGGATCACTCCATTCGGCGTCGGGAATATAATAGTTTTCAGCAATATGCACATACACGGCATCCATGCCTAAAATTTTGCTTCCTGCAAAATGATTGAATAATTTTAGCAGTACAAACCGGAACGTTTCTTTATCTGCTTTTGCCATGGTAATGAGTGTATCAACTGCTGCATTTAAAGAATCAGGAATTTGAGGTATCACATGCTTAATGTATTTCATGATCTTTTGCTCATATACCGGGGTCCTCAGCAATCGTGGATCACCAATATCAAAATGATCAAAATAATGTTCTTTATAATACCTGTATTGAAATGTTGAATCAATATTCCCCTCTTCATCTTTCGGTGGATCAGGGACATCAATTTCTTCCAATGCTTTTAAAAATACGGATAGAAAAGTCCCAGAATGTTCTTCAATCATTTTGTTGGTGTGCTCTTTCACTTCTTCATTGATCCGACTCATTTCTTCTTTAATTTTCTTTATTTTGCGCTTTGTTTTTAAGTCGTCCAATGTTTTTTGTAACCTTCTGCGTTCATTACGTTTATCCCTCAAGAATTTTTGATGTTCAATAAATGCCTGGTTAATTTCCGATCCGGAAGCACTTAAATTATCCAATAAATCCAACGTATCATTTTGAATACTGAATTTTTGATCATCTCCGATTAATATATCAAAATACTTTTTATTTGGCAGATATACAATATACATCCCACCCGTAAGAGGCTCATCACCTTCAAACACACCTTCGCCGCTTTGATCCAGGTATGCAGTATCATCAGGATAAATGTTCTTGCCCATATAATGTGCCAGCATCACACTGGTATCACTGATGTGGTTAATTTTTATTTTTATCTTATATCCTCCAGCATATAATGTATAAAAAGAAGCAAAAACAAATAAAACAATAAATCCAAAAATTTTTCTTTTATGCATCATAATCCAAAATTTATGTTTTAACAATTAATCTCCAAAATTAGAAAAATCAAACTAATAATCCTTTATTATAATCAAATTATCGATATGTACATGATCATGATTTTACATATCATATTGATTGAATATGGTTTAATATCATATTTTCTCAAATAACGAAAGAAATTTGATTTTATTAATTTATATATATTACAAAATACTTATTTTTAGACCTGTTTGTGTCAGGAAAATAATTAGTGCCTGTCCATAAAGTCAAGTGTTTGCTCTATAAAGTTCAAATTCG
>CAYFQI010000077.1:0-11064 GCA_964345135.1 uncultured Bacteroidales bacterium
TGAACCGTACACCTTCCTCAGCCATTTGGTCAAGATAGGGCGTTTCAAAACCTTCCGCACCATAACAACCCAGATCAGCGTACCCTTGATCATCGGTAAAAAATAAAATGATGTTTGGTTTTTGGCTTATATTTTTCTTCTTCTCCTTATTGGAACATCCGTTCAGGATGATCAATAAAGAAGCTGCTTGTACTATTTTTAATACTATTTTACTCATGATTAATTATTTTTTTAGTTCTACTACAATTATTGTTACTGTTTATTTGGCTTTCATTATTCATATATTCGAAGATAAGGAAATAAACCTCTTCTTTTTGCTGAAGACGTTTTAAAATTTTTTAGCAACATGACATAAACCAATGTATCTTTTTTATCTAAATCACACATTCATAAGTTGCAATCTTACATTTGTTTAAACGTATCTTAAGCACATCCTTTTCAACAGGTATTTCAGTTATTCGTTCTCCGGTAAGATTCGTTTCAAATGCTTGTTTTATATTTTTATAACAGGTAATGTTACCATTTTGCATAGATTCTAAAGGATTGTATATTCGTATTATAAATGAATTATCGCAATTCCCTTTTTGGCATGTGGTCATTACCAAAGTATCGGATTCGACGGAGAACAAACTGTTTGAATTTGGCAGATGTCCTTTATGACCCGGGGCAACAAGATAATAGAATGGTTTATTATTAAATTGTTGAGCAGTTAAAACCGTTTTTGCTT
Organism: uncultured Bacteroidales bacterium; assembly: GCA_964345135.1. Classification (GTDB taxonomy): domain Bacteria; phylum Bacteroidota; class Bacteroidia; order Bacteroidales; family JBBRXJ01; genus CAYMKE01. The sequence goes on from CAYFQI010000077.1 coordinate 728, forward strand.
TTTCATAATCCCCTGAATGGGGATACAAGGCATAATGATATTCAAGTTTTCGAAGGCTTTGTCCTCCCTCTTGTTCCGGAAAATAACCGGAAGCCCTGAATTCTGTACAAATCCTGTTTTCAACACTTCTTAACAAGGTGAATGCTATACTATGCTGTTGATCCCGCAGTACTTCATATTCTGTAAAACTATCGGTCAATACCGAAACCCCGTGTTGATTGTCAGATAAATCAACAAATTGCTGCATGGGGAGGGTCTGCATATCAGGGTAAAACATGCCATCATCAAGCCGCTCAGGGTTCACGGGTCTCTTTTCAACCGAAAAATGCCCTCCAGCTACAGATTCGTCTGTATCAATGCCGGTGGGTAAAATCAAACGTAACCGGTGATCCTTGATGGTATTGTCAACTTCAGTCTTAAAGTATAATTTCCTGTCACCACGCTTCAAGGTGACTTCTGATGTTATTTTGAGTTCTTTTGTATCATCACTCCTGTAACTTTCTCCTTCTATTCCCTTATTTGACCTGTATCCATGGGTAGGTAGCTCCATGATGGTCTCAACCACCATTGTTGCAGCCAAAGGTCCATTGAGAGTACACCAGCTTCTGTGCCGAGCCAAACGGCTATCAAAAATCTTGTTGTGGTAATGCGGATAATGAACCCAGTAATCACCCATATCCCCTTCATCTGTAAAATAATGCATTGGCGGTGATTGATATCCGGTTTCTTTATCTCTTACAGATATTGTCCCATCCGGATGTATGGATATTTTTAAGAATTCATTTTCCATCTCCCCGGGAGACCCGGATATTTCATCTCCTTTGCTTTTTCTTACAACAGGCCACCATTCGCCTTCACGCGGGAATGTGTTTTTTGTAATTAGTTTTAGTGTTTTGTATCCCCCGGCAGGTATCTTACCGGTTTCAACAAATACTTCATGCCTGTCATGAAAAAATGGCAAAGCACGGTTTTCAAGGTCATGAACAGCTGTGGTGCGTTCTTTTCGGTGAATAGACTGAACATCCAAGGCATTCCCTGCTTCATCTGCAAATGCAAAATCCCATATATTCCGGTCACGGGGAATATCCACCACTACTTTTGCAATATCGTTCGTCTCGTATGGTTGAGTATTCACGCATAACAATAATATGTCTTCTTTTGCGAATCCAGAAAAATCTATTTTATTCACCAGCCGGGTGACACACTGTTCAATGATTGTTTCGGATAATTCAACCACCTGGTTTAAATGATATTCTACATCATTTGCGGTTTTATCCTGGGTTACCCCGTTGATGCTGTCATGAGCATGTGATTTTAATAAATATTCCCATGCCAGGGTAATAAAAGATTCGGGATATTGCTCTCCATCTATCATTAACATGGTTGCCAGAGGCTCTGCTTTATACAAAAGCAGGTTTTCAGCTTTTTTATTCAATAATTTGATATACATACGGGTTGCCAATGCATTGGCAGAGCTGTCAGAAGGGGAGTCATCACGCATTTCCCCTTTAACTAAAGTCAGCTCGTTTAAATTTATGTCATTCTTTATTGCCTCATAATATTCAACAAAATCAGCATGAACAAATTCAATGTCCTGGAACTGCTGATTGGCTTTTTCAATAATATCAGGCAAAAATGGCTGGCAGGTAGAAAAATCACTCCCATTCATCAACAGCCGTTTATTGAGAAAATTTGTTTGAGAATAGGCATCCCATGCTTTCTGAAATCCTTTTTGAATATGTTCTGGATACCATGTCTCTTTTTGACTGTCTGTTACAAAAAAATCATTGCTTTGTTTTTCAGGTGCCGCATCATGGATCGCTGATTTGGATGTTCCCCATTTATATTGAAACTCATCTGAGAAATAATCCATTCCATTTTTTATCTGAATGTAGGCAGTAAAAAAAACATTAGCCCGTGAATGTTCTCCAAAACGGCTGGTAAATATCGTTGACCCATCTGGTGCTTCCCAAAGAAACTCCGATTTAGGAGCGCGTTTTTTAGAAACCCTTTTTCCTGCAAACAATAATTCGAATCCCAGGTTCTTATAAATTTGAGGGAATTGAGATATCTGGCCCCATCCGAACGAATGGTATCCAATTTTTACATGCCCTCCATATTTTTCTGACACTTCCATACCCTTTTTGATATTTCTTATGAGGCATTCGGCATTGACCGGGTATAAATCTGGCAGCGTGTACCAGGGGCCTATTCCCAACCGCCCTTTTTGTACATGTTTTTGTATGATGTCTTTTTTTTCAGGCCGTATTTCTAAATAATCTTCTACAATAATTGCCTGTCCATCAAGGTGAAAATACCTGTATCGCTCATCATTTTCGAGCGTTTCCAATAGTTGATCCATAAATTCCACCAACAACGCACGGTTTTTCCAGATAGGATATCTCCACTCTCTATCCCAATGGGTATGCGGAATAATATATGCTTTTTTAGTTTTCATGTTTTATTACAATTCAATATTTTAAAAAAAAATAAACACAAATCGGTTAAATTTTCAGTAGTGTCTTTCTAAAATCATAAATGTATTAATTTTTCCATCCATTCAATATTATTTACAATTTCTTTGTCTTTTACAGGATCCATTTTGCTATATTTTTGAGCAATAAAAGATATCCCGAATTGCTTGTGTTCATTCAACACCAATTCATCTTGTTCAAACGTGTTTCCCTGTTCATTTTTTGCATTAAAAAATGTTGCGCATACATAGGCTAAAAGGATATTTCCTGTTGGATTTTTTTGTTTACTCGCTAATTTAATGGGGCATACCAACCTGTCTTCGCTTCCCAGCTTTCTTGGCAAGTCACACCCAACTCGAAACACGGTATCTCCCAGTGCTTTATTTTGAAAACGATGAATCAGGTCTTCAATATGTTCTTGGAGTTGCGAAGGCGTAAATTCGCCGGGATATTTATTCATTAAAATATCTGCCGATTCTCTCATAGCCTGCAATGTCAACTCTTTAACCAAATCATCTGCTAATACTTCATACATATATTTAGCCTCAGGTAAATGATAATGCCCAATATATGCCGCAACTGCATGGCCTAAATTGTGAATAAATAATTTACGGTCTACCCAGGCTTTAATGTTATCTTTGGGTGCCAATCCTTTTACCTCAGGGATGGCATTTTTAAATGCATTCCGATCAAGAATCAGGGTATTATAGGGTTCGGCAAATACCTGCAAAAGATCCTCCTGAATCTCACTAAGTGCCATGATGGGCACCATTTTCCCAATACTGGTTTCAATGAAACCTGCCATGTCATCCAAAGGGAATTCTGATGGCAAGTGATCAGCAATTTGTTTGCTGATATAATCGCTTGCATTACGCATGTTTTCAGCAATAATAATATCGAGGGCCGGTTTTTTATCGCAGTATCGTTCCATGACGCCTTTTGCCAGCAGGGGAATAATGGACATCAGTCCCTTTTGGCCAACCGAAAGGGCTGTCAGTGTACAATCTGTCAATTCTTTAATAATTAATTCATGATCAGTCGCAATTATTCCGCGAACATTTTGAACATTAATAATTTCATCATCCTTATCAGACTTAATCACCACATTGTATTTTTTTTGACGGTTCAGTTCATTGATGACGCTTAGGTCAATATCTATAAAGACCACTTCAAACCCTGCACGTCCAAAAAGCTGGCCGATAAACGAACGTCCTATTTTACCTGCTCCGAATATGACGATTTTCTTTTCCATGATTATTTTGATAAAAGTTTAGCGTAATCCGACACCAATAAATGTAGCGGTTCCACGTCCTCTTCGATTTCAGGGAACCGGCCTACCGGTTCATAAAAGCGGTTGTCTGCATTATCGTCATTCACAGAACTGACCTCGCCAACCAATACCTTCCCTTTTCCTTTTTCTCCATAAAACCTATGATACATGTAAGGTTCAAGGCAAATGCTGTCGCCGGGTTCAAGAATGATCTCCCCTCCTGCTTTTACCTCAACAGGGTAGCTGTCTATTTTGACAGTCAACGGGTCCTGTCCTAATTGTTCCTGGGCGGTTGCCGGGTATAATTGAATCACCAAATTTCCTCCGCCACGATTTATAATATCCTCCTGCTTGTTCCAATGAAAATGCATGGGTGTTTCCTGGCCTTCCTCCACTATCATGATTTTCTCCGCATACAATTTATTTTTCTCTTTCAGATTGCCATTCCGTAATGTGAAGAGAAACAAGCCCCGCTTATAAAAATCGCCACTACCAAAATCAGTGATATCCCATCCCATGGCATTATCGACAATTTCATCATATTGTCCCGTTTCTTTTTTCCATTCGTCAAGACTCCAATGAGCCCATTTCGGTAGTTTAAAATTATATTCATCTAAAAATGCTTTAGCATCTTTGATGATGGTATTGATTTCTGATCTTTTCATGATTTATATTTTTATATTAAACGTTTAAGTTAGTCAAGATATTAAAAACTATATTCATATAAATGATTACGCTTATTTATAGCTAAACTATTGTGGGAATTTCATTCATTTCTTCTCCCATTGTTGCAATTCTTTGTTATAGTTCCATCCTGATGGGATTAAATCCAATGAATTTTTTTCAGGTTTTTTAGCCACAAAATCTTTTGTATACTTCCAGTCTTTTATCCCACTGAGTGCATCAACCCGGGTAATATTCTGGGCTCCAACAGCACAAGCCATTTTTACAGCTTGTTCAACAGCAAGGCCGTTTAAATAAGAAGAAAGAAATCCTGCAATGCTTGAATCTCCAGATCCTGTAGCAGAGGCAATTTCCTCTACCTTGTAGCTTTCCTCATGTATTTCACGGTTAGCCCAATTATCCAGGTTCGAAGGTTTTACCCTGCCGATATTCTCTAATGTTTCTTTATTGGCTGTACGGATATAAAATCCCTTTTCACCACATTTAATAACGACTATTTTTGCGCCGAAATCCAGCAATTTATCACTTAAATCAGAGAGTAAACCGGGATCAAAATTTTCTAACAAATCGTGTGGGTTAGATTTTCCTCCCATTTGATCGAACTTATCACGGGCAATCATATAAATGATCTCTTCATAGCTGGGTAAAAATAAATCTACATTTGGAAGAGTTTTTTTCAATACGCTCTCCCAATCTGTTTTCCCGGATTCAGAATTTCTGTCGGGAATAGACATATCCAGCGAAGTAGTCACCCCCAGGCTTTTTACCTTTTGAAATGTTTCTGCCAATTGCCATCCTTCATTTTTGAACATATTCTGCATCAAAGGGGGATACCCGAAATGAAACAAATCTGCATTTTTAATGTAACCATAGTCCAGGTCATCGGCTACAAAAGTATTGTTGGCCCCGGGGTTATGAAGAAAAATTCTGTCTACCCCGGGAGGAACAATGACGATGGTATATGATGTTTGCTCTCCATTCATCATGATCATTCCTTCATGATTATTTTGCCCTTTAAGGAGGCTATACAGGGCATTGCCAAAGAGGTCATCACCGATTTTTCCCATCAATTTCGCATTGACCCCCATTTTTTGAAGGGCTATGCCGGTATTTGAAACAGGCCCGCCACTTGAAATATTAACTTCTCCCATATTAATGAGTTTTCCAGGGACAAAAAGTTTATCCATCGGGGTTCCCTGGGGCGATAAAAATTTAGGTGTTACATCCAGACAAATATGGCCGGCAACTATGACTTTATATTCTGATACTTCCATTTTATATATAGATTTACGTTATACTGAATTTATTTAATCTCATTTTAATTCTCTAAAAAATAATTCTCTGCAAAGTTATACATCGCAAGGGCTCATCTTTGCCAATTTCTTCTGCCAGCCATTCTCCAAGGTTTACCATATCCATATGCAATAATTCCCGGACTTCTTTTTCCCTTTCAAAATATTGATAATCCAGGGGATAATCTTTCCCCAATAATTTATTGGCAATATTGGATTCAATAAATATTTCTCCTTTGGGGACTTTGTTTGTTGCTCTATATGATATCACTTCACGAACACGTTCTTTTTTAGTCATAAAAAAATTTTTAATTTAATTGATAAGAACCAATTACATTCATTTTTACTCAATCCCTTTCCAATCAATTATGATGGATTTTTTGGCATCATGCGATTTCTTTATGGCATCAATCAATACATCTACATTAAACCCGTCTGTTACATCAGGTTGAATCTGTTTTCTTTCCTTAAGGCTTTGCACAATCTCTTCCATTTCTAAATCAAAGGGGTTTATTTTATTAAACCTGTATTCAGTAGACGTTTCAGATTGATTGTCGTAATGCTCTATCAAAGCCGGATTATTTTCGGGTTGATCCCACATCACGGTAGATAATTTGATGCGGCCTCCTGTCCCGTTTATTTCGATATATTCATCCCATGAATTTTTTTCATACCCGATTTTAGTAAGAGGGTGTGATGCTGCTTCAAAATTCACAGCCATCCCGTTTGAATATTCGAATAACGCCATGGCTTTTCGATCGAACAAGGTATTTTTCACATAATCAATATGGCCGTATACCCGTTCGGGCCGTCCGAGCAATCCTAAAAAAGCATCCAGTAAATGGCTTCCGGCACATTTCATGATGGCCCCTCCATAACTGGAAAATACAAAATCCCAATCTCCCAACTCTTCAGTTTCATAAAAATTTCCCCAGGGTTGGTAGGTTCTGACTTGCGCACTAAAAATATGCCCCAGGGAAGGCAAAATCTCCAATGCTTTTTTATAAGCAGGGAAGAATCGTTTCATATAGGAAACAAAAAACAACTGACCGCTTTTTTTGGCTGCATTTACTATATCATACGCCTCATCGGGGGTATCTGCCAATGTTTTTTCACAGATAACATCTTTACCTGCTTCAAGGGCATCAAGGCATATCTTATGATGATGTTTTCCACTGGTTAATACACTCACCACGTTCACTTCAGGATTGTTTACAACCTCTTTATAGTCTTTCGAAAAAGCAGCACCAAACTCATCTACATAAGGTTTTGCAGACGCTTCATTTATGTCTGCTATGTGAACAATCTTTGCACTTGCTTTTTTCAGTCCGGCAAAATGAAAACGTGATATGTTTCCGCATCCTATTATTCCAAATTTTGGTTCCATAATCTTTTAATTTTTCAATTAATCATAATGCTTTTTAAAGCTGTTCCTTTATCATTCACAAGCTTTTTAAGTTCCTTCTGCAAATCATCCAGTGGAAACGTTTTACCGATCAATGGTTTTAAATCGACCATGCCTGCTTCAACAAGTTCTATGCAACGGGGAAAGTACAATGCCGGAGATGCAAATGAACTCCGAAGTTGAATTTTATTGAAATGAAATGTATTGGCATCAAACGTTATGTTTGCATTTGGTCCGTACTCTATCCCAATAAATGCAATGATACCGCCCCAGTTCGTGATTTCAACAGCAGGTTCGATGAGTTTAGGAGGGGCTGATACAAGCACTTTATCTACGCCACCCCTGGGAAATTTATATGTTTTGAGAGATTCTTGGTCTGTTTTAATAATTGTAGCACCAAACTGCTGAGCAAGTTCAATTCTTTTTTTACTTTGCGAAAGTTCTGCGGCATAAATGTTGCGGGCTCCCATTATTTTAGCCAATTGCAGCGCCATCAGTCCGATAGGTCCCAGACCAATGATTAGGACATCGTCATTCAGTTTAATATCGGCTGTATAAGCCATATCTAAGGCAACACCAAGTGGTTCTATCATACTGGCCTCTTCAAAACTCATTTTTTCAAATGGAACAACGGTTTCCTGTGGGACTATAATATAATCGGCGAATCCCATGGGGCCTGTTTCCCAGAAATTAGGGCCATTGTTATCTAATTCAGGGCATCCATTCCGGGCAGCCTTTGAAAACCTGTCGTATGTACCGGTTTCCAATACGACTTTGTCTCCCGGTTTTACGTGGTTTACATTTTTCCCAACCTTTTCTACAACACCTGAAATTTCATGTCCGAATGGCTTCCAATCCTTTGCTTCCGAATTGGCGACGCTTAAATCGTGGCCACAAATTCCGCATGCTTTAACACGAATTAATACCTCTTCATCTTTCATTTCTCTTGCAGGAAATTCTCTCACTTCCACTTCAAATGGTGATTTTACATAAGCTGCTTTCATAAGTATCTGTTTTTTATTATAGTGTAATAAATATGTTAAGATGTTGGATATATTAAATCTTAGTTTAATATTACAAATATACAATTTTTTTCTTAAACGTTTAAGTTTTTTTAAATTTTTTTCCTTTTTTTATTAAAACACTAAAATACAGGGCTTTAAATTGTTGAATCTTTAAACACGATATCGGCATCCAACGCCATATGAGTTCGCAGGTTGGTTTTGGAAGATGCACTTTTAAGGATTTTCATTGCACATTCAGCAATTTCATTCAGAGGCAAATCAATTGTCGTCAGGTTAAATCCATTGATTGATGGAACTGTGATATTATCACATCCTGTTACCATAATATCATCAGGAATCTTCATTCCTTTTTCTTTTAAGCCCCTGGTAATGCCATATCCTACATGATCATTAACGGCAATGATCGCATCGGGAAATGAGTTGTTTCGTTCAGCATATTGTAAAATTGATTGATATCCTATCTCAAAACTATATTCATTGCCAATATTAAAATAATTATCCCTTTTAAACGTCATTCTGTTCTTTTGGAATGCTTGCTTTATTCCTTCAAGTCGAATATTCACAAAATATTCATTACTGTCGCCGCCAAAAAAAACAATTCTTGACTTGGGTTTTTTTTGGAAAATATAATCTGTTAATGTATATAGGCTTGATTGCAGGTCTATGGTGATATTGCTTGATTTGATCCTGTTGTAATTCGCTCCAATAAAAACCAGGGGTAACGAATTATGTTGACGTGTTTCAAATATTCTAGTATAATGCTCTTCGGTTGCATTATTTCCCGGAATGATGATCAGTGCATCGGCATTTTTGCTGATAAACCGTTCAATAATTTCCTTTTCGGCCTCAAGGCTTTTATTTGTACATCCTAAGAGGATAAAATAATCATTTAACCTGGCATGATGTTCAAGCTTAATGACCAATTCGCTTTGAAATGAAATAAAATCAGGAATGATCAATCCCACGATGTTCGTTGTCCTGGCCTGCAAGCTCCTGGCTACAGAATTGGGGACATATCCCATTTTTTTAGCAATATCCAGGATTTCTTTCTTCTTGGCTTCGCCTATTCCCCTTTTGTTATTTAAAGCATATGAGACAGTGGCAACTGATACATTGGCTTTTTTTGCTATGTCTTTTATGGTTATCATGAATCATTTTTATCTTTTTGGGAAAGAAAACACAGTAAACAATAATCTTCATGCATTAATAATTGTAAAGATATAAAATTCTATTTAACCATTTAATATCAAAATTAATCTTCCCTGCCTCGCTTAAAACTTTCTATACATCGAAGGGGTCATGCCTTCAAGCATTCTGAACGTTTTAATGAAATTACTTGTACTGTCAAATCCAACTTCTATTCCTATTTCTGATATACTTTTAGATGAATATTTTAATTTTTCTTTTGACATATTAATTCTGAAATTCAATAGATACGCATATGGACTAGACCCTACAATTTTTTTAAACATCCTCGAAAAATGGTATTTACTGGCATACGCAGCATTCGAAATATCTTCCAATTTTAAATTGGCGGTATAATTATTCTCAATAAATTCAATAGCTCTGTTAACCATTTTATTTGGTTTATGATTTTTTAGTTCTCCCAAACGGTTTGCTGTATAAAAGAATATTTCGGACAATAGGTTTGATATTAAAGACATGATGCGTGCATCAATATTGATTACATCAACCTTTCCTTCTGATAAAGCATATAAATTATCAAGGCTTTTTTCTAACGGGCTATGCCGTCCCAGCTGCATGACAGGCCCATAAATTCTATAAATAGTATCATGCATGTTTTCACAATTGCTGCCAAAAAAATGAAGGAATTTAAATTCCCAGTTTTTTTCCCCTTTTACTCCATATAGATGGTGGTCATAACAATTTATAAAAAAGAGGTCCCCGGGTTTTATAATATAATCTTTACCCCGGTAAGATAAAAATGCACTGCCTGATAAGGTATACACCAATAATACACTTTTCATCCCTTTTCTATCTGTAGTATGTCTCCTCCCACAGCAATAATAGCCGGTGGACTGAATATAATAAAAGACAGATCTGGCTATTTCTCCCGGGGTATGATGAAATGTTTTGCTTTTAAGAATTATGTGGTTTGACTGATCTTTCATCTGTTTATATTTCTAAGTTTTTAAGTTTGTAAGTTTGTATGTTGATTAAGTTAAT
>CAYFQI010000078.1:0-10935 GCA_964345135.1 uncultured Bacteroidales bacterium
CATGCGCGTGTGTGTTAAATGACTTATCATGGGTGTTTCATCTGTTTATATTTTTGTTTTAAATATTATTTATCTATAAAGCGAATCCTGACTTTTGAATTAATATCAAGATTTAATAAATCTGCTGCATTGCCGCAATTGATTGCAATTTCCAATAGTCCAAGTGAATTAAATACAGCCACCAATTCACCTACAGGAGCCTCGGAATAATGCCGGCTTATCTTTTTTATTCTGTAATGGTTACTTTGTACCAGTATTTCAAATGACTTTTTATTTAACGACTCGGTGAAAAATTTTTCCGTGATATTGGTGATGACATTTTTATAGGAGTCAATGTAAATAATGTTCCCGGTAATGCCTGCTTCGTCGGCAATTGGACGTATGGGAATGCGTTCTTTAAAACAATTAGTTTGTTCTCCGACAGATGTCAGGCTTTCACCCTCGATAATTTTGCACGCAGCTTCTGAAAATATCGATAACGAAGGAAACGTTACCCCCTTATTTTCTTTTGGACTTGGTAATTTTAAAATATTTTCAGGTTTTATGTTATTGAAAATCAAGCTAAAAACTCCATTGTCAGCGCCAATAAAATAATGCTGTTCAGCGTGTAATAATAAATAGTCATGATCTGCATTATCAACATTATTAATCCCGATAATATGAATGGTATTGGCAGGGAAAAAATGATAGCTGTTTCGTAATACAAATGCACCTTGTGCAATATTAAAGGGCTGAATATCATGTGATATGTCTATGATCGAGATGTCATGACACCTTTTCAAAATATTTCCCTTTATAGCACCAACATAATAATCATTTTTATTCCAGTCCGTTGTTAATGTAATAATGGACATCTTATATGATAATTTTATTATTTAGTACCAATGCAATAAAAAAATACAAAAAAAATATTTACTTTGTAATTCTCAAAAGTAATATAAATTTATGGCCGAAAAAGTTTTGTCATTAGAAAATATTGATCCAATTCATATTTTGGGAGTGAATCATACAAAATTCAAGATTATGCAAAAGCATTTCCCAAAATTAAAACTCATTTCGCGTGGAAATGAAATTAAGGCCATTGGTGAATCACAACAAATATATTTATTTCAGGAAAAAATAAATTTGTTAATTGAATATTACAATCGCTTTCATTCATTAAGTGAAGAAATTATTAAACAATTGCTCAGTGATGATGAGCAACTCTTGTTTGATAAGGAAGATACATCAACTGATGTTTTGCTCTACGGGAAAAACGGGAAAGCAATCAAAGCAAGGACAATCAACCAGCAAAACCTGATAGAACTTACCAAAACAAACGATCTTTTATTTGCAGTAGGGCCGGCAGGTACCGGGAAAACTTATACAGCCATTGCATTAGCAGTGAAAGCATTTAAAAATAAAGAAATTAAAAAGATCATATTAACAAGGCCTGCAGTAGAATCTGGAGAGCATTTGGGGTTTTTGCCCGGTGATCTGAAAGAAAAACTGGATCCATACCTGCAACCACTATATGATGCACTGCATGATATGGTGCCGTCTAAAAAACTTGTTGAATATGTAGAAGAGGGCATCATTCAGATTGCCCCCCTTGCATTTATGAGGGGAAGAACATTAAATGATGCATTTGTTATATTGGATGAAGCACAAAATACAACGATCAACCAGATGAAGATGTTTTTAACACGGATGGGGAAAAACACGAGATTTATTGTCACCGGCGATACCACGCAGATTGATTTGCCTGCCAGGCAAAAATCAGGCCTTGTGCAGGGAATCAGGATATTGAGAGGAGTTGAAGGAATCGCCGTGGTTGAATTTGATAAACGGGATATCGTGCGGCATAAGCTTGTAAAAGAAATAATAGAAGCATATAAAAATGAATTTAACCATTAAACTTTATTAAACTATGGAAGAAGCAATTATTAAAACATCATTTGATTTTCCCGAACAGCAAAAGTGCTATAACGGTAAAGTAAGGGATGTATATTATTTGGATAACGATTTGTTGATTATGATTGTAAGCGACCGGATATCAGCATTTGATGTAATACTGCCCAGGGGGATTCCTTATAAAGGGCAGGTATTGAACCAGATTGCCACACAATTTCTGGATGAAACCAAAGATATAGTCCCGAATTGGAAAATTGAATCACCTGACCCCATGGTCACTATAGGATACAAAGCAAAACCGTATGAAGTGGAAATGGTGGTTCGTGGATATTTAACAGGCCATGCATGGAGAGAATATTGCGATGGAAAGAGAACATTATGCGGTGTTCCTTTACCTGATAACATGAAAGAACATGACCGGTTTGATAATCCTATCATTACACCAACTACTAAAGCGCACCAGGGACATGATATTGATATATCAAGGGAAGAAATCATTCAGCAGGGGTTGGTTTCCGAGGATGATTATAAAAAGCTTGAAGAATACAGTCTCCGGTTATTTGAAAGGGGTACAAAAACTGCTGCTGAAAAGGGCCTGATCCTGGTTGATACGAAATATGAGTTTGGAATACATGAAGACCGTATTATATTGCTAGATGAAATACATACCCCCGACTCATCACGTTATTTTTATTCAGAAGGATATGAAGAAAGACAGCAAAAAGGTGAGAAACAAAAACAATTATCCAAGGAATTTGTAAGAGAATGGCTTATTGCAAAAGGGTTTCAGGGACAAGAAGGCCAGCAGGTCCCGGAAATGAATGATGAATTTATTCAACAAGTATCCGAACGATACATAGAATTATATGAAAAAATTACCGGTGAAACATTTCAGAAAGCTGAAAGTTCAGATGTTTTAGGACGGATTGAACAAAATATCATGCAATGGCTTAATAATAATGTAAACAAATGAAGTGCTTATGAAAAATCGTGTTTTTTTATTCTACATTTTATTTTTTTATCTTTTTACAGGAATACATATTTCAGCTTTCGGGGTTATAAAACCACCCGTACCTGTTGATATATCTGCAGAAAAAGTAGTTATTGGAGAAGATAAATTTTATGTCCATATTGTAGAATCCGGGCAAACACTTTTTTCAATAAGTAAAGCATACAAAGTATCCCAGGAAGTCATTATAAAACACAATCCTGATGTCATTGGTGGGCTTAAAGCAGGGCAGGTACTTAAGATACCTTTTAAAGATGAAAATTATGAGCAGGTAGAATTAAAAGACAGGGATAAATACATACATCATATTATGAAAGAAGGAGAAACACTTTTTTCCCTTTCACGAAAATATGGAGTATCAGTTGAAATAATTAAAAAACATAATCCCGAAGTAGAATACAGTGATATCCAGGTTAACCAGGTCATTAAAATACCCAGGAAAAAAGAAGAGACATTTTCTAAGGACAGTCTCGATTTTATTTTTTATAAAGTGAAGAAAAAAGAAACCCTGTATTCCATTTCCAGTAAATTCAATATAAGCATTCCGAGGATTAAAGAAATCAATGATAAAATTAAGAAAAGGGGATTGAAATATGGACAGATCATTAAAATACCTTTAGAAGCCGAAGACACAACAGCATCCAAAAACACGCTTTTAGCAGATAGCGTATTGGCCGATTCTATCCGGTGGATTGAAGAAGTGGATTGCGATACAATACATTTTTATCCTTCAGATGACCCCGTTAATATTGCCTTATTGCTGCCATATATGCTTGAAGAAAACGAGAGATATAATTTACCGGATACAGTAAACGAAACCGGTAATGTCGAAGAAGAAAATTCAAATCATGAAGATACGGATGAATATAAAATTTATCCCAAGTCGGTTAATTTTCTTCAATTTTATGAAGGTGCCTTAATTGCACTACATAAATTAAAAGCAAAAGACATTAAAATAAATTTTTATACCTATGATACCGAAGCCGATTCAAATGTTGTGAAACAATTAATAAAAAAAAGGCTCCTGGATTCTATGGATATCATTATCGGTCCCGTTTATTCGTATAACTTTGAAATTGTTGGACAATTTGCTAAAAAACGGGAGATCAATATTGTATCCCCGTTGTCAAACAACCAGTATTTGATTAAAGACAATCCTTACGCTTTCCAGGTGAATCCTTCGTCAGATTTTAAGATTAACCAGGCATGCTCTTATATTACACGATTCACGGATAAGAATATCGTAATGATTTACAGTGACCATATTGCTGATTATGATATTAAAAAGCAGTATACTGAAGAGTTGAAAAACCATTTTTCGTATGAATATGTTAAAAATGATACAGATATCTTATTCAAAGAGGTGCGTTGTTTTGATACAACGAATATGAGTATAAGGCATGCGTTGTTACAAGACACCAAAAATTTGATCATTATTCCGTCTGAAAGAGAAACATTTGTTAACCGTGTAATGAATAAATTGCATCCGTATTCCCAAAATTATGAGATAGAACTATTCGGACTCCCGATTTGGCTTAGGTTTGGAAGTATTGATATGGAATTTTTTTATGACCTTCAACTAACTTATTATACGCCTTTTTATATTGATTTTGAAGATCATAAGGTAAAGGAGTACATCGGGTCATACAGGAAGTATTTTTATACAGATATACACAGGATCTCATCTGAAGGATATAATTTCAGCATGATGGGATATGACATAACAAACTATTTTCTGCAAGCATTTTTAAAACACGGGAAAAATTTTCGCTCGTGCATATCAGAATTTAATCCGGATCTACCATTGCAAGCCGAGTACAATTTTAAGAAAATTAAACATAACAGTGGGTATGAAAACCAGTCCATTCATTTTATAAAGTTTGACCCGATAACATTTATGGAGAAAAAAATTGAATATCCTTTTACTGATAGTATACCGGAGAAAAAAGAATTAAAACTTCCATCAGAATGGTAAAAACAACAAGCAAAACAAGTACATTCTATTGGTTTATCCTGATAGCAGCCATCTTCTTTAGTTTTTTCATAAGACTTCGACTGAGCGATATGCCATTGGAACGTGATGAAGGAGAATTTGCTTATATCGCACAACTCGTAATTGATGGAGAATCTCCATTTAACGCATATAATTATAAAATACCCGGTGTTTCTTATATGTATGCCCTGTTTATGTCTGTTTTCGGAGAAACTGATACTGGAATCAGAATAGGGGTTGCGATCGTGAATATCATCTCACTTATTTTTTTGTTTTTAATTGTCAGGCGCCTCATTAATCCTTTTACCGCTGCCATTGCTGCCTTTGTATACGCATTCATGTCATTAGACCAGGGTGTACTTGGTAATTCTGCTCATGCAACGCAGTATTTAAACATGTTTGTTTTAGCAGGAATTCATGTTTATCTTGAAGCAAAAGAACATCAACGGAAGCAAAAATTGTATTTCATGCTTTCGGGATTTTTAACGGGCATGGCATTCATCATGAAACAACCTGCTGTTTTGTTTATTATACTGATCATTTTATTTATGGTTATTGAATTCATTAAAATCCCTTCATACAAAATAACAAAACTCATTTCAAACGGGTTGCTTTTTGGTGCGGGTGCCATCATTCCTTATGGAATAATTATATTGATTTCCATTGGGTTTAATGATTTTGAACTGTTTTGGAAATGGACCTATATATATCCTAAAAATTATGTTTCCATTATTGAGATGAAAGACGGATGGAATATTTTTAAATACATGTTCCCCCATGTTGTTAACGGGTATAAATTGTTATGGATCATTGGAGGAGCAGGTATGATAGCAATATTTTTTTTGAAGATAGAATCCCTGAAAAAAACAATCATTCTTTTGTTTGTCTTGTGTTCGATGATCGCTGTAATTCCGGGATATTATTTCAGGAATCATTATTTTATTATATTTCTTCCTGCACTTGCTATTTGTATAGGATTGGCTTTTGACTATTTACGTGAGACAATCATTAAACGTACCGGTAAAAAAACAGTAACATCTTTTAGCTTGATTTTAATATTCTTTATTATCTCGGGATCTTTAATTGCACAAAATAAAACGTATTTTTTCAAAAAAGACCCTGTTGAACTTTCACGGCAAATATACGGGAGAAACCCGTTTGTTGAAGCACCACGAATCAGCAGGGTAATAAAAGCAAATACCGATTCGGATGATAAAATTGCCATCTTGGGATCAGAAGCAGAGATATTGTTTTATGCTGACCGCAAGTCTGCAACAGGTTTTTTGTTTACATATCAATTGGTGAGCCCCAATGAATATAGCCTGAAGTTACAAAAACAGATGATTCGTGAGATCGAACAAAATAAACCCGAAATCCTCCTGTTTGTCGGTGTCAGTACATCATGGTCAAAACACCCCGGGGCACCCAACGAGATTTTTGAATGGTTTGGCAAATACGCTAATGCTCATTATCAACATGCTGGGACAATAGACATTGCAAATAAAGGAACAATATATAAATATGGGGCAGAAGCCCGGCAATACAAACCAGCGTCTACACAATACATACTTCTCTTTAAACGTGCGAAAGCTCAAGTAAATAATAAATAGAACTCCCCTGTAAATTCACATGTAATATTCCGTGAACCCCCGATGTTATCTGAAATTAATTTAAAAAATATATTTTCCACTTGTTCAGATTCATACGAAAGAAAATTATTAATACTTTTGCAGAGAATTTATATTTTAAAATCTTACATCATGAAAAGAAACTTATTTTTCATCATTTATTTATTGGCTTCATATACATTGTTTAGCCAGGATTATTCACATAAAGCATTTATCCCGGAAACAGGGTTGACCCTTGAAAGCTTAAATAATGATATCATTTTTACACAAGATGATGAAATTATTTTGCCGGCTACATCATGGACAACCTATAATGATAATGAACCAACCTTAATAAAGATTGACACCGGGGGAAATGTCGACTGGTGCTATCAGTACAAAATCGGGAGTAGTAATGACAATCTTTCATCTGCTTTGCAGACAAGCAATCATGAAATAATGCTTGCCGGGCATACAGCCAGTACAGGAGAAGGGTTTTTTGATATGTTTTATATGCTTCTTGATTCTTCAGGGAATGTGCAATGGAGCAAAACCATTGGTACCAATGATTATGATTATGGGCAGAAAATTATTGAAGATACAGATGGGAATTTTATTATTGCAGGAACTGTAAACCTGGATATCTGTTTGATAAAATTAACCCCTTCCGGGGATACGCTTTGGTCAAGAATTTATGATGGGGGCGCACAAGATTACCTGTATTCTGTTTGTGAAACACAAAATGGATATGCTTTTTATGGCAGAACCCGTTCTGAGAGTTATGGAGATTATGACCTGATGCTGGTGTTAACAGATAAAAATGGAAATTTAAAAAATCCGGAAACACAATCCACGTGGGTGTATGGAGGGGAAGATGTAGAATATGCCATAGATATTAAGCAAACCGATGATAATGGATTGATTATGTTGGGTGTTTCAAAATCCTATGGAGTTACATCGGGGATGGATCATGATATACTATTAATAAAAACTGACAGTTTGGGCAATATCGAATGGTCAAGGCAAATAGGAGAAAGCAATTATACATATTCTTTCCCGAATGTACAGGATGATTATGCCTATTCTTTAACCATTGATGAAAAAGGAAATTATTTTATCTCAGGCAAAACCAAGCACCTTGGAAACGGCAATTGGGACCTGGTGTGCATGAAAGTTGACACAGCAGGCAACTACCTCTGGGGAAAAACCTATGGATCAGAAGATGAGGAAATGTCAGGGATTTCTTCTATACACAACAATGATATATATATTTTTGGAAAAACAGGAGGTTTTGATCTGGATGATGATGGCATTTATCTCGTTAAAGCTGATTCAAATGGAAATACCTATTCATATTATGAAAATAATGCCTTTATGACAGTGAGGGATAGCCTGGTGCAGAATAAAAACATTGTCATTAAACCAGTCGGCTATAAGCTGATTGTCAACACAAACACCCCTTCAGTCATATCAAAAACCATAAATAAAGAAACCCTCAATAAACACTTTGACATCATTACCTTCAAAGATTATATTTATGATGATTATAGTATTTTTAGTAATGGCGTGGTGATAAAAGAAGATGGGTATATATTTTCAGGAACGATAAACCCAGGAAACAAGTACGAATATGTATTGTATAATACAGATATGGAAGGGGATGTCAATTGGAAAAAATCATTCGGCACATCTGCCACGGATAACATGAATCATATTATTGAAACTTCAAAAGGGTATTTGATGATAGGCAAGACAAAATACAATAATAACCCAACCAGTTATACGGATGGCTTCCTGGTACAAACAGACTTTTCCGGAGACCTGCTCTGGAGTAAAGCAATAGGCGACACCACTAAGATTGACGAATTTATACACGGATCGCTTACATCAACAAATGATATAATAGTCGTTGGGAAATCAAAAAGTATGACCACGGGAGATTATGACATCATGGCTGCTAAGTTAACTTCAAACGGGGATACCGCCTGGGTTAAATCGTATGGCACAGGCAGGAATGATGAAGCAGTATCCATCCATGAAACAAAAGAAAATAATTACCTGGTATTGGGATATACAAAATTAGGCACGTTCCCCAATTCAGAAGATGATCTTTTCTTTTTATTGCTGAATCCCGATGGTGATACGATTTGGACTAAGCATTATAATTATAAAATCGGGGAAACTATAAGTTCATCCTGCATGACTAATGATGGTGGGTTTGTAGTTGTTGGAAAAACTACAACAACCTATGGGTATTTTTTTATTGCCAAATTTGACATTAATGGCAACCAGGAATGGATAAAGAACATACACCCTTCAACAAGTTCCGCCGCTACAGCTTATGATGTAAAACAAACAAAAGATGGAGGATATATTATATCAGGCAGGGGAGACAAAATCTTTTTGTGCAAAACAGAGAACAAGGGGAATGTACTTTGGTTGAAATCATACCTGGATTTACCTGATTTTGGAATGATCGCATACTCAGGAAAATTGCAGGAAACAAATGACAAAGGATATATTGCAACATTTAATGCTCGGGATGATGATATGATATACCGCAGTTATATCATTAAGACTGATGAAAATGGTTATTCAGGGAAATGCTTTGATAATGAGACAATGTTTAATGCTCATGATTTGGTTTTTAAAGATACTGCATTTAATGTATCTGTAAAACAAACCGGGACCAGGTTTGTAGATTATACGTCAGAAATCACTGCGAATGTACCGGTGTTTCAAAAAGAATTTCTAGATATAGCAATCAGTGGAAATATAACGGATGTAAAGTGTTATGGACAAAAAAACGGGGCCATAGACATTACTATTCAAAATGGAATTACCCCGTATCAATTTAGTTGGTCAGACAGCTCATCAAACCAGGATAGAACGAATATAAAGTCTGGAGCCTATACGATTACGGTGAGCGATAAATTTGGATGTGAAGTATCCGGTACATTTGAAATTACCCAGCCGGAATTATTAACTTCATCCGTTACAAAAAAAGATGTGTCATGTTACCTGGGACTGGATGGGATGGCAATAGCTACAACAGGAGGAGGCACTCCCCCTTATTACTATTATTGGAATAATGGCATGATCAGTGATACGGCATCAAACCTTTATGCAGGAACGTATTTTGTAAATGTCATAGATAATAATGGGTGTGCAGCAGCAACTCAAAATGTTGTGATTCATCAACCCCGGGCATTAAGCATATTATTTGCCAAAGAACATACCACGTGCGGTAAACATATTGGCTCCATGCAAGCAATGGCTTCAGGAGGCACACGCCCATATACATTCAATTGGTCAAATGCCGGGACAGATTCAATCATAAATGATTTGTCTGCAGGAACATATTCGGTGACTGTAACAGACAGCAATCATTGCGAGGCAATAGCACAAGAAGAAATTGAAATCCATGCTCAACCTCAACCGATTTGCATCGTAACAGTAGATGAAGAATCAGGGAAAAACCAGATCGTGTGGAGTAAGACAACCAATCAGGCTATTCGCCATTATAATGTCTACAAACAATCATATACCGGAAATTTTGATTTTCTTGCACAAATTCCGTATGATAGCGTGAGCTATTGCCTGGATGGTACTTCAAACCCCGAAACACGTGCCGAACGCTATAAAATAACCGTAGTAGATTCCTGTGGCAATGAATCGGAATTAAGTGATCATCATAAAACCTTGCATTTGAACGTGAGTAAATCATCACAGGGAGATGGGTTTGCTCTTACCTGGAGCCATTATGAAGGATTTGATTTTAACACGTATCAAATTCTCAGGGGAACCAGTGCAACCAATTTAACAGTAATAGACAGCATGGCTTATTACATCAATTCATTTACTTATACGGATACAGAGGTGTCTGAAGACAGTACTTATTATTACCGGTTAGCAGCAATTAATCCGGATGGTTCATGTTTGGCTACCAAAGCATCCGGGGGGCCATTTAGCAGATCTGTATCAAATTTAGAAGACAACCGGTTAAAGAGTGACAATATTGAAGAAAACACAACCAACCCGGTTCAATTAAGCGTGTTCCCGAATCCTTCAAACGGGAAGGTTAAAATACAATATACACTCCAAAAAACGGAAGACATAAGCATTGATTTATATTCCGTTTTAGGAAATAAAATAGATAATATTGTAAATGAGAAACAGGAACGAGGAGTTTATATTCAGGATTACGAGCTCCCTTCAAGCGGCGCATTTTTTGTAAAATGCCATGTAAACGGTGTAGTGATAACCAAAAAGATAATATGTCTGGATTAACTCAGTTCGGCGTAGCGTCTCGCTACGCCGCATTTATCAAGGCTCTGGCCTGTAAATTCAACATATTGTCTTCTATTTTCTATCTAAATATTAACCATTATTTATCCTTAGGCATATTATCCACTTTGGTATTTACCAACTGG
>CAYFQI010000079.1:0-10867 GCA_964345135.1 uncultured Bacteroidales bacterium
TTTTAAGTTTTTAAGTTTTTAAGTTTTTAAGTTGATTGAGTTGATTGAGTTGATTGGATTTATCTGTTTTTTTGTTTTATCCGGCAGTTCGGTGTAGAAGAACCTTTTATAATCATGCGCATCCCGATTAAAATACGGAATAAATAGCGTGCCAAAAATTTTGTCATAGCTCGGTTCATATTTTAAATGAGTTTAAAAAATTGATTTTTTAAATTGTAACAAAATAATAAAAATGATTGTGATAAACAAACCAGATGCATATATTTGCATTTTTTAAAATATAAAATTAATACTCAATTTTACAGACGTGCATTAAATGAACACCAGTCGAACCGCCATATTATCCATTGCCTACCTCCCGCCCGTTCAGTACTTCAGCAAGTTATGCACGCATGCAAACATCATCATTGAAAATGATGACAATTATTCTAAACAGTCATACCGCAACCGGTGTTGCATCTTGACAGCCAATGGGCCGCAATCATTAACCATCCCGGTATTAAAAGGCAACTCATGTAAGATAAAAATTAAAGATGTGCGTATAGATTATTCAAAAGCATGGCAGTTAAATCATTGGCGGACAATTAAGACAGCTTATAATTCGTCTCCGTATTTTGAATTTTACATGGATGAATTGCATCCCTTTTATCAAAAAAAATATGAATTTTTATTTGATTATAATCTTGAATTGCTCCATTTGATGATGGGACTACTGAGAATAAAACCTTCCATAAAATATACCGGACAATACATTCATAAAACATCTGTTGATCAGGATGATTACAGAGACACCATCCATCCTAAACAACGAATGCAGCAAACAGATACATCTTTTGCCCCTGTTTCATACAACCAAGTTTTTACAGAAAAATTTGGATTTGTGCCCAATCTGAGCATTTTAGATCTATTGTTTAACAGGGGGCCGGAAGCAAAAATTATACTAACCCCTGCACTGTAGGGATAATCTTAAAACCTGTAATACAAACCAGTTTCTCCTGTTAAGCTTATCTTGTCAAAATTTTCATAGCCTGCATATCCTCCCATTAAATTAAAACTTACCCTGTTAACAATGAGAAATTCAATCCCTATACCAAATCCATTATTAAAAAATTGATCTACATACTCCGAGTTATAATCACCACCTGAAATATACATCCCGCCACCATAATAATATTTATCTTTTGAATAAAAAAAATGGTTTCCCTGGTAAAAAAATAAATTGGTGTTTTCTGCATTAATCAAATAAATGATAAATGTCAGTCCGGAACTAAACTGGGTGGTATTATGATCTGAATAAGGTGCAAATGTAGCTTGTATACCATATTTTTTAAAAAAATAACGGTACGATATGCCATAGCCGGTAGTCCAGCCTGCACCCACACCCAACGAATGTTTAAACTCCCTGGGTTGTTTTAATTGTTCTCCATCCTGTCCTGAAAGAATAATACATGTGAAGAATAACAAAATTTGAAAAAATAATCTTCTCATAATAATAGATGTTAAAATTTTAAAATAATAGTTAAATATAATCATTTTAAAGATGCAAAATTCTTAAAAATGATATTTAGCCGGAATTTGAACAACATGTTGGTTTATGTTTAATTTTTATCTTCTTTACGTTGCTGTTTTTTCCGGGATTGGATTTGTTTTTCTTTTAATCGCTTTTCTTCAGCTCTTTTAGGGCGTCTTGTAGGTTTTCGTTTTTTTGGTTTTTGAAGGGCTTTTTTCATTAATGCATAAAACTTCTCTATGGTTTCCTGCTTATTCATGGTTTGTGACGCTTCTTTTTCAGACGTAATTTGAAGAATTCCTTCTTTATTAATTTTATTGTAAAGCTTCTGTTTTATTCTTTGCTTTTCGGTATCTGTCAGAATCATCGAATGATCAATATCAAGCCGCAATTCAACTTTTGTTTCGACTTTATTCACATGCTGGCCTCCTTTCCCACTACTGCGGCTGGTTTTAAATTCCAGTTCATTGGAAAAGTCGATATTATTTATTTTTATATGCCGCACCATTTTGTTATAGCTTCGTTTGTAAGATCAAAAATATAAAAACCTTCTTTAGATTCATTAACTTTACACTCATCATTGCATTCAAATATAATTTATGAAAAAAAATCGTTTTAGTTTTATGCTTATTATAATTGGTATTATCATTCTAATTGATCTTTATGCTTTCAAAGGCATGTATTTATTATGCCGGAATCTATCGTCAAAACTATGGATCCCGTGGTTATACAGACTCTATTGGGTCATTTCTGCAGGAGCCATTATTGTGCTATACGCTTCATTTAATATAAAAGGGGGCCAACCAAATATAAAACAGTACAACCATTTTTTTATTTTGGCAGGTATTTTATTTTCCATCTATATACCAAAATTAGTATTTGGTATTTTTCATTTAACAGAAGATATTGTCTTTTTAATTTCAAAAGGACTGAATAAAGTCCCTCATATCACAGAATTAATCTTCGGCGGACATCCACTTATCCGAAAATTCATCCTATCTAAAACCGGCGCTATACTCTCTATAATCCCTTTTTTACTAATCATTTATGGCATTCTGCACGGGCGATTCGATATTAAAGTAAAAGAGCATGATATATCGTTCCCTCATCTTCCATCCTCTTTTAACGGCCTTAAAATCATACAAATATCCGATATACATATTGGCAGTTTTTATTATCATAAAGATCAGCTTAAAAAAGCAATCCGGTTAGTCAACCTTCAGAATCCGGATATTGTTGTATTCACCGGCGATCTTGTAAATGTCTTGGCCAAAGAACTGGATGGATGGGAAGATGTCTTCCGTAATATCGAAGCATCAAAAGGGAAATTCAGCATTTTAGGAAATCATGATTATGTGCATTATTATGATTGGAAAAGCAAACAGGAAAAAAATGAAAATTTTGAAGCGATCAAAAGATTCCATAATTCTACTGGTTTCCGTTTATTAACAAACGAATCAGTTAAAATTCGTCATAATGGACAAGAAATCGCGCTCATCGGGGTTGAAAATTGGGGACATCCGCCATTTCACCAATATGGAGACATTCACAAAGCCACACAAGGAGTAGAAGATATTCCATTTAAAATATTGCTTACACACGATCCCTCTCACTGGGGCGCTAAAGTAATCAACAAAACAGACATTGCCTTAACATTGTCCGGCCATACACATGGCATGCAATTTGGAATACGGACGGGTAAATTCCGATGGAGCCCTGTTCAATACAGGTATAAACGATGGGGAGGCATGTATTATAACAACAACCAGATGCTTTATGTAAATGTCGGCCTTGGTTATATAGGCTTCCCGGGCAGGATAGGCATGAGGCCGGAAATAACAGTATTTAACTTATCCAATGAAGTCAATTAAACCAAATTTTAAAGAGCTAACAAACACAAACTATTGCTTTTTTATTAAAATCATTGTAATGATCCATTGATATTGATAATTTTGATGGACCATTTTATTAAAATTTGTTCATATGTTCAACCAATTTTTCAGTTCACTACAGGATATTGACCTCCCTCTTTTATTAATCATTGGATTCATGATTTGCGCATCATTTGTTTTTTCCATCTTATTTAAAAAAATCAAACTGCCATCGGTGGTTGCTTATATGGTCATGGGCATTATTCTTGGCCCTTCAGTAACCGGTATTATAGATGATGCGTTACTTAACAACCTTGCGTTTTTAACCAAAGCAATCCTTGCCTTTGTAGCATTGAAAATTGGGATGGAAATAAATTTCAATGAGTTAAGAACAAAAGGGAAAAAAATTATCACCACAGCTATTTCAGAATCAACAGGTACAGTTGTTCTTGTTGTAATGGCAGCATATATTCTCACGGGAGACGCTGCATTGTCTTTACTCCTGGGCGCTGTAGCACCGGCAAGTGCACCTGCCGGAACCATGGCTGTAATAGATGAATATAAAACAAAAGGTTCATTAACCCAAACCATGATTTCAATTGTTGGCATTGACGATGGATTGGGAGTCATATTATTTGGTTTGATCACTCCGATTGCTACATTTATCATTATTCAATCAGATGTCAACCAAACACTTTTATTATCATTTTTAACCCCCTTTGCAGAAATTATATTCAGCATATTATTAGGTTATATTTTCGGAAAAATCTTCATTTTTGCCGGAAAAGAAAAAAGAAACCTTCATTATGCCATGACCCTCACGTTTGCCTTTGTGATCATGCTTACAGGTATTTGCCAGATACTTGAACTATCGTTTATATTAGCCAACATGACCCTGGGCATCACCATTGGAAATGACCAAAAACATAAATTTATGAGAGAAATTGAAGAAAAAGATATAGGTATTATCCTGCCATTATTTTTTCTTTTATTTTTTACTATTGCAGGAGCCAATCTGCATATTCAAATGCTACCCGACCTGGGCATCATTGGCGTTGTATATATCCTTGGACGCATGGCAGGAAAATTCAGCGGCTCATACATTGGTGCCAAACTTGGAAAAATGGAACGAAAAATTCAAAATTACCTGGGATTTGGAATCTTATCACAAGCTGGGGTTGCCATCGGATTATCCCTTATCCTTAAACAAAAATTACAGGGAATTGGCCCTATGATAGAAGGAGAAGCATTTACTACTGGCGATTATATTGGCCGGACTATATTTACAACAATCACCGCTACCTCGGTATTTTTTGAAATTATAGGCCCCATATCTGCTAAATTCGGACTAAAAAAAGCAGGAGAATTAAACAAAGGCACTTGACAAACAATGAACAAAAAATAAATTTTAAGATGCAAGGCATAAATTTTAACTTCAGCCCCTTTATCAAACTTTATAAACACAGTAAACAATGCCATATCACAACCATGAAATAGGAAAAATCATATCCAAACTTGCCGATCTCTTGGATATAAGTGAAGAAAATCAATTTAAAATACGAGCATACAGGAACGCTGCCCAAAGCATTAACAATTCATCTCAAAGCATACCTGATATGATAAAACAGGGAAAAGACATATCCAAACTACCTGGCATAGGAAAAAGTATTGCTGAAAAAGTAAAAGAATATATTGAAACAGGCCATATCAAACGATTGGATGATGTAGAAAAAAAAGTTCCCGGCGAGTTAACAGAAATGATGAAAATGACACAACTCGGCCCGTCCAGGGTTAAATCATTGTATAAAGAACTAAAAATAACAAATATTAATGACCTTGAAGAGGCAGCAAAAAAGAATAAAATAAAAAATCTCGAAGGTTTCGGACAAAAAACACAGGACAATATCCTGGAAGAAATACAACGCTACAAAAAAGAAGGATCTCAAAAAAAACGCCTGGAATGGGTATTCGCAGAAGAAATCACCAATGATTACATCAATTATTTAAAAAAGCATAAAGATGTAAAGAATATATCACCAGCAGGAAGTTACAGAAGAAAAAAAGAGACTGTCGGGGATATGGATATCTTAGTAACATGCAACAATACAGGCAACGTAATGGATCATTTCGTTAAATATGATGAAGTGAGAAACATAATTGCAAAAGGAAAAACAAAATCCTCTGTATTATTAAAATCAGGACTGCAAGTTGACTTAAGGGCTGTGCCAGATGAAAGCTATGGCGCTGCCCTGCTTTACTTCACGGGCTCTAAAGCACATAATGTTGCCATCAGGGGCTTTGCACAGGATCAAAATTACAAGGTAAATGAATACGGGATTTATAAATCCCGTAAACGCATTGCCGGAAAATCAGAAAATGAAATGTATCAAACCATCGGACTTTCATACATTGAACCGGAACTCAGGGAAGACAGAGGGGAAATAGAAGCATCTCAACAAGAAAAATTACCAAAATTAGTTACTTTTGAAGACATCCAAGGTGATTTGCAGACCCACACAAACGAAACAGATGGCAGGTATTCGTTGGAAGAAATGGTGAATGCTGCCAGAAAAACAGGGTATTCATATTATGCTGTAACCGATCATTCAAAACGGGTGACAGTAGCTAAAGGACTGAATGAAAAACGGCTAAGAAAACAAATGGAAGCCATTGATAAACTCAATGACAAATTGGATGATATTATAATATTAAAAAGCATAGAAGCAGATATTTTAGAGGATGGGACCCTTGATTTACCAGATCATGTATTAAAGGAACTTGATTTTGTTCTCTGCTCTGTACACTACAATACAAGGTTATCAGAGAAAAAGCAAACCGACCGGATCATACGCGCCATGGACAATCCTTATTTCAATATCCTGGCCCATCCGACAGGAAGGTTGATTGGTGAACGTGAACCATATGCAATGAATATGGAAAAAATTTTACATGCTGCTAAAGAACGGAGATGTTATTTAGAGATTAACGCAGCCCCTCAACGCCTCGATTTAAATGAATTTCATGCAAAACTGGCAAAAGATATTGGTGTTAAATTGTCTATATCTACAGATGCACATTCCATTGACAATCTTTACAATATGCGGTTTGGTGTGTACCAGGCAAGAAGAGGATGGTTAGAAAAAGATGACATTTTAAATACAAGACCCTGGAAAGAACTTAAAAAACTCTTAAAACGATAAAAAAAGGCTGCCTGATTGGGCAGCCTTTTTTATTAAGAATATTTAAACCTATTTTTTTTCGGATTTTACATGAAGCCCGCACTCTTTTTGCTCGGGGGTTTCCCACCACCATCTGCCGGCTCTTACATCGTCACCTTCTTTTACTTGTCTGGTGCATGGTTCACAACCGATACTTGGAAATTCATTATCATGTAATTTATTATAAGGAATTTTATTTTCTCTGATATACTCCCATAATCCTTCTTCAGTCCAATCAATCAAAGGATTTACTTTGATCAAATCATGAGCCTCATCGTATTCAACAGCCTGAAGATCGGTTCTTGTTACAGATTGCTCTCTCCTCAGTCCTGTTATCCACACATCCATTCCTTCCAAAGCCCTTTCAAGCGAATCAATTTTTCTTATCCGGCAGCATTTTTTCCTGTCTTCAATGCTATTGTAAAAAAGATTAATTCCTCTTTCTCTCACCATGTCTTCAACATCTTTTTGGTTAGGAAAGAAAACATCCATTTTAATTCCATAAAACGCATTGGTTTCATCAATCAATTTATACGTTTCAGGAAAGAGCCTGCCAGTATCAAGAGTAGCGATATTCACATCTTTATCTATTCTACACAAAATGTCCGTAACTGCTTGATCTTCTGCACCAAGGCTAGAAGTAAAAACCATTTTGTCTTTGAAGTTTTTTACAAAATAATTTAAAATCTCCTGAGCGCTTGCTCCTTCCAGTAAGCTATTTATTTCCTTTGCTTTTGCTGAATTTGACATACACTTTAATTTTAAGTTAATATATTTTTTTAATTAAAATGACAAATATAATTAGAAAAATTGAATTTAATATTTATCATCTTAAAATTTAATTGCGCAAATTTAAAAATATTTTCTTTAAAAAGCAATAAATTTTCAAGTATAACAACTGGCTGTAGTGTATCATATTTTATACAAAGAACTTAAAAAGACCCATCAAGTGATTGCGTTATTTAGTTTGTCCATGAATTCGGAGTCCGGCCTATAAAATTCGAATTCGCTACATTGTTAAAATCCACACACCGGCCTTATGGACAAACAAGAGTGAATGAAAAATGTAATATTAATAAGCATTAAAATATGTTTAACCCAAAACGAAACCATTTGTTTTATTATATTTGCATCTTTGAACATGTATAATTGCTGTATATGCAACATTCTTTTGATTTACACTGTCATACAAATGCTTCAGACGGAACAATGGGGCCATCTGAAATAATTGACCTTGCAATAAAGCGGGGAATAGAATTACTTGCTATTACAGATCATGACACAGTTAAAGGCATACCAGAAGCCCTTAAATACTCAATTAAAAAAAACATAAATATGATTCCCGGTGTAGAAATAAGCGCTGCATTCACCCCGGGAACAATGCATATATGTGGTTATTTTATTGACATTGAAAACGAAGACCTTAATAAAGGATTAGCATTTATTCAAAACTCCAGAAAAAACAGAAATCCAAAAATCATAGAAAAACTAAACCAGACAGGCATATCTATTTCCATGGAAGAAGTCCGGGAAGAAGCCGGAAATGATCAAATCGGAAGACCACATTTTGCCAGGGCATTAATAAAAAAAGGATATGCAAACGATTTCGAAGAAGCTTTTAATAAATATTTAGGGAAAGGTGCTTCGGCTTACGTGAACCGTCCGCACCTGACTTTTGAAGAAAGCATTGAATTGATACATGGAGCTGGAGGAATTGCTGTCATTGCTCATCCTTCTTTACTTAATTATCAATCTAATGAAGAATACAAACAGCATCTAAAAACATTTAAAAACAAAGGATTAGATGGCATAGAAGCATTTTCAGGCCACCATTCAACAGAAGAATGTGAACTGTTTTACCAAATCGGGAACGATTTGGATATGATCATTACAGGAGGTAGTGATTTTCATGGAGAAAACAATCCGGGAGTAAACCTGGGTTCTTTTTATCTCCCGAAAGAAATAACAAAAAATATCCCGGAAACATTTATGGAATATTATCATCAAACAGTTTTAAATACTAATTATAAATCATAAAATTCAGTACATAATGAAACAAATAATTTTACCTCCTCACGGGGGATGTGGATTAGTAAACAGGATCATCCCCGAGATGGAAAGAGGCCACATCGTTGAAGAAGCCAAAAACAGAAATGTTTATAAAATCAGCAACTCCGATCTTTCAGTGTTTTACAGGATTGCAGACGGAGCACTTTCTCCCCTTGAAGGCCCCATGAATAGTAATGAATTTAATCAAGTACTCGATAAAGAAATAATAGAACGAAACGGTAAAAAATATGCATGGACCATTCCTCTTGCCTTCCCGATTGAAAAGGCCAATGCAGATAAATTAAAAACAGGGGAAACCGTTACCATTGAAAATGAAAAAGGAGAAATTGTCGGAACATTAGAAATTACTGATATTTACCCGTTTGATAAAAAACGATATAACAAATCTGTTTATGGTACTGATCGCAACGACCATCCAGGAGCCAGGATTTTTAATGACGACCTGCGAAACTATTTACTGGGAGGCAAGATATGGGCATTTCCACAACCCAAAGACCCGTCGTTTGGGCAATACATGCTTAACCCTACAGAAACAAGAAGCCTGTTCCAGGAAAGAGGATGGGAGAAAATTGTTGGATTCCAGACACGAAATGCATTGCACCGTGCACATGAATATGCCATGGTTTATGCAGCCGAAGAACTTACCAGGCAAGGGTACTATACCGGAACCATACTCAATCCGTTGGTTGGAACTACCAAATCCGATGACCTTCCGGCAGATGTCAGGATGAAAACATATGAAGCACTCATCGAAAATAAAATGATCGGCCATGGCGACAAAGATGAGGAACTGTGGAAATCCAAAGGATATGAACTGGATGATGAATTATTATTAATCGGCCTGGACATGAAAATGTTTTATGCTGGCCCAAAAGAAGCTGTAATGCACGCCATCTATCGTCAGAATTACGGGTTTACAAACATCGTCATCGGCAGGAAACATGCCGATGCCCCGTTTGATGACGGCGAGGCCATCTGGGGTGACTTTGACGCACACGAGATATTTGATAAACTCAATGGCGAGCTGCAAATAGAACCTGTAAAAGTTGGGTTTGCTGCTTTCTTTAAAGAGATCAACCGGGTTGGCCTCATCAGTGAATTCAAACCTAAAGGATATGAAACTGTTTTCATCTCCGGAAAAGAAGTACGAAAAAAATTAAGCAGCTACGAAGATGTAGACGAACGTATATTGCGAAAATGCGTGGGCGATATATTGAAAGATTTTTATGCTTTACAACAAAAGCCGGGTGACGAAAAAACCATTGAACAAAAAAGTTCAAACGTAGTATGGCATGACACGCAAATAAAAAAAGAAGAACGTGCAAAATTGAACGGCCACGAAGGAGTGGTATTATGGATGACCGGACTGTCTGGTTGTGGTAAATCAACCATAGCCACCCAATTGCAGGCCAAATTATTTGAAATGAAAAAACAGGTATATATCCTTGATGGCGACAATATCCGTCACGGGTTGAACGGCGACCTGGGTTTTTCTCCTGAAGACAGGGAAGAAAACATAAGAAGAATTGGTGAAGTAGCACATCTGTTTGCAGATGCCGGATTTATTGCCATCACTTCATTCATATCTCCATACGAAAAAGACAGGGAAAAAGCCCGAAAACTCACACCCGAAGGCGACTTCATAGAAGTATATGTAAAAGCGCCATTAGAAGTATGTGAAGAACGCGACCCCAAAGGCCTTTATGAAAAAGCCAGGAAAGGTATTATCCCTGAATTCACAGGCATCTCTGCCCCGTATGAAGAACCAAAAAAGCCCGAGATATTAATTGAAACAGACAAGCTGAACGTGTTAGAGTCTGTTAAAAAAATCATCAGGTATTTAAAAGATAAAAAGATTCTTAATCTTTAATTAAGATTTTTTATATAAAACATCATCCTAAAAAGGGTGTCCTAATATTTTTGGACACCCTTTTTTTGTCTTTTCAAATATCTTCTTCCTTTTAAAACGGGAAATCCTCTTCTGTTGTTTCAGTCTTCATTTTTTCGCTTGTTATGTAATATTAATCCTTGCTCCTTCCCCAACGCAAGATTAAGCGAAGCATAATCATATGATAAAAGAACATCCCTTTTGCATGTTTCCGTTTACAAACGTTTATAAACGTTTGTAAGCATTTATAAACGGTTACAAACGGATATTTTTTTGGTTATCTGTCTGTTTATGTTATTTTTGTACAAAA
>CAYFQI010000080.1:0-10839 GCA_964345135.1 uncultured Bacteroidales bacterium
ATTGTTTAGTGCAAATATATTTCTTTTTTTATTATCAGAAAATTTTATTTGAATTATTAGAAGCCCCCTTTGAATAACAAAACTTTATCGGGTTAACAGATCACGTTAATCAGGAAGGAAGTATTTCAACTTGTTGTCAATGAGTAATTTTGAGGAAAGTGTAACGAAGTTAAAGGATATGATGGAACAAACACCAGGTTATTTATAAATAAATTATAAAAAAAAGGGGCTGTCAATATTAACGAATGCAGCCCCTTTTTATAACAATCAGCCAGTAACGAGTTAATGCTTAACCTGCTAACTATCCATTTTTATTTTTTAATAAACCTGAAAATCATTTGTTTTTCATTGTTTAATATGGTTTTTCCGAAATACATGCCTGGTTTAAGTTCACTGACATCAAATGATATGTTATGTATTCCAAGTGGTTTAGTTGTATTGAGTGTTTTGACCGTTTGTCCTGTCATATTCATTATTTTGATGTCCATGTTTGCAGATTGTTGCAGGTTGATTTCAAGGTTTAGCTGTTTTCCGGCAGGATTCGGATATACAAGCAATTTATTGGCCGTGGTTTGCATATCTCTTGTTCCTGTTCCTGCTTTTTCTGCCAGGTGAATTACCACGTTGGCTATGTCTGTATGCACGGGAATGGTGTATGCATTATCCCATGAAACTTTATTTACATAATAGGTTGGGATGAAGTTACCTGAGAATTCCGTGCCCGGGATAGCCCTGACTTTATAATTGCCGGGATGTACATTATTGAAAATAAATGCCCCACTGTCAATTGAAACTGTTTCTATTGGGGCTTGGGCACTATCAAGTTCTGCATCGAATAATTGGACTGTTCCATGAGTAACACGTTCGAATTCAGTCAGCACGGTCCCGGTAATCGTGTGCAGCCCAATATGTATTTCTTTACATATCGTGTCTTTGCAGTATGGTGTTTGCATGGTGAGGCATACATGGTACGTGCCTGTATCTGAAAAATAATGCACCGGATTCTGCAGAGAAGACATATACCCGTCATTAAAATCCCAGAACCAGCTTATGATATCATCCACGGGAACAGACTCGTCATAAAAAGAATATTTGAAATAATTATTGGAGTCTGCCGAATAATTGAAATCTGCCGTGCATTCTGTTATTTTGGGGATAAGATGGATATCCATCCCGGTTTTGTTTTCATTGGTAATGACAGTAGCTGCATCTGTCCAATAGAGCTCATCACCATAATAGGTGTTTTCATAATCATTCGTGTATCCTGTTCCGGGGATAGCCCTTATTTTGTAATCGTTTTCGGCCACGTGATTAAAAATGTAATATCCGCTGTCAATGCTCACGGTTTGAACAGGTACCTGGGCACTGTCAAGTGATGCATCAAACAGCTGAACCGTACCTGTTTCTACAGGATTTCCCCCGGCATAGATCATGCCGGAAATAATCGTGTCTGTGCCGGGTGATACATCAATGAATTTACAGATGGTGTCTGAACAACCGTTTGCAATGATTTGAAGGCAGGCCTGGTATGTGCCGGAAGTGTCATATGTATGTACCGGGTTTTGATTTGATGAAGTACTGCCATCGCCAAAATGCCAATGCCAATTGGATATTTCGCTTCCCCCGGCAGACAGGTCATAAAAATAATATTTGAGTGGGTTTGCAGGGTCAGCAGAATACGTGAAATCAGCTGAAGGGACAACGACTTCCACTGTATCGGTATTCCGGCAACCGCCTGCATTTGTTCCAACGACTATATAGTATCCTGCTTTTGATACAGATGCATTTGCAATTGCAGGATACTCACTCGTGCTGTAAAATCCACCCGGGCCTGTCCATTCCCATGAAACAGCTTCACCGCCTGTTTCCTGCAGGTATATGCTGTCGCCTTTGCATACCGGGGAATTGCTTTCCGCGTGAACGTATGCTGATGAGTCGACTGCAACATATATCATGTCTGAGTTTGAGCATCCATTTGAATTCGTGGCAACAACAGTATACTGTCCATCATTCGCTTCTGTTACATTCGCTATGCTGGGGTCTTCTAAAGAAGAAGCAAATCCATTCGGCCCTGTCCATGACCAGTTCACTGCTTCTCCACCATTTTCGTGTAGCCTGATCGTGTCTCCTGTACACACCGGGCTGTTGCTTGCCGCATTAATATACAGGGCAGAATCCACGGAAATATAATCTGTTTTGATAATGGTATCAGTACTTCCCTGTGATGTAACCTGCAGGGAGACGGTAAATTGCCCATACCAGCTGTATGACACGTTATGTGGCCCCGGGCCTGCAGCATAAGAAGGGGTAGCATCGACTCCAAAATTCCAATAATAGTCTGCTGTATCGGGCATGCAGTTTGGGGTGAACGTGATAGTATCGCCTTCGCAGGGATGGGTGTTGTTCGCAGTAAAGTCCGGTGTACAAGAGTTTGTGTCTTTGGCAACAAGGTGAATATTAATATTAATCAAATTATCGTACAGCTCTATAATACTTGCATCTGTCCAGTTGAGTTCATCACCATAATAGGTGTTTTCATAGTCATCCATGTACCCGGTTCCGGGGATAGCCCTTATTTTGTAATCGTTTTCGGCCACGTGATTAAAAATGTAATATCCGCTGTCAATGCTCACGGTTTGAACAGGTACCTGGGCACTGTCAAGTGATGCATCAAACAGCTGAACCGTACCTGTTTCTACAGGATTTCCCCCGGCATAGATCATGCCGGAAATAATCGTGTCTGTGCCGGGTGATACATCAATGAATTTACAGATGGTGTCTGAACAACCGTTTGCAATGATTTGAAGGCAGGCCTGGTATGTGCCGGAAGTGTCATATGTATGTACCGGGTTTTGATTTGATGAAGTACTGCCATCGCCAAAATGCCAATGCCAATTGGATATTTCGCTTCCCCCGGCAGACAGGTCATAAAAATAATATTTGAGTGGGTTTGCAGGGTCAGCAGAATACGTGAAATCAGCTGAAGGGACAACGACTTCCACTGTATCGGTATTCCGGCAACCGCCTGCATTTGTTCCAACGACTATATAGTATCCTGCTTTTGATACAGATGCATTTGCAATTGCAGGATACTCACTCGTGCTGTAAAATCCACCCGGGCCTGTCCATTCCCATGAAACAGCTTCACCGCCTGTTTCCTGCAGGTATATGCTGTCGCCTTTGCATACCGGGGAATTGCTTTCCGCGTGAACGTATGCTGATGAGTCGACTGCAACATATATCATGTCTGAGTTTGAGCATCCATTTGAATTCGTGGCAACAACAGTATACTGTCCATCATTCGCTTCTGTTACATTCGTTATGCTGGGGTCTTCTAAAGAAGAAGCAAATCCATCCGGCCCTGTCCATGACCAGTTCACCGCTTCTCCACCATTTTCATGTAGCCTGATCGTGTCTCCCGCGCACAAAGGACTGTTGCTTGCCGCGTGAACGTATGGCAACGTGTCGACTGAAATATTTATCGTATCCGAGTTTGAACAGCCATTTGCTCGTGTTGCAATAACGGTATATTTCCCTTGATGAACGTTAGAAGCATTAGGTATTTCTGGATATTTTTGTGTAGAAGTAAATCCATCCGGCCCGTTCCATGACCAATTAACAGATTCCCAACTGTATTCGTATAGCCTGATCGTGTCTCCTGTACACACCGGGCTGTTGCTTGCCACGTCAATATGCAGGGCAGAATCCACGGAAATATAATCTGTTTTGATAATGGTATCAGTACTTCCCTGTGATGTAACCTGCAGGGAGACGGTAAATTGCCCATACCAGCTGTATGACACGTTATGTGGCCCCGGGCCTGCAGCATAAGAAGGGGTAGCATCGATTCCAAAATTCCAATAATAGTCTGCTGTATCGGGCATGCAGTTTGGAGTGAACGTGATAGTATCGCCTTCGCAGATATTGGTGGTGTTGGCTGTGAAATTCGTGGTGCAGGAGTCGGAAAGTTTCACGATCCAGAAATCAGAACCACCATGATTGCCGGATACATCACCATCATTTGATTCAGAATATCCGGCAATTATATATCCTCCATCATTGGTTTGTTGGATGGATTGTGCATAATCGTCTTTACTTCCTCCCAGGCATTTCGTCCATGTTGAATCTCCAAATGAGTTTAATTTTATAATCCAATAATCCAAACTATCTTTAGATCCAGCTACAATATAGCCGCCATCCGAGGTTTGCTGGATGGATCGTGCATAATAGTGATCACTTCCTCCTAAGCATTTCGTCCATAATGTATCACCTGCCGCATCAAGTTTTACAATCCAATAATCATAAGAACCATGATTCCCTGACACATCGCCATCATTTGATTTAGAATATCCGGCAATTATATAGCCGCCATCCGAGGTTTGCCGGATGGATCGTGCATAATCAGAACTACTACCTCCCAGGCATTTCGTCCATAATGTATCGCCTGCCGCATCAAGTTTTACAATCCAGGAATCAGAAGAACCATGATTCCCTGACACATCGCCATCATTGGAATAAGTATATCCAGCTACAATATAGCCTCCATCCGAGGTTTGCTGAATGGAATATGCATAATCTTTATCACTTCCTCCCAGGCATTTCGTCCATAATGTATCACCTGCCGCATCAAGTTTCACGATCCAATAATCAAGAGAACCATGATTCCCTGACACATCGCCATCATTTGACCATGTTGTACCAGCTACAATATATCCTCCATCCGAGGTTTGCCGGATGGATTGTGCATAATCAGAACTACTACCTCCTAAGCATTTCGTCCATAATGTATCGCCTGCCGCATCAAGTTTTACGATCCAATAATCATAATCACCATGATTGCCGGATACATCACCATTATTTGATTCAGAATATCCGGCAATTATATATCCTCCATCATTGGTTTGCCGGATGGATCGTGCATAATCAGAACTACTACCTCCCAGGCATTTCGTCCATGATGTATCGCCTGCAGCATCAAGTTTCACGATCCAATAATCATAAGAACCATGATTCCCTGACACATCGCCATCATTTGACCGTGTTTTACCAGCTACAATATAGCCACCATCAGTGGTTTGGTCAATAGAGTAAGCTTCTTCTCCATTGCTTCCCCCGAAACATTTTTGCCATTCAATGGTTTGGCTGTTCCCGTTTAATGCCATGAAACAGGTTATAAACATGGCCATTAGTGTTGTAATTCGTGTTTTCATAGGTTTAATTTTTTTTGTTAACATTGGTTTATATAGGTATAACAATGGATGTTTTTAATACCCTATGTTTGATTTTTTATTTTTTGATGATTTTATGAGTTCCTATTTGAGTTCCTTCTTTGAATAGTTGGAGGAAATAAACACCTTGATCCAAATGCTCCAATTGTATTTTTTTATTCACTCCATTAAAAGTACCCGAGGTGATCGTGTTGCCCGGCAGGGTTGTTATTTTGTATTTGTAACGGGCATTTTTCTTCAGTTTGACGTGGATAAATTGGTTGAATGGATTGGGATATACCCTGTTTTTGATCGAGTGGGCATTGTTGACAGAAGACAGGATTTTCGCGTCAATAACATCAAATAATACACCTGCACAATCAGGATGAGGAGGTGAGTACCATATGTTTCCACACCATGTGTCACCTGAGTTTACATAATAACTAAGGCAAATTTCAGTATTTAACGGGTAGCCAAGGTGTTGAGGGAGGCGGATGCTGTCCTTAGCCATATATTTTTCATCGCCGATATATACAGTGTCTGTTTCATTCAATTTAAAATAATAAGTACATTTATTGTTTGTGTCACTGTATTTATAGAACCTCCCTGTTTTACAACCCGGTGTATCAATTACCTCAAACGTGTGTACTGCCGAAGAATCATCATATCCCCTGAAGGCTTGTAGTTCATAAAGACCTGTTTCATTGCATTTTGCTTCAAATATTCCGGTGTCATGGACAGTTTTTATCAGTTCATCATTGTAATACAATTTCCATTCTACATTTTTGGATATGATATTTAGTGTATCAAAATGTTGAACACATGCTCTGACATTATCTCCTTTCAAAACAATGTCCCTGGAAATCCTGACATCTAAATTCTGAGACATGACTGTTAAGATTGAAGCAGCATAAATAAATAAAATAATAAGTTTTTTCATAACTACTGATTTTTAAAGTTAAACATTGGTTTATATTCTTATAACAACCGTATTTTGTTTTACCCTTAGTGAGGGGTTGATTTTTTTATAATATTTTTTAAATTTTATCATGGCTTATGCAAATTAGTTTTTGGGTTTTAAGCCTGCCGGGCTGTAACATGCCTGGTTAAAATTCATACACTACTCCTGCATGCAAACCAACATGATTCATCTTATTGGATAGTGCATAGTCTTTCGCGTAAATTGAATTCAGGCTTTGCCTGTATCGCACCCCGGCCAGTACCTTCCATTGGCGGGTGAGTGTATAGTGAACATTGATTTCTCCCGTGTACATAAAACGGGTTTTGGCAAAGGGTACCCGGTTTAACGCGATGAGTGTTTCCCCGTCATCAGGATTTAGTGTGTTCCCTTTTGCACGTGTATATATCCCTGCAATAATGCCAGTGTTGAAGGAACAGGATATGTTGTCATTTAATTTAAAGGTATAACCGATGATAAGTGGTATTTCAATATATGAATACCGGTTGATGCCATTGTATTGTAGTCCGCTGACTGAAGTATCATAACGCGCGTTCTCAATAGTATCTACTGTCGTGGCCCACGTGGAGTCATAAATTTCAATCCACGTGGTGTCATTGCCGGTGATTTCGGCATATTTTTCAAGAAGGAATACATCCCAATAACCGTCAACCGTATAGTCAAAACTGATGGACGTATCAATATCTGTTATCTTGTTGTTGAGGTTTATTTTATTTCGCGATCGCGTGTATGCCATGCCGGATTTTATAGTCCAATGATGAATGACGGCTCCAATATTTACCCCTGATGTAAAAGAGGGGAGGGTGGTTACCGAGTTTTGAATTGTTGCAGCGAGTTGTGTATCTGTTTTATCTGTTGCCTCAACAGAATGGTTTACCGGGATTAAGATGCCTGTATACGCGTGTGCAAACATGTTGACATCGAGGGATGAAGGTTGCTTATTCCATTTGAAATGAAGTTTGTTAAAAGCATTTATTTTTTGAATTCCAGGTGTTTTGGATAATTTGTAATTTCCATACGGTTTTATAGGTTGGGCCACGAAAAAGGTATCATTCCGAATGATGATGAATTTTCTGTATTTGCTTGAATCATAAAAGATATTATGTCCTTTTTTTATCCGTTCTTCATAATCCTCTTTATCTTCTGAATACCATATGATGGTGTCATTGTTGACCAATTTTTTGGTATTGGCCAACGTGTCATTTTGTTTGATGGTATCACGTTCCAATTCCTGATCGTGAAGCATGGTAATATCCTGTTTTGAAATAATGGTATCTTTTTGTACCCCGGGTTGTTCTTTTTCAGGTGTTTGTTTAGTGCTTTTTGGAAATGGTGTGCTTTTGGCAGAAGGTTGTTCCGGCGTTGTTGTCCGGGGAGAAGATGTACCTCTTTTTCGGTGGATCAATAGTTGCGAACTGATGATCTTGTAATCAATCATATCATTCCTGATGATCTCCTTTAAAACATCTTTGACTCTCACGCTTTCTGCATTTAAGGTGGTGATCCTGTTAATTTCTATGATTTCACTGTTGTAAGTGAGGTTTAACCCGATTTCTTTACCTATTTTATCAAGCACATCCGATAATTTTTCATTGGTAGCAGACAATGTTATTTTTTTATTCAATGCATTGGATTGTGCCGGGGTGTTTTTTGCATAAAGGAATAGTATAAGGAATAGTATAAAAATGTATTTTGTCTTCAAGATTATTTTTTTATTAATCATTAACAGCCGTCCCCGCTCATAATGTAAACACTATCTTTTTTAGATATATTCAGGCCAAATGTAAGCTCCAGCATTTCCATTACAAATTCAATGGAGTCATTATCAAAAGTTGAGGTTAAAGTACAGTTGTTAATGTTGCCCTTGTCAACCTCTATTTGTATGGAATAGTGTTCTTCCAAAGTTTTCACCACCTCGTTCATGTTATCGTTTTTAAATATGAGAACCCCGGTTTTCCAGGCAAGATAGTTCAAATCAGTATTTTTATATTTATAGACGGCTTGATTTGATTTACAATAGATTCCAGTTTCTCCTGCCGTTAATAAGACCTGGTTTTGTTTTTTGTTTATTGAATAGATGAGCACCTTGCCGGATTGCACGGTAACTTTGATGGTGTCGCCATTAAACGCGTTGATATTGAAAGCTGTGCCGACAACTTCTGCCCTGAATTCATCAATTTTAATGATGAATGGCTTTTCCGGTTGTTTTT
The DNA here is from genome assembly GCA_964345135.1 of uncultured Bacteroidales bacterium. Classification (GTDB taxonomy): domain Bacteria; phylum Bacteroidota; class Bacteroidia; order Bacteroidales; family JBBRXJ01; genus CAYMKE01. The sequence goes on from CAYFQI010000080.1 coordinate 8,397, forward strand.
CAACATTAAAAAATATTTCACCTTCCACGCGAACTGTCCTCTTGTCTTGTTGAAATTGTTCTGGATAGGAGAGGGCAGAATTGTTATTCAAACATGCAATTGAACCATCTGTTAGGGTGTCAGAAATTATTTGTTGTTGCAGATTTTGCACTGTAACCATGTCAGGTTTATGGATGAATTGGTATACATACCAAACCCCCATCCCTAACAGAAAAGCCGCGGCTATTCTGCCGGCATGAATGAATAAACGTTTTATTTTTGAAGATGAGTTGGAAGATGTAGTTGACGATTTGATTTTTTCTTTGAAATGGATAAATTCTTCGTCTGTATTGATCTGTTCTTTGGCTTGCTTATATTCAATTGCATAATGTAAATGTTTAATTTTTTTATAGTAATCCCTTGATTTCTCATCGGTACGGATGAGGTGTTCAGCTTTCACCTTCTCTTCTTTGCTTGTTTCACCAAGCAGGTATTTGGTTAAAAGCGCTTTATTATTATATGTTGAGTTTTCGTTCATTTTTATTTTTCCCGGTTTCTATATATAAAACAAAAAAATCTTCATTGACCCTTAGTTTTTTTAAAAAAATTTTATCATAAGTACAATGAATATATGCAAGTAGTCTTTCATCGCCTTGCTTAGTTTGTTTAATGCATTGGAGACGTGTGCTTCTACTGTTTTAACAGACACATCCATCTGCTCTGCTATTTCTTTATATTTTAAATGTTCAAACCTGCTCAATTGAAATGCCAGCTTGCATTTTTCCGGCAATTTATTGATTTCCTGGTCAATGATGTCTTCTAATTGATTTTCTTCCAGGCCTTCGATAAAATGTTGATCTTCTTCAACCAGTTTATCTTCCAAGTCTTCGTCAATATTTATGGTAGATTTATTTTTCTTTAGATAGTTGATTGACCTGTTGGATACGGATTTATACAGGTATGCTTTCAGGTTGTCCTGAAAATTAAGCTGTTCTCTTTTTGTCCACAGGTTTATCATGACATCCTGTACCACTTCTTTGGCAGCATCCATATCCTGAACATATCGTTTTGAATACACGTATAATTCTATAAAATATTTGTCATACAGGTATTTATAAGCTGTTTCTTCGCCTTTTTTCAGGCTTTCAATGAATGTTATGTCCAGTTTATTTGGCATCTATTATTCTTATCTTTTTAACATTTTATATTTAATTTTATATGAAGTTAAATATAATAAAATAATTTTTTTCTGGAAAAAATAGTTTGTCCCGGGCTTGAATGTTACTATAGGGAACTTCTGAAAATTTTGATGCGAAGGAATTTTTAGAAGTTCCCTATAGTTATAAAAACGATTAACCATATTTTATTTTTTGAAAGATATAAATTGTACTATACTCGTCGCCAGCCACCTTAAAGGCAAAAGAATGCTTAAAGAAGTAAAAAAGGATCCTGATCAAATCAAAAAGAATTCCAACGCAGCTTAATCCTCTCGCCTCTTCAATTTCATTTGATCTGTTATTTGAAGGGCTGGCCTTTCGTGTTCCGTGTTAAAGTCCTGTAATGGACAGGTTCATTATCTAAATTTTCGCTTAATCCATTTCCATTTCCAAATAACAACCCCGGTGAGAATTATTAATGGCCAGATATTGACGAGGAAAAGGAACAACCCGGTGATGATTGACCAACCGTTTTCAAGTCCTTCCACGAGTTTTTTAATATATGGTTTTTCATATATTTTGGGTTCAGGTACAAATTCAACTTTTTCATAAATGGTTACGTTAATCGTACTAAAATTGACTTTGTCCTGCAAATACCTCAATCTTCCTTCTTTTGCTTCAATTTCTTCGGTTATTTTCCTGATGGCTTCTTCCGCTTCAATGATGTCTTTGACTTCCCCGGCTTTATTTTTTAAAACATCTATATACCGGTCCCTTACTTCTTTTTTTGTTTTCAGCCTGCTTTTTATGTCAATAAATTCCTCGGTGACATCATTGGATTCGATGTTTATTTCCTCAACAAATATGGCTTCTTTTTTGACTTTATCTATTAACGGGTCAAATTTGTCATGGTTTACGCGGATGCTGATTTTATTTGTTACCCGGTGATTGGACGATGTTAAATCCATGCTCGAGATAAAGCCTTCGTGTTTTTTAATGATCTCCCGGATGCTATGGGTTGATTCTTTCACGTTTTTTACCTGGAAACGTAGATTTTAAACATTGGAAAAGGTATCGGGGAAGGCTGAGCTCGTGTGCTAAAAATATATAAAATTAACCTGTAACTTTTTCGTTTTTACGTAATATGTATTTCCAAGGTGTCCAGCAGGGTAATTGTTTTGGCAGTTACCTCTGCATTATGCCACGTGTCATTAATTTTGACTTTTCAAATTTAATTATTTCTACTTTACGAACTTAAAATTATTTGATTTTCAGCTTGTTTTTTATATTTCAGTTCAATATCGTAT
>CAYFQI010000081.1:0-10807 GCA_964345135.1 uncultured Bacteroidales bacterium
AAAGATTCTTCTACGCCGGGCTGCCGGATAAAACAAAAAACCAGATAAACTCAATAAACTTAATTAATTTAGAAACTTTAAACTTTAAAATATAAACATATAAAAAGAAAATTAAGATATAATGTATCGAATATTGAATGCAATTTTTAATTTTGCATCAAAATAATTAAGAATTATGAAAAAATTGCCATTAATTTTAAGTCTGATAGCTATTGTCGGGATAATAGCTTTGTTTGTTTTACAATTTACAAGCAGTAACAACAAAACACGGGATCATGCTGCTCGGGAAGAAGTATCTGATACATCTTTCGTGTCAGAAGAAATGCCAGCGCCGACCGGTGATTTGAAAGTAGCATATGTCAATATAGATTCTGTATTACAAAATTATGATTATTATCATGAACTCAAAGATGAGTTGATGCGCAAGCAAGAAGCAATGCGGTCTGAACTCGACAGCAAATCGAGACAGTTGCAGAGCCAGGCGCAGGATTTACAGGAAAAATACCAAAAAGGATTACTCACTACGCTTGATGCACAGGAAAAACAAAAATTACTGCAACAACAACAACAGCAATTTATAATGCGCCAGGAAGAAGCCTCTCAAACACTTGCTGAAGAAAGGCAGGTAATGCTTAATAGAATTATGCACCGTGTAAAGCAATTTGTTAAGGATTATAATAAAAATGAAGGATACCATTTGATTTTTAGTACTTCGCAGGCCGATAATATTTTGTATGGAGCCAGTGGATTGAATATAACACGTGAAATCGCCCGGGGACTGAATCAGGCGTACAAGGGAGACAATCAGCCAGAAGTCGAATAGACTGTTTTGCGGGATGGGATTTGCCGATGTTTATTTTGAACGGTACCAGGCCAATGAGATATATATACAGGGCCGTCCTGATGAAAAACTGGCATATAGTATTGTAATTCCATGCTATAACGAACCCGGTATTATACATACCCTTCAATGCCTTGCAGATTGTGACAGGCCGGGATTGCCCCTCGAAATTATTGTTGTAATTAATTCTTCAGCCCATTCATCGTGTGACGTTATACAGCAGAATCAAACATCTGTGCAGGAAATTGAAACATGGAAAAAGGATGTAGAAGATAATAACTTTAGAATTCATACGATTGCTATTTTCAATATTCACCCAAAACATTTTGGCGTGGGCTTGGCAAGAAAAACGGGAATGGATGAAGCATTACGAAGATTTAATGCCATTCATAATAAAGACGGGTTGATCATTTCTTTTGATGCGGATACATTATGTGATAAAAATTACTTGAAAGAAATAGAGAATGCATTTAAAAACGATAGTAAACTCCATGGTGCTGTAATATATTTTGAACATCCTGTGGAAGGATCAACATATAATACAGCATTATATCATGCTGTTGCCAGTTATGAATTGTATTTAAGATATTTCATTGAAATGCTACGGTACATCTCATTTCCTTATGCTTTTCATACACTGGGGAGCTGCTTTTGCTTACGCGCACATGTTTATGCCAAGCAAGGGGGAATGAACAAAAAACAAGGCGGGGAAGATTTTTATTTTTTACATAAGGTCTTTCCATTGGGGCATTTTAAAGAGATAAATACAACCCGGGTGATCCCTGCTTCAAGGCCGTCAGACAGGGTACCTTTTGGAACCGGCCCGGTGATAATCGATTTTTTAAAGAATGGGAAAGATACACTCCACGTGTATGATGTATGTGCTTTTTTGGATATTAAAAAGCTGTTTGAAGATATTCCTTTATTTTATAAAACCAATGCACCTGATATAAGCAAAAGGATCAATAATTATCCTGTTATTTTTAAACAATTCCTGGAAGAAATGAAGATATATTATAAATTGAATCAAATCAACCAACATGCTTCTAATGTAAATACATTTAAACATAAATTTTTTCAGTGGTTTGGTGCATTTATGATTGTTAAATACCTGAATTATAGTCATTCAATTCATTATTCCAAACGCCCTGTTGAAAATGCAGCATTGTATTCATTACAGTTAACAGGCAGGAATCCTATAGCATATAAAAATGTAAACGATTTATTATGGCATTACAGGTCTGTCCAAAGGGAAAAGGAATAATGGTTTTTTTATTTCATGCACGTCTATAAAGTCCGGTTATAATAAACGATGAGCTATGAAAGTTTAACGGGGTGACATGCATTTTTCAACAACACATCCATTAAAGATACCATTGAATGAGCAAAAGCAATATTAATTCATTGAGTAATTTTTGGGCAAGCGTAACGAAGTTATCAGACATGATGAACACTACTTATTTTCTTTCACAACAACAAATACATCTTCATTCTCACGTTTCATAAGATATTGTTCCCTGGCAAATTTTTCAAGGGTTCTCTCGTCTGTTTTAAGTTCTTTTAAACGGTTTTTTGCGTGTTCAATCCGTTGTTGGTAATACAATTTATCTTTTTTAAGTTGTTCGAGTTGCTCAATGTTTTGTGAACGGTCAATTAAATTATTCTGATCAAAAATTAACAGCCAAAGAAAAAAAATCAAAGCAGTAAATACATACTTATTTTTTAATATATTTATCATTTTTGACTGCATATTGTTTACATTCATTATATTTAAATTTCACCAATTCATTTGAATTGTGAATACCAAATATACTAAATTTTGTTGATTTAAAAAAATTAATACTCCAAAAATGTTTTAAGAGTTGAAGAGTTTAATCGTTGAAATTTTTTTATCTGGCTTAAAATCAATGATCTGTTGTTTTTGCTCGGGGGCTTTCTATCCCTGTATTCCCCTTAAAGATCATGGCTGTCAGGCTGAGAAAATTATGAGTTGATTTGATGATATTTCAAGCTATATCAAAACAATCATAGTTCTTATCTAAATTGATACATAAAATGATAACACGACGTTTGAGGGGGAGACTCGTGCGAAGATGGATAAGGAAATAAATTTGACGGTTATGCCCTATTCCCTTTATTTCCATTATCCCTCTAATCCACGGTTCATTTTTACTTTTTACGCACTGGATGCTATTTTTTTCGGGCGAATCATAAATCTCATACCATGTTGAAATGTATAACGTTATGAATGCTTTTATGTGTTGCGGGTGGAAATTTCTTATTATTATTGATAAATAAGCATGTTATTTCGGCCGGAAATTACAACTTTTTTTTGATTTAGGTCGTATAATATAAATAAAATTACCTGATACAATAAACGAGGAGGCATATTATGAGACAGCTAAAGATAATGAAACAGATTACCAACAGGGAAAGTTTTGCTGTTGATAAATATCTGAATGACATAAGTAAATTTGACTTGTTAAGTGTTGAAGAAGAAGTAGAACTTGCCAAGCGTATCAAAAAAGGAGAAAAAAAGGCTCTTGAAAAAATGGTTAAAGCCAATTTACGCTTTGTTGTATCTGTTGCAAAACAATACCAAAACCAGGGATTGTCATTGCCTGATTTAATCAATGAAGGTAATTTAGGGTTGATTAAGGCAGCCCAGCGGTTTGACGAGACCAAGGGATTCAAGTTTATCTCTTATGCAGTATGGTGGATTCGCCAGACGATCCTGCAGTCGCTCGCTGAACAATCCCGTATTGTAAGATTGCCGCAGAACAAAATAGGCTCCTTAAATAAGATAAATAAAACGCTTGCTAAATTGGAGCAGGAATTTGAACGGGAACCATCTATTGAAGAAATATCAACAAATTTAAAAATGGCTCCTGAACAGGTGAAAGAATTTATCATGAATGCCCATAAACCCATTAGCATGGATGCTCCAATTTCGGAAGACAGCGACAGGAGCATTGAAGATATGATGGAAAATAAAGATATCCCCAGTCCTGATAATGAATTGGTTAATGAATCATTGAGAAAAGAAATTGAGCGTGCGTTGTCCAGACTGGATGAACGGGAAGGAGAGGTCATAAAAATGTTTTTCGGTTTAAAGAACAGGCCGCCCTATACACTCGAAGAAATTGCCAAGACACTTGACTTAACCAGGGAGCGTGTGAGGCAAATAAAAGATAAGGCGATCAGGAATTTAAAATACAATGCAGGGGAAAATAAAATTTTAAAAACCTATCTTGGCTGATAATAAATTGCTTTTGCCCCTTCAGCACAAATTTGATCATAGAGTTTTGTTGCCAGCAGGGTGGTGCCCCGTGTTTATGCTGAAAACCAGGTAGGATAAGAGTAGTGTTTTGACATAATTTACCTTACGAACATGTTGTTACTTGCTAAACCAGCCAAAACGGCATAGTCCCGGTACAAACAGACGTTCCACTGTCTCGTCGATGACGGACGTTGCAGCTGTTGCACCAAGTATCACGAAAGGTTTATGGTTGTCAGCGGAACATTATGGCTCCCTTCAGGAAAAGGGGTAAACCATGATGTTTCGCAGGTATGTTATGATTTTGATCTTTGTTATGTTAAAAAAAAGATAAATCAAAAATACAATACAAAGGTCCCGGGGGCAAAGATGAATGAATAAAAACGAACAGCAAAAATAATCACTGCATGTAATCTCATGAAGAATAACTGTTTGTAAAAAAACTTGTTTATAAATATTTAATTAATAAAAAAATGTTAATTTTGTGATTAATTAGTGTCTGTCCATAAAGTCAAGTGTTTGCTTTATAAAGTTCAAATTCGAGGCGTGTGAACCGAACGAAGTGAGTTCATGAACACCTTAAAAAAACAATAATAAAGTGAATAAAAATTTAAACCGCAGAATACTGTGGTATTTGAGGATATAAATTTTAAGCAACAACGAAGAAGTTGGACTTTATAGACAAACACTAATTAGAAAACAAGTTTAATAAACAGAAATTCAATATCATGATTAAAAAAATATTGTTCCCGGTAAGTATCATTTTACTTCAATTTACCTGTTTGCATGCTCAATCACCTACAGCTGATTTTACTATTTCGCCTCAGGGAGGTTGTGCTCCGGTGACCATTCAATTTCAGGACCAATCAACTGAAGGCACATCGGAAATTGTAAAATATACATGGAGTTTTGGTGATGGAGAAACAAGTAATGAACAAAACCCTTCCCATACATATGATCAACCTGGTGATTATTATGTCATATTTGAAATTGAAGACGCAAACGATTTATCAGATAAAGAAGACGTTGATATTTCTGTGTCTGAACCTCCTGATGTTTCTTTTTCCGGAACACCACGATCAGCTATAGATACACCATTGGTCGTCAATTTCTCTGCCAATGTATCATCTCCGTCCGGGAATACAATTTCAGATTATTTATGGATATTTGGAGATGGGGATTCCAGTTTTGTTCAAGATCCTATACATAAGTATACTGCTTTTGGCAGTTATGATGTTACATTGATTGCTACGGATGATGCAGGATGTTCTTCTAAGCTAACAAAACCCTCATATATAAATATTAATGAATTAAAAGCTATCATTGAAGGCCCTGATACAGTATGCATAGGTGAAGAATTTACAATGTCCAATGCTTCAACAGGTGCAACAACATGTTTTTGGACATCTCCAATACATGGAATAGTTTCTGGATGTGAGGATGTCTCGTTCACAGATACCACATCAGGCTGGCATCAGTTAACGTTACAAATATTTGGATCTGGATCAACCCATGACACAACTATATCTTATTATGTTGAATATCCCTATGCTAATTTCAGCATGGATACTTCAAAAACCTGTTCTTACCCGATCACTGTCAATTTTACAGACCAATCCATTTCCACTGTAAAAGAATGGGAATGGGACTTTGGAGACGGGGGCACGAGCAGTGAGAAAAACCCAACCCATACGTATACCGGGGAACCGGGAACAGGCAACAGTTTTCCCGTGGAATTGTCCATTACAACTTATACCGGTTGTACTGCAGATTCAATAATGCCGTTTTTGGATATGCACCCCGACATTATAATGGACATTGATACCAGTGGATGTATTCCCCTGCCGGTTACCATTTCTGATTTAACCGACTGGGAGAATGATACCTCATATTTTACCACGCCCGAAGAACGGATTTTTAAAATCTATCAACCCCAATCATTGAGTAATATATATTACCAGGAACAACATAGCCCGGACCCTGATAATATACAAAAATTATTCGACAAACCCGGCGAATATCCTGCCCAACTCGTTATATGGGACGATATTTGTGGTTGGGATTCATCTTCCCTGCAAACCATCCTGGTAGGCGATACTTTGAGGCTTATGATAGACACAACGGTGTTTGGTACACCATTACTTAATGGGAACAATTTATGCGTTGTGAAAAATAATAATTACAGGTTTATCATTACAAACAATGATACTGTAAGGGCAGATGAAGCCGAATGGTTTTTCCCCTATTTGGATACCATAATTGATGATGATATTGAAACAGATACCAGTGGAAACATTGACCATGATTTTTATAATCCTGAGCCTACAATCACTCAGATCACAACGAAACCAGGGAAAGACGGTAATTATAGGCCTTATTATAAAGTAATATCTAATATTCCTGACAGCATGGCGGGAAAAACAATTGATATTGGTGTTACTGTACAACATAATGAGTGTTATTATGATACAGTTTACATGCCGGTAAAATTACACGGGCCAATAGCAAATGTTGAAGATGTCAGTTTTGATTGTACTGATCCATTAACCTATTCTTTTGAAGGAAAATTAGACAATAATGAAAGTTATGAGGCAGAATGGGAGTACCTTAATTTATCTGATGGATACGATACCACCCTTCCGGCATTGAAACAGGGCAGTTTTTCTACTGATTATTATTACACTGATGCACAAACAGAAGACAACATATATGTTAAAGAAGTGAAGCTTAGAGCAGAAGATGTTAATGTTTCCGGTTGTGTGCATGAAGTGAGTTACAGGAGGTTTTCATCCGACGGGAATGAAATAGTAGATTATTATGTCCATATAGATGAGAATACATATTTTGATTATGATACAAGGATATGTTGGGACGATGCATTAAATGCTTTTGCTGATACCAACTCTAATATTGACAATTATTTATGGCACATTGAGCGGGATGGCGTTCAGATATACCCAACATTTCCATCCCCCACTCCATATTGGGATACAATATCTGCCCCTGGTGGCAGTGATTTCTCTAAAACGTTTAATAAACGGGGAACATTTTCTGTTGATCTCAAAGTGATTAAAAAGAATTTTTGCATTGAAACAGCATCCAATACTGTTCTTGCCTATAAACCGTATGTTGATTTTAAAGCAGATGACACTGTTGGATGTATGCCAAGCCTTGATGTTGTTTTTGATACATTATTTGCTGATGTAACGCCGGATACCAATTATGTGGAATGGAAATGGATTTTAGATACAGACAATGCTGTAGACAGTATTGTAACAAATGGTACACCTGCTTCGGTAAATTATACATATAGTCCTGAAGAACCCAGTTTCTTCCGGCCCAGGCTTGAAATTACCGATGAATTAGGTTGTGTTGCTGGCTTAACGAAGAATCGCTATATACTAGTTACCATACCCATGCCTGATTTTCAGACAGATACCAATGTATGTGAACAACAAAAGTTTGTGTTTAAAAATACATCTGATTCCTTGGGAACTTCCCTGTCTTATGAATGGCATTTTGGTGATGATACTACTAGTAACGATTATAGTCCAACGCATACATATTTAGATACAGGTGATTATACTGTTAAATTATATGCATTGGACACCTTTGGTTGTGTTGATTCAATAATAAAAGAGGATTACATTCATACAAAAAATATACCAGAGGCAGGATTTTTTGCAAAGGATACATATACACCATGTTACCCGTTAATTGGTTCATTTTTAGACACATCTGATGCAAAAGGAGATACCATTGTTCAGTACCATTGGATATATGGTGATGGTCAAGAACGGATATATAATGTTAAACAGGATACATTTATAAATAATTATAGATTGCCAGGATTTTATGATGTAGAATTAAGGATAACAACACAATTTGGGTGTAAAGACACCTTGTTCAAAGAAAAATATATGGAAGTTGGCGGGCCTTATGCAGATTTTCATATTGAAAGGCCACGTGAAGACCTTCCTTTAAATAAGGCTTGTAAATCAGATACAATTAGGTTTGTCTTTGATACAGTTTTAGAGGGTTCTTTTTTCAAATACATATGGCATTATGATGTATCTAAGCCTACTGGAGCTGATATGAAAAACAGTACGGATACCATTACAAATGTTCCTGATACAGCTACACATTCGGACTTAGTTCCTGGCAAGTACACATATCCCGGAACAGGGACAAGGTATAGTTATCTCGAATTAATTGGTGAAGGAAATTGCTTTGCTTATTATCCTATAGACCCTCAGGTCAGGGAATCTTATGATTCTATTGAAATTGTTCCTTTGACAGCTGAATTCCAGCGTGGTGATTCGGCTTGCGGATTCAATGCTCCTGTACAATTCAATATGATAGAAGAAGCCTACCCGGTAAAATGGAAATGGACATTTGGTGACGGGGCATTTGATTCTACAAATCTGGACCCTTTACATATTTATCAGGATACAGGTAAATATCTGGCAAAGTTGTATGTTGAAGGAGGAGTATATGGATGTGTTGATACTGTTAAACAAACCATCAAAGTTTTCCACAACCCATACTCCAATTTAAGGCCAGAAGATACGCTCATTTGTGATTATGATACTGTATATCTGCATACTTTTGATACTTCCGGGTATTCGTATGCATGGAATTCGCAAGGCCACCTGGTTGCGTCAAACAAGGCCAATGCCAAGGCATCACCGGATGAAACAGCTAATTATTATGTCACGGTAACCGATGATTATACTACATGTACAACAGTGGATACATCCGTGATTTTTGTCCAGAGACGCCCGGATGCAGAATTTTATTATGTAGACCCAATGAAAGATACTGTCCGTACAGAAGGAGAAATATTTGTGCCCCTGGGTGATACCCTCGACTTTTTTGTAGTGCCAAACCAGCCGAAGGTAGATGTTGAATGGGCTGACCTGGATACTACCCAGCAATACTTCACCCCATACAACTCCAAAGATTATACAGTATATATGAAAGACAGTATCAGATGCTACAATATTCCCAAGATCATAAACATCATTGTATCTGATGGTTCATTAGACCTGCCGACTGCTTTCACTCCCAATGGAGACGGGGTTAATGATGTCATTAAATTCGACGGATGGGGACTAAGTGAATTACTTGACTTCAGGATTTTTAATCGCTGGGGACAGCAGTTATTCCAGACCCGGGATATGAATACAGGTTGGGACGGCACTTTTAATGGGAAAAAACAACCCATTGACACCTATGTCTATAAAGTCAAAATCAAAACACTCAAAGGGAATACCATTACCAAACAGGGAACCTTTACACTGATGAGGTAAAAGCAAATATAAAAAACAAAATTTCGTGATTCAAATCTTATTTTAAACTATATATTGGTATTATCATAAATCCGAATAGGTTAGTTGTGGATGATTTAGACGCCTTGAGAACTGCTGTGGAAAATGGCGATGTGAGTTTCACCGATAATGCAATAATTTATATTGGTAATTGCAATGCTGGTACTTGTGATGCAAATGGAGAATCTTTTGCACAGGAGATGGCTGATATCACGGGAGCAAGAGTTATAGCAGGTGAAGGTTCTGTAGGAATGACCCCAACACAAGCTGCTGAAGAAAGCGAAAGAATGGAGTATTCAATGTACAACCCTAACAAACAGGATTTTAAGGCATCCCAGCAAGATGAAGAACCAGTAGAGTTAGGTGGTACAATGAATGTAAAAACACTTTTGGAAAGAGGAAAACAAATGCCTATGTAGAAATTAGAACCTAAAAAAATCACAAACATTCCAGTCGAAACCCCTGAACCAACAATAATAACAAGATGAAATTAAACCTAAAAACCGTTTTTAAGGTCTGTTTGCTTGGTTTATTTATTTCTTGTACCAATGAGAAGAACAAGCAAGATACATTAACGGAACAATCTGAAAAGCAAGAAAACTTAACGGAAAAAGAAAGCGAAGCCAGCTTGATGAGGGAAAAAGCTATTTCAATACCTTCCATATCGGATATTGATTTCGTATCAATAAAAGAAAAGTTTGAAAACTCTAATACTTCTGGCAAGCTATCAAAAAAAGAAAGCGAAAATTATCTACCAAATAAGCAAGCTGCTTTTTACGGAGTATATTTTTTCGTTCAGCCTGAAAGTCAAATTCCTTTTATCGGGAAGGCTGTTGTAGCGAGTCAAGAACAGAATGGATGGGACTACTCCAACGAACTTGAAGAATTAGTTGAGTTCAGTGTTTTTTCAAATAAGTTGAACCCATTTATTGAAAGGGTACGAATAGGCGAAGCTAAAAAGGAGGTAATTAAAGAGTTGGGCAACGTTTTCAAGCAGGCTGAAAATAATTTATTCTATACAGACACAACGGGAAATGTTACCACTATTTTAATAACCAAAGACACAGTACAAGCAATAAGAATTGGCAGATATAAAAAAAACCAAGAAATCAGTCCAATAAAGTTGAAATGGTAAACTTTGCTGTCAATCCCCCCCTAGTCCAAGTCTTCGCCAAAAATAAAAATACAACCTGGTTCAAGTCTTTTTGACTTGGACCCCTCTTCTTTGCCGTATTTGAATTTACCCCAACTGCCGCAAGTTTATAACTTGTGGCTTAATAAAGCACTAATCAATACACTAGCCCAATAAAAGCAGGAGCCCGGAGAGTTTTTTCAGGCTTTTGTTGGTTTTATGTATCC
>CAYFQI010000082.1:0-10748 GCA_964345135.1 uncultured Bacteroidales bacterium
AAACTTAGAAACTTAAAAACTTAGAAACTTAAAAACTTAGAAACTTAAAAAAATAAACATATGAAACCACTTGTAAGTATTATCATGGGAAGCACTTCCGACCTTCCCGTAATGGAGCAGGCAGCCCAGGTATTAAATGATTTCGAGATTCCATTTGAAATCAAAGCATTATCAGCACACCGTACACCTGATCAAGCCATTCAATATGCCAGAACTGCTTATGAAAGAGGGATAAGAGTTTTCATAGCAGGAGCCGGAGGTGCTGCTCATTTACCCGGTGTTATTGCAGCTGTAACCCCTTTGCCAGTAATTGGTGTCCCTGTTAAAGCATCTATATCAATAGACGGATGGGACTCAATTCTTTCAATTCTGCAAATGCCTCCCGGGATTCCTGTTGCCACGGTTTCATTGGATGGTGCAAGAAATGCCGGTATTTTGGCTACACAAATATTGGGTGCCGGGGACGAATCAATTTTAAACAAAGTGAGCACGTATAAAAAAAACATGGAAGAAAAAATAGTAAAAGCCAATGAACAGTTAGATAAGATATCATTCAATTATAAAGTTTGATATATCATGGAAACGTTCATTATTCAAACTCCTCATAATACCTCAAAAATATTATTAGGAGAACAATTGGCACGGCTTTCACAATATCTGCCCGATACTAAAACCGTGATCATAACAGACGGACATGTTCATGACCTTTACAAAGATCAATTTCCTCAAACCACGGGAGTTATAACCATCGGTCATGGTGAAACAATAAAAACACTTGATACGTTAAATTATATATTCACAAAATTTGTAGAGCTGGAACTGGACCGATCTTCTTTTGTAATTGGCATAGGAGGAGGAATTGTTTGCGATATCACGGGATTTGCAGCATCTATATATTTACGGGGAGTTGATTTTGGCTTTGTTTCTTCCACCTTGTTATCCCAGGTAGATGCCAGCATAGGCGGTAAAAATGGTGTAAATTTCATGGGGTATAAAAACATGATCGGTGTATTTAACCAACCCAAATGGGTTATATGTGACCTGAAAATGTTAAAAACCCTCCCGGAAAAAGAATTCATCGCAGCATTTTCCGAGATCATAAAACATGCATGCATCCGGGATGCATCAATGTTTGAATATCTTGAACAAAATACACCTGGCGCATTACAAAGGGATATTGATGTATTGCATGAACTTGTTTCCAATTCACTTACTATAAAATCTGAAGTAGTCCAAAAAGATGAAAAAGAAAAGGGGTTGAGAAGGATTCTAAACTTTGGACATACCATTGGCCATGCTATAGAAAAAAATAACCCGGGGGTGATCCATGGAAATGCTATAAGCATCGGTATGGTTATTGCAGCAAGAATTTCAGAAAAAATGGGACTGTTAACAACAACAGAATCGGAACGAATTACGAAACTTATTGCCGCATATAAACTCCCTACAGAAATTCAGATATCTAAAAACCTTTTGCTTGAAAGCATCAGAAAAGATAAAAAACGTGAGAATAATACCATTAATTTTGTCTTGCTTGATGGCATAGGAAGTACAATTATTAAACCCATAGAAATATCACAATTAAAAGAAATAATTTATGATCTGTGTTAGTTTAGCCGATCTGTCTTATGAAGATTTATTAAAAGCAATTAAATTAGAGACATTTGCAGAGATACGTATTGACAAATCCGAACTAAATATCAATCAAATCGAATCTCTTTTCAAGTCTCATCCTCAGCTAATTGCAACATGTAGAACAGGAAAATATAATGAAAAGGAACGAGAAAAAAGATTAAAAACAGCCATTGCCTCAGGTGCATCACACGTTGACCTGGAAGTGGAATCTCCGGACGAGTATTTAACAGATATGCTGGAATTTGCACATACCAATAACTGCAAAGCAATCATATCATACCATAATTTTGAATCAACACCCATTATAAAAGAATTAAAAAAAATCACAGATATTTGTTTTGAACATGGTGCTGATATTTGTAAAATAGTAACCACTATTGAAAATAACGTGCATCGCGCAAGCATCCTTTCTCTTTATGCGGAATATGACAATATTGTAGCATTTGGAATGGGTGAACACGGGAAAATTACACGTTTGCTTGCTCCTTTAATGGGCGCCCCGTTTACTTATGCATCCGGGGGAGCAGGAAAAGAAGTAGCGCCGGGTCAAATAAACAAAGCTTTGATGTTGGAAAACATTGAATTATTAAAACAACTATAAAGAATCATTGCAAATGTAAATATTCAAAGAATAATCAAAAGTATCCCGGGGTCATTCTAAAAACCTAAACATACCATCGTCCAGTTCACTGCCGCCCCCACGACAAAAGCTGTAAAAATCATAATAATTGCAGAACGCAGCATGTCTTTCGGCCCCATCTCTTTTAACATAACAATAAATGTTGCAACACAGGGGAAATATATAGTTAATAACGTTGAAGCCACAATAAGCTCTCTAAAACCCAGGTCTAACGGGGCCAGCATCCCTATGGCAACATCTTTTCTTAAAAACCCAACCAATATAGCAGATATTGCCCCCGGGGGCAGTCCAAACACCTTTGTAATTAAAGGTGCAAATAAGTTTCCAATCCAGTCAAGAAAACCTGTAATGTACATGATATTTACGATAAATACACCTAACAAAACAAACGGGATGGCTTCAGCAATAAAATGTCTTATTCTCATCCATACTTTCTTTAACACTATTTTAGGATAAGGCAAATGATAATGAGGAATATCAACCAATATTTCTGGGGAGTCACCTTTAACATATTTATTCATAACAATGCCTGCCAGTATCCAAACAATAAACAATATAAAAAAAAGTGTAAAGAAACCTGAAGCGCCGTACTTACCCAACAAACCACTAATCATAGCCAATTGTGCAATGCAGGGAACAGCTATGGCCATTAAGGTCGTTGCTATAAATCGTTCTTTACGGGTTTCAAGCATCCGGGCCGACAAAGCACCCGGCACATTACATCCCAATCCAAGAAACATGGGGACAACAGATAAACCATGCAGTCCGAACCTGTGCATTAGATTGTCAAGCAATACACCCAATCTCGGCAGGTATCCAATATCTTCCATGAGGGTAAGAACAAAATAAAAAGAAAATACATAAGGAAATACAGCTGCAATAGGAATATACAAACCTGTACTCAGCATTCCAAAAGATTGTTCAAAGTTAATGCCTTCGTTCACCAGATTACCTATCAATAATTTATGAATAATGGTCTGACTCCCTAAAAAATCTGAAAGATTATGAAGTAAAGGTTTATAGTAATTATTAAAAACAGGGTCCATGACATACCCTATTAACCCCTCTCCTATTATTCTAACAATCCAAAAAGATAAATACAAGATGATGAATGCAAAAAAAATCCCAAACACCGGGTGAACAGACATTTCTGATATTTTTTCTTTAAATGTTGGATGCCTGTGTTCTGTAGTTTGTACACTTTCCACTACATTACCGATAAAATTCCATTTTTCTTCGTCGTTGTATGAAAGAGATGGAATGTTCGCATTTTTAACCTGATCAGTCAGGTCTTTAATTCCTTCTGCACTAACAGCAACTGTAGGGACAACAGGAACCTGAAGAATTCCTGATAATTTTTCAACGTCTATACTAATACCATGGCGCTTGGCAATATCATACATATTTAATGCAATGATACATGGCAATTTTAACTTTTTAAATAATTGAACGGTCAGGTTCAGGTTTCTCTCAATATTAGTAGCATCAATCACATTGATGATGATATCGCCTTTTTTTAAAATTTCAATGGCAGCATTTTCTGCTTTTGACGTAGCTTCTAATGTATATATCCCCGGGATATCATAAATCTCAACTTTTTCACCATCAGGCAATTTCATATAACCTTTTGTATATTCTACTGTAGTGCCCGGATAATTAGAAGCAATTACATTTGCCCCGGTTAACCTTGAAAATACAGCACTTTTTCCTATATTAGGATTTCCGACTAATATGATTCTCTTCATGTTACTTATGTCAGTTCAAAATGGTGCCTGTAATAATTACTTTACCATTATTTTTTTGGCTAATCCATATCCAAGTGCGATATCTCTTCCATCAATCCCGATGATAACGGGTCCGCGAAAAATTTGAGAACTGACCTTTTTAACTTTTTTTCCAGGCCTGATTCCCAATGCTTCTAGTTTATGAACCGCTCCTTCTCCTCCTTGTATAGAACATATTTGTCCCACTTCCTTATTCATCAAATTTATAATTGTCTTCTCCATAGTGGTCTCCTCCGTTTCTCTTGATTCTAATGATCATAAAGATCATTCCCTTAGTTCGCAAATATAAACTTTTTATATATTTATTATTCTATATTTTTAAATTTCTTATTTAAATGTATTTAAAAAACGGGAAAAAATGCTCAACCATTGTCATAAATAATTATATGTCAATAATATTTTTATTTGCAAAAAAATAATCATTATAAAAATGATTATTTGTTACAAAATCCAATATCTTATTTTTTATACGATCATTTAATGTTTAAGATACAAAAACTTACTCCTCTTCATCATACCTTAGAATAGGTTTATTTTTAAATTCATTTAAATATTGCTCATAATATTTTTGATATAATGCTTCTTTAACATTTTTTTGCTTTTCAACCCGTGCTTTATAACCTTGCCGGGGTTCATTTTCGTCCCTGGGACGAAATACCTGAAGCGTATCCAGTTCCTGTTCAAATTCTTCCTTCATGTATTTATCAACAAAAATCTTCGGGTCAATTTTCCATAGGAAAAGCTCTTCGCCATTTGCGGCACTGGCAAAATATTCGCCTTTAGGACCAAAACATACTGCATTAACCGGGCCAGAATGTTCAATATAACTATAAATTTCTTCGCCATTGGTTGCATTCCATAACCTGATCGTTTGATCGTAAGATGCACTTAATATATGTTTCCCGTTTGGACTAAAACAAACAGACATTACCGGTTTTTGATGACCTGTTAAAGTCCTGACAAATTCTTTTTTTCGTGTATCCCATATTCTCACTGTTTTATCTAACGAAGCACTAACCAGGTATCTTCCATCCGGACTAAAATCCAACGAATAAATATTTCCCCCGTGTCCATGAAAAATATAAATTTCTTCCCCTGTTTCAATATCCCATAACCGGATGGTCATATCCAATGATCCACTTGCTATCGTTTTCCCATCGGGTGAATAACTTACTGCCAGAACACTTTTTTCATGGCCTTCAAATGTATTAAGCAATTTGCCATCCACCACGTCCCATAGTCTGAATTTATCGTCAAATGAACTATTTACAATACGTTTCCCGTAAGGGCCCGGTGACAAAGACCAAATATCTGTTGAATTTCCTTTTAATATGTTCACATACCGTCCGGTATTCACAGCCCATATTTTAATATTCGGATCGCCGCCGGCATATATATATTTTCCCTGGGGATTAAATTTTACAGTATAAACTTTATTGTATGGTTGTTCTAAGGTATGTATCAAATCACCGGTTTTAAAATCCCATATTTTAACTGTTTCATCCTCCCCGCCACTTGCTAAATAGTCCCTCCCGGGGTCAATATCTACAGAATAAACATTTCCATGGTCATTTTTAAATTGTTTAATGATTGTAATATACTCTTGTCCAACAAACACGTTCATACAGGCCAATCCAGCCAGTAATAATAAAGTTTTTTTTATATTCATAATAGAAAATCTTTATGGTTAATAATCTTAAAAATATAATTCACTGCTCTTTGTAAGGCATCGGACGAAATTAAAAAATAATGCAACTTAATCATAATTTTTTTGGTCCAACTACCATTTAAGTAAAAGTTGATTCTGTATATCTGATTTTGACACTGAATTCTGTTTTCCAGACTATTTTTATAAAAATTACAGTAGTACCTTTAAAAATAACACGGAACACCTTTTGCCCTCATTATTTTACATATTAACACAATCATACAAATAAATATCAAACCGGAATTAAAACCTTTTTTTTTTATACAAATACTTACAAAATATTCATGAGATATGAAAAAAATTAATTAGATTAGCATACAATTTTACACCTTTTACTAAAACTATAAAACTTAATCGATTTACTATATGAATATTATTGACGAGATAAAAGAATTGGCCAAAAAGAAAAAGAAACGTATCGTTCTCCCGGAAGCCTATGATAAACGTATTATTAAAGCTGCTAATCAAATCATTGATGAAAAAATTGCTGACATTACCTTGATAGGTAATCCTGAAGAAATAACCAGAAAAGCTTCACAATTAGGATTGAGCCAAATAAAAAATGCTTCAGTTATTGATCCTTATTCTCACGAAAAAAAAGAAGAGTATACTGAATTATTTTATAGTTTACGAAAGCACAAGGGCATATCGAAAGAACAAGCCACTAAATATATTGAAGCCCCATTATACTTAGGTTGTATTATGATTAAAAACAAAGATGCTGACGGACAGGTTGCCGGAGCAGATCATGCAACCGGAGATGTATTAAAAGCAGCATTTCAAGTCATTAAAACGAAACCGGGTATCAGTATTGTATCCGGTTCTTTTTTAATGATCATGAATAATTCGGAATATGGACATAATGGGCTTTTATTTTTTGCAGACTCCGGGGTGAACGTGAATCCGAATGAGGAACAACTTGCGGAAATTGCTATATCAACTGCACATACTGCCCGTTCTATCGGACATTTTGAGCCGATCGTTGCGCTATTAAGTTTTTCAACCAAAGGAAGTGCTGATAACGAGATGTCTCAAAAAATCAGAAAAGCAACCGAAATAGCGCAAAAAAGAGCACCTGAACTGAATATTGATGGTGAACTGCAAGCAGATGCCGCTTTAAGTAAAAAAGTAGCAAATAAAAAAGTACCAAATAGCAACGTGGCAGGAAAAGCAAACGTGTTAATATTTCCAGACCTCAATTCAGGAAATATTGGTTATAAACTCGCTCAATATCTTGGAGGCGGAACTGCATTAGGCCCTTTACTTCAAGGCATTGCAGCACCTGTGAATGACCTGTCAAGAGGTTGTTCCGTGAACGACATTGTAAATGTTGTAGCTATAACTGTTAATCAAATAGAAGATTAACAAAATAATACATATAATTTAATATAAATAACATTAAAAACAAAAAAATGAAAATATTGGTGCTTAATTGCGGTAGCTCTTCGATAAAATACCAGTTATTTGAAATGCCCAGTCAAAAAGTATTAGCAAAGGGTCTTGTGGATAAAGTTGGTATGGAAGGCGCTGTTGTGAAATTTAAAAATGGGGACGGGGAAAAAATATCTTTAGAAAAAGACATTCCTGATCATAAAGTAGGTATTGCTATAGTACTTAATCTGCTCACGTCTGACGATTATAAATGCATTGATTCACTCGATGAAATACAAGCCGTAGGGCACCGCATTGTTCACGGGGGCGAAAAATTCAGCAAAAGTGTATTAATAACAGATGATGTTGTTGAAGAGATCGAAAACTGCATTTCACTTGCTCCACTTCATAACCCACCAAACCTGAAAGGCATTTATGCAATTAATGATACGTTGCCGAACATCCCTCAAGTTGCTGTATTTGATACGGCATTTCATCAAACAATGCCTGCATATGCATACATGTACGGGATTCCTTATAAAATTTATAAAAAACATGCCATCAGGAGATATGGTTTCCATGGTACAAGCCACAGGTATATATGTCAACGAGCCTGCGATATTCTTAATGTTAACATAGAAGACAAAAAAATTATTACCTGCCATTTAGGGAATGGAGCTTCTCTTACTGCCATAAACAAAGGGAAATCCGCAGACACTTCCATGGGGCTTACCCCGGTAGAAGGACTTATCATGGGAACAAGAACCGGGGATATTGATGCAGGCGCCGTGCTTGATATAATGGATAAAGAAAAGTTAAGCCCGGAAGAAATGAACAACCTGATCAATAAACAAAGTGGTATTTTGGGTGTTACTGAAATATCATCAGACATGCGTGATATTGAAATCGAGGCATGGGAAAATAAAAATCAACGTGCGCAATTAGCCCTGGATATGTATCATTACAGGATCAGAAAATACATTGGTTCATTTTCTGCTTCAATGGGAGGTGTTGATATTTTAATATTTGCAGGAGGTGTTGGAGAAAACGGAGCTGAATCAAGGGAAGAAATATGTAAAAACTTTGAATATTTAGGACTCGAATTTGACAAGGGAAAAAACGAAAATCAACGCGGGGAAGAAGTTATTATTAGCAAAGAAGATTCTAAAGTAACAGCTATGGTTGTCCCAACAAACGAAGAACTCATGATAGCTGTTGATACACAAAAAATCATACAAAACAAATAATTTCTTTCAAAGAGAATTTTAATAATTCTCCTTAACATAGTTATAAAAAAAAGGGTGTCTGAAAATATTCGAACACCCTCTTTTTTGTATTTAAAATTTATTATTACCTGGTAAATAAAAGTTCACGATACTTGGGTAATGGCCATATTTCATCATCAACCGTGAGTTCGAGTTTATCAACATGTGTTCTTATAGATTCAAAATAAGGAATGATTTTTTTACTGTATTGTCCTGCAATCTCTCTCGTATCCTCCAGTTTATCAATCTTTTCCCGAATTTCTTTCATCTCTTTTACCTGGTTTTTAATCGCTGAAATATGTTGTGATATTTCTTTGATCAAATTTAAACGGGCACCGGCCAATTCATCGTATTCCTTTTCAGAAAACAATTCTTTAAGCCCTTTTACATTTTCCATGAGAGTATTTTGATAATTTACAGCTGTCGGAACAATATGATTGATTGCTAAATCACCCAACACTCTTGCTTCAATTTGAATTTTCATGGTAAATGTTTCCAAACGAACTTCGGTTCTTCCTTCAAGTTCTTTTTCCGTGAGTATCTTATGCTTTTTAAAAAGTTTTTTAGTTTTTTCAGAAAGATAAGCATCATATGCTTCGGGTACATCTGAAACATTTGTTAAACCTCTTGATTCAGCTTCTTTAACCCATTCATCACTATAATTATCACCTTCGAACCTTACCGGTTTGGAGTCAATGATATATTTTCTAAGAACCTGGAATATAGCTTCATCCTTTTTTGTTCCATTCTCAATCAACTTATCAACATCTTTTTTAAACTCGATGAGTTGATCTGCCATTGCTGTATTCAAAACAATCAGTGGTGATGCACAGTTTTCAGAAGACCCCACTGCTCTAAACTCAAATTTGTCCCCGGTAAAAGCAAACGGGGATGTCCGGTTCCTGTCCGTGTTATCAAGTAAAATCTCTGGAATTCTTCCTACATCAAGTTTAATAGCTGTTTTTTCTTCGGGAGTCATTTTTTTGTTTGTCACCCTGCTTTCTATTTCATCCAGCATTCTCGTGAGCTGTTCGCCCAAAAATATAGAAATAATAGCCGGGGGTGCTTCATTGGCTCCTAATCGGTGTGCATTGCCCACGGAAGCGATACTCGCCCTGAGCACTTCGTTATGCGTGTAAACAGCCTTAATTGCATTGACCAGGAACGTAAGAAATTGCATATTTGATTTCGGATTTTTTCCGGGAGACAACAGGTTTACTCCTGTATCTGTAGACAGTGACCAGTTGTTATGTTTTCCTGAACCATTGATTCCCTTAAATGGTTTTTCATGAAAAATTATTCTGAAATTATGATTCCTGGCTGTTTTCTTCATCAGGTCCATCATTAATAAATTATGATCAACCGATAGATTGGCTTCTTCAAAAATAGGTGCGCATTCATATTGGTTTGGAGCTACTTCATTATGCCTGGTTTTAATAGGTATTCCTAATTTATATGCTTCTGTTTCGAGGTCTTGCATAAATGCTTTCACACGCTCGGGAATTGAGCTAAAGTAATGATCATCAAGCTGTTGGTCTTTTGCCGAGGCATGCCCGATTAACGTACGGTCAGCTAATATCAGATCAGGACGTGCATTGAATAATGCTTCATCAATTAAAAAATATTCTTGCTCACACCCCAATGTAGAGAAGACTTTTGACACGTTTCTGTCAAAATACCGGCATACCTCTACAGCTGCTTTATCTACAATAGTTAAAGCTTTCAACAATGGTGTTTTATGATCTAATGCTTCACCAGTGTATGAAATAAAAATTGTAGGGATACATAATGTATTGTCGATAATAAAAGCCGGAGAAGAAGGATCCCATGCTGTATACCCCCTGGCCTCAAAGGTATTTCTTAAACCACCACTTGGAAAACTGGATGCATCAGGCTCTTGCTGAGCTAATCCTTTTCCTGAAAATTGCTCAATAAATCCACCTCCCTGAGCATAATCAATAAATGCATCGTGCTTTTCTGCAGTTCCCCCTGTTAATGGATGAAACCAATGAGTATAATGAGTTACACCTTTCTCCATTGCCCATGACTTCATTCCGGCTGCAACCTGATCTGAAATTTGGCGTTCAATTTGTGTACCATTATCTATTGACTTGCAAATGTTTTCATAAGCATCTTTAGACAAATACTTTTTCATCTGTTCATCGGAAAATACATTTTCCCCAAAATATTCCGATGTAGCCTTAGCATAAGGTTCTTTCCACATTGCTTTTCTGGAAAAAACATTTTCCAATGCTTTAAATCTAATCGTTGCCATTGTTTAATATTTTTAAAATTAATAAATTATTATTATTTACGTGTACAAATTTAAAAAATAAAATTAAATA
>CAYFQI010000083.1:0-10695 GCA_964345135.1 uncultured Bacteroidales bacterium
AATGATATCAATTACATTTTGAGCATTTAATATAAAAAAACTATTTAAAAAAATAGTGATAAATATGATTACGTTCTTTGTCATTTTTTAGATTTTTTAGGAAAAAGGGTAGAAATTTTTAAATATAGAAAATATATAGATTTTCGTCAGTTTTTATGATTGAATTTTTGCAATCATTGACAGAGCAACGATTTCAAAGCATAGGCTTCCATTAATGTTATAAAAATTTGATAATAAAATTAAAAAAAAAATGAATAACAATGTAATTTAATTTGATTTTTATTTAGATTATTATCTTTGCTGTCAAATTTTAAAATAATATAATATGCAGGATAAAAATAGAACATATATTGATCAGGCTTGGGAGAATAAAGAATTATTAAAGGAAGAAGCTTTTAAACAGGCCGTTTTAGATACGATTGAAAAACTTGACAATGGTGAGATACGAGTTGCTGAACCTACAGGCGATTCATGGAAGGTGAATGAATGGGTTAAGCGGGCTGTACTTTTATATTTCCGCGTAACAAACATGGAGGTTATTGAAAATAAACCATTTGAATATTATGATAGAGTTCCTTTAAAAACTAATTATAAAGAAAAAGGAGTACGGGTGGTCCCCAATGCTGTAGCCCGTTATGGCAGTTATCTTGCCAAAGGTGTTGTCATGATGCCTTCGTATGTAAATATTGGTGCTTATGTAGATGAAGGGACGATGGTTGATAATTATACCACGGTTGGTTCGTGTTCACAGGTTGGAAAAAATATTCATCTGAGCGCAGGCGTAGTCATAGGTGGTGTGCTCGAACCTGTTCAGGCTTCACCGGTTATCATAGAAGACAATTGTTTTATTGGAGCACAAAGTCTTATTGTTGAAGGGGTGCGGGTTCAACAAGAAGCTGTAATAGCAGCCAATGTTTCCATCACGAGATCTACAAAAATCATTGATGTGTCGGGCCCGGAACCGGTAGAACATATTGGGAATGTTCCACCGCGCTCGGTAGTGATCCCGGGATCGTTTACCAAGAAGTTTCCTGCAGGCGAGTACCAGGTTGCATGTGCTCTTATAATCGGTAAACGGAAAGCGTCAACAGATGCTAAAACTTCACTTAACGATGCTTTGCGGGATTTTAATAAATGATTTGTTTATACTGAATAAATATTTTTAATAACAGTGAAGAAAGATATTGATGAAAGTTTACACGTATTGCAAAATAGCGGTACCATACTATACCCGACAGATACAGTATGGGGTATAGGATGTGATGCTACAAATCGTGAAGCGATACAAAAGATATTTAATATTAAACAAAGGGATCAAAATAAAAGCCTGATCCTTCTTTTAGACCGTATCGAAAGACTTCCTTCATATATTGAACTTATCCCGGATATCGCTTTCGATTTGATAGAACAATCATTTAAACCACTGACCATTATCTACCCCCGTGCTAAAAATTTACCCGATGAAATAATTCACGAAGACGGGAGTATTGCTATCAGGATTACCGATGATCTTTTTTGCAAAAAATTAATCTTCCGTTTACGGAAACCATTGGTGTCAACGTCTGCAAATATTAGCGGGGAAGCGGCGCCGTCTATATTTGAGAAAATTGATACGGAGATAAAATCATCTGTAGATTACATTGTTCAACACCGCCGCCATGAATTTACATCTTCTACCAGGCCTTCAGGGATTATTAAAGTGATGCCCGGGAATGTAGTTGAAGTGATCAGGAAATAAATCAGAATCAAAGACCAAGTATTTACGTGAGTAAACTATTTATTTTTCCATCTTCGTGAGCCTTGAATTCGAACTTTGTAGCCTAAATACCTGACTTTATGGATGGGCACTACTTACAATCATCATTTCTGTTCTCCGGTTTTTGGCTCTTCCATTTTCTGTAGCATTGCTTGCTAACGGTTTTGTTTCCCCGTATCCTTTATATGATAAACGCTCCTTTGAAATTCCTTTTTGATTTAAATATGTCACTACTTCTTTTGCCCGCAGTTCAGATAATTGTAAATTATAATCTTTGGAAGCAGTGCTGTCTGTGTGTCCATTGATCTGAATATTTACCTGCGGATTATTTTCCAGGAATAGTATGAGTTTATTCAGTTCAGCCCGTGATTCTTTTTTTAATTCATATGAATCTGTTTCATAAAAGATGTTGCGCAACACGATTTTTTTTCCTTTTTGTATTGGTTTGAGCGGAATATCAAGATAAAAAGGCATTTTTCCTGTTTCAGCTTTTTTTAATTCAAAATGTTCCGAATGAAAAAGATACCCTTTCTTTGATACATTTAAGGCATAATTGTTACCAGCCGGCAATGTTACCAGGAAATCCCCCTTTTTAGGATCTGAAGCGGATTCCATGACTGTTTCAGCTTTTTTTAATTCGATTAATTCAAAATATGCACCAAGTGGTTCACCTGTTTTTGAATCATAAACAGTCCCTTTTACATATGATACCGGATCGGGTCTCATGTCTTCATATAATTCAAACCTGTAAATGTCCCTGCCCGTGATTTCCCTGTCAGATGAATAATATGCCATATCTCCCCGGGCATTAATAAAAAGGCCTTCTTCATCATGACACGAATTAATTGGATATCCAAGATTTTTTGGGGTGCTCCATTCACCATTTTCCTGGTGTCGCGAAATAAAAATATCATATCCGCCCATTCCCATGTGTAGGTTTGAAGCAAAATAAAGTGTTTTATTATCAAAATGAATATAAGGTGATGTTTCATCTCCACTTGTATTAATAGTATTCCCAAGATTTTCAGGAGCAGAAAAGTTGCCATTTGGTAAAATGACAGATTTCCAGATATCATATCCGCCAAAACCACCATTCCTGTCACTAATGAAATAAAGTGTATTTCCATCCGGTGAAAGAGTAGGTTGTTTCTCGCTATAATTGCTGTTTATATTTCTGCCTATATTTACAGGCCGTGTCCACCGGTCATTGTAATTGGCGCTGTAATATATATCACAGAGTCCGTAACCATCATGACGATTACAGGCTGTAAAAAACATGTAGTTCCCGTTAACTGAAATTGTATGTGCTCCTTCATTATTTGATGAATTTAAAGGTGCGTACATATTTTTAGCTTTTCTCCAGTTTCCTTCTTCTTTATGAGCAATAAAAAAATCTTCCTGACGATTTTGAAATACTGTTGTATCTGTTTTATCTATTGGAATTCGCCTGGTGAATATAATGGTCTGCTCGTCGGCAGACAACCTGGGCCAGTATTCATCATAAACAGAATTAATACTGTCTCCAAGGTTTACAGGATTATACGGAACAGGATTAGCAACAGCCTGTTGTGCAAAATGTACTTTTTTTAATTGCTGTTGTGCTTTCATCCTCATGTGAGGTTTTATATCCTGTCGGTTGATAAAGCGTTCGAGATGAATGGCAGCGGAATCATATTGTCCAATCATATATTCCTGGCTTGCTAAAAAATAGAAAGTATTCGGGAAAAAATCAGGGTTTCTTTTAACAGCTTGTTTATAAGCCCAGGCGGCTTTTTCGTGTCGTTTTCCGGAAGATTGAATATCGCCAATCAGTAAGTAAGCCTCTATGAAACCAGAATCTATACTTATGGCCTGGTAAAGGTAATTCAGGGCATCTTGGTATTTATATTGCTGGTGCAAAGTGTTTGCTTTTTGGTATAGTTTTACTGCACGATTGGAGCTTGCAGTGTGTTCTTTCGTTGTACTGCAGGCAGTTACAAAAAGTAAACCGATGATTAAAAAGAGTAAAATGTTTTTGCTCATGATATGTTTAATTATGGAATACGCATGAATTTATGACTCTGTAATGAAATTTGCCATTTTGGATTTTTTAAAATATATTGGACAATTTCAGGAATAATGGTATCAAAAACACTCCATTCAGGTTGTATAAAAAGGAAGCATTTTTCATGTACTTTTGATGCTGTATGTTCTGCCCATGTAAAGTCATCCGGATTTTGGATGATCACTTTCAATTCATTGGCTTTTTGATACGCTTCTTCTAATGGCGGTTTTTGTTGTTTTGGAGACAAGCAATACCAGTCCCAGGTACCGCTCTCGGGATAACAACCGGATGTTTCGAGAAAAGTTGTATAATTGCTTTGTTTGAACAAGGTACATAAAGGATCAAGGTTGTATAACAATGGTTCGCCACCAGTCACGATCAGGGACATACATGGTGTTTTTCCGGCGCGCTTTACAATGTTATCTATTGAAACCAACGGTTTGATACCAGGAGTCCATGAAAATTTGGTGTCACAATATGAACAACCGATGTCACATCCGCCCAGGCGGATAAAATATGCTGCTTTCCCTGTATGAAACCCTTCGCCCTGTAATGAATAAAATTCTTCAATCACTGGTAATTTCAATCCTTTACGCATTGTTTCAGAATTCATAAAAAATTTAATTTAGACATTAAAGATAATTAACGTGATAAATGTACATAAAAATAAAAAAACATATTGATTGTTTGAATATTAAACCTTAAATAACTAATTTCGTACTTTCTTTATATAACGAAAACCATATTTTTTATGGCAGAAACAGATAATATTAAGAATTTACAGTCTTTATCTAATTCATCCGGGAAAGAAGATGATGATCAATTCATCAAAGAAAAGCATTCCGATGAAAATAATCAGGAAGAACAAACAAATACAAATAAACCTGAACAGGATAAAGCTGTATATCAAAAAGAAAATGAACGGAAAGCAACCATGTCATCCATAAATGATGATTCATCGATTGACTATTCAAAATATGATAAAAATGGATTACTCACGTTGATGAAAGAGTTATTAGAAACAAAGCCTGTAGAAGAGTTAAAAGAACACGTGGAATTAATCAAAAGCAATTTTTATAAATTGCATAAGATGGATATTGATAAACAAAGACGTGATTACATAAAAGAAGGGGGAAATGAAGCTGAATTTACCCCGGCAGCAGACGAATCAGAAGATCTATTTAAACAATTATATTCAGAATATAAAGAAAAACGAAATAAACTGAATAACGATATTGAAAATGAACAAGTTGAAAATCTGCAAAAGAAAAAAGAAGTTATTGAAGACATCATTAAGCTTATCAATAATGAAGAATCACTAAATAAAACATTTGAAGAGTTTAGAGAACTTCAAAAAAGGTGGAAATCAATAGGACAAGTACCACAAAGCGAGTCCAGATTATTATGGAATAAATATCACCATGCAACCACTCAATTTTATGATTTTATTAAGATTAATAAAGAACTCAGAGATCTTGATCTGAAAAAAAATCTTGAAGAAAAAATTGATTTATGCGAAAAGGCGGAAAAACTAGATGAAGAAATAAAGATTATAAGGGCTTATAAGAATTTGCAGGAGTTGCATGACAAATGGAGAGAAATTGGCCCTGTTCCAAAAGACAGAAGAGAAGACTTATGGGAACGATTCCGGGAGGCCAGCAAACAGATTAATAAAAAACACCAGGAACACTTTATACAACTCAGGGAAAAAAGAAAACAAAATTTAGAAGTTAAACAAGCACTGTTAGATGAAACAGAGAAAATTGGAGAATTGGAATTGAATGATATCAGGGAATGGAGAGAACAATCGAAAAAAATTATCGAGATTCAAAAAAAATGGAGAGCAACAGGTCCTGTACCGCAAAAAGGGAACGATAATATTAACAGAAAATACAAAAATGCATGCGATCATTTTTTTGAAAAAAAACGTGAATTTTTTGCTAAACACCAGGAATTTTTTGAACAAAACAGGGATAAAAAAAATGAACTAATAGAAAAAGCAGAGAAATTTAAAGATAGTGATGCATGGGAAAAAACAACAAAAGAATATATATATCTTCAAAAAGAATGGAAAAAAACCGGGCCGGCACCAAAAGGAGAAGACAAAGCTCTTTTCAAACAATTTAAAAATGCATGTGATGTTTTTTTTAAGAATAAACAAGCTCATTTTGAGCAAATGAATGCTGACCAGGAAGGCAATTTAAAACAAAAAGAAATGATTATTGAAGAAATTCAAAAATTCAAACCCGGTAATAATGTTGATGAGAATATTGCCAAAATAAAAGAATTTCAGGATCAATGGCATCAAATCGGATTTGTTCCGATAAAGCAAAAAGATGCAATACAAAATGCTTACAAAGAGGCTGTTAAAAGTAAATATGACGAAATGCAACTGGAAGAAGGGAAAAAGAGCATGCTCAAGTATAAAAATAAACTGGATGATATTGCGGCAAATGCCAAATCCGACATCAAATTTAAAAATGAACGAAATAAATTATTAGATCAAAAGAAAAAACTGGTTGAAGACATCAATGTACTTGAAAATAATATTGGTTTTTTTAGAAACACGAAGAATGCCCAGGGATTAATAGACCAGGTGAACAAGAAAATCGACAATGCCAGGGAGCAATTGGGCCTGGTGGAAGAAAAAATTAAGATGATTGAAAGTAAAAATTACTAGATGATTAAATAATTAAAATAATAGTGGAACAGATTAAATATATTTTTGTAACAGGAGGAGTTACTTCATCATTAGGGAAGGGCATTATATCAGCTTCACTCGGAAAATTATTACAAGCAAGAGGATACAAGGTAACCATTCAAAAATTGGATCCATATATAAATGTAGATCCCGGAACATTGAATCCATATGAACACGGGGAATGCTATGTGACAGAAGACGGTGCGGAAACTGACCTTGACCTGGGGCATTACGAGCGATTTTTAGGTAAACCTACATCGCAGGCAAACAACGTGACAACAGGCATGGTTTATCAATCAGTGATCAATAAAGAACGTAAAGTTGAATACCTGGGGAGTACCGTGCAGGTAATTCCTCACATAACTGATGAAATAAAGAGAAGAATAAAATTTATTGGTAAACGGTTTCATTATGATATTGTAATTACAGAAATTGGCGGGACCGTTGGAGATATCGAGTCATTGCCGTTCATTGAAGCCGTTCGTCAGCTAAAAAGAGAACTCGGGCCTAATAATAATGTTAATATACACCTTACACTATTACCATACCTTGGCTCTTCAGGAGAGCTAAAAACAAAACCCACGCAACATTCTGTAAAAGAACTTTTAGAAAACGGAATACAACCAGATATTTTAGTATTACGGACATCAAAATCCATGACAATAGATATCCGGAAAAAATTGGCTTTGTTTTGCAATGTGGAACTTGATGCAGTTATTGAATCTATTGATGCTCAGACAATATATGAAGTCCCGCTTTTGATGCAAAAAGAAAAACTGGATGAAATTGTCATGAAAAAACTTGCCCTGAAAAAGAGACAGAAACCCGAACTGGGCAAATGGAAATCGTTTGTTAAAAAAATAAAAAATCCTAAAAATCAAGTTGATATAGCGCTCGTTGGAAAGTATGTTGAACTTCCTGATGCATATAAATCAATTGTAGAATCACTTTATCATGCAGGCGCTGAGAATGAATGCTTTGTAAATCTTATAACGATTCATTCTGAAGATATTAATGAGGAAAATGTAATAGAATTTTTGCAACCTTATAAAGGCATTATAATCGCTCCGGGTTTTGGAGACAGAGGGATAGAAGGTAAAATATGTGCAATCAAATATGCAAGGGAAAAAGACATCCCTTTCCTCGGGATTTGTCTGGGTATGCAATGTGCTGTGATTGAATTTGCGCGAAATGTTTTGGGCCTGGAAGGCGCTCATTCTACCGAAATGAACCCTAAAACCCAATATCCTGTTATTGATTTGATGGAAGAACAAAAAGGCATAACAGAAAAAGGGGGAACCATGCGTTTAGGAGGGTATCCTTGTATCCTGAAAAAAGGAAGTAAAGCATTTGCTATTTATGATAAGAATAAGATTGTTGAACGCCATCGCCACCGTTATGAGTATAATAATGAATACCTGAAAGAATTTGAAAAAAACGGAATGATAGCTTCTGGATACAATCCGGATACTGATTTGGTTGAGATTATTGAAATGCCTGAAAAAAAATGGTTTATAGGAATACAATTTCATCCTGAGTACAATAGTACAGCCACTAATGCGCATCCGGTTTTTGTTGATTTTATTAAAAATACGTTAAAATAAACTCAATTTTTTTCCTGAAACAATTAACTTTGCACCTTTCAAAATTTTTTAAAAAATTACTTTATTTTCAATGGATAAAAATACAGTCGCAGGGATATTCTTAATTGCCATTATTTTAATAGGTTATAGCCTCTTGACAAACAAAGATAAAGAAGAATTAGAAACCCTCAGAAGAAAAAAAGATTCTTTAGAACAAGTACAGTCAAGAGCGATCAGCGAACAAAAAGCAATAAATGACTCTATTCAAAAAAATACTACAGATAAAATTACAGATGAAACAACCGAAGATACAGTTGCAAAAAATGAAAAAACACAAAATGACTTACATAAAAAATATGGTGCTTTTGCAGAAGCAGCTACAGGTAAGCCTGAGAAATATATAATAGAAAATAACCTGATCAGGGCTGAGGTCAGTAATAAAGGTGGAAGGATATATTCGGTTGAATTAAAAAATTACCAGACATACGATTCATCAAAACTTGTTTTGTTTGATGGCGATTCCAATACGTTTGGGTTGAATTTTTTTGCAAAAAACCGTTCTATATCAACAAATGATTTTTATTTTAAACCGATAGAACGGCAGGGTAAACATTTGAAAGCAGTAGATACACCTCAGGAGCTTAAATTGAGGTTGTATGCCGGTAATAATAAATATATCGAGTACACATATATTATAAAACCAGACAGTTATATGCTTGATTTTGATATCCGGTTTGTGAATATGGGTGGAATTATTGCGCAGAATATTAATAATGTTGACCTTAACTGGGAGATGTATGCACCATCACTTGAAAAAGGCAAAGAAAATGAAAATTATTATACAACAATTTATTATAAATATTTTAAAGATGACGTGGATAATTTAAATGCCCGTTCGGATAAAGATAAAGAAGAAAAACTCTCAACTAAGATTAAATGGGTAGCTTTTAAACATCAGTTCTTTTCATCAGTGCTTATTCATAATGATGCATTTTCCAATGGGCTTGTGAAATATAATGTATTGCCAGATACCAGCAGGTATTTGAAAAAATTTATTGCCAATACAACCCTTCTTTTAGAGGATAAAGATAAATCATTGCTGTCTTTTAATTTTTATTTTGGCCCGAATCATTTTAATACATTAAAACAATATGGAAATGATCTTTTGGAACTTGTGCAATTGGGGGCATGGATACTTAAATGGATTAATCGGTTTGCAATTATTCCAATTTTTAATTTTTTAAACAATTACATTTCGAATTACGGGATTATTATATTATTGTTAACTATTATTATTAAAATTGTTTTATTCCCGTTAACTTACAAATCCTATGCGTCAATGGCAAAAATGAAAGTTTTAAAGCCACAGATTGATGAAATAAATAAGAAGATACCAAAAGAAAAAGCCATGGAACGGCAGCAGGCACAAATGAAGTTGTACCGGAAAGCCGGAGTAAGCCCTATGGGAGGTTGTTTACCTCTTTTGTTACAGATGCCGATTCTTATTGCCATGTACCGTTTTTTCCCGGCATCAATAGAACTCCGCCAGGAAGGTTTTTTATGGGCAAATGATTTATCAACTTATGACTCAATACTTAACTTACCTTTTAGTATCCCTTTTTATGGTGACCATGTAAGTCTATTTACAATATTAATGACTATTACCACCATTATTACCATGCGGTTCAGTAATCAGGCCAGTGCTTCGAGCAGTCAGATGCCCGGAATGAAGAGTATGATGTATGTCATGCCTGTTATGTTGCTTTTTGTTCTGAATAACTTCTCATCGGCTTTAACCTATTATTTATTCCTTTCTAACTTGATTACAGTCGGACAAAATGCAGTAAGTAAGCGATTTATAAATGAAGAAGACATCCTCAGGAAAATAAATGAAAATAAGAAAAAGCCTCAGAAAAAATCGAATTTTCAATCCAAACTTGAAAAAATGGCAAAAGAAAGAGGATATAAACCACCAAAGAAAAAATAAGCTTAAGGAAAATAAATCTGATTTTTTTAATAACACAAAATAGATTTTCTCTGGAAATCTAATGGGAATAAGCAATCTTTGGAGCGAATATAAAGATGTTAGTGGATATTATGAATAAACTACCCATTTTTTTTAAAAAAAAAGTAAAAAATAGTGCAACCTTTTCAATTTATAGAGTCTATCTTTTTAAACGAATACTTAAATGGAAAAAACAACTATTTTTTTACTTGTAATAGATAGTGTTTCTATATATCCAAAAGAAATACCTGTTGCAGAAAAAAGAAAAAAAGAACACAGTCCTTCTCAAAATGATCATTTTTTTGGAAAAATTGGAGATAATCTTTACTATCTGGCTGAAATAAATTGAGCGAAACTTTGATAGATCAATAGATTATGCTTGTTAAATTTTTTATTAACTCATAAAATAAATGCTTATGAATTTTTTATTAAAAACCCAGAACAAACAGTATATGTATTTTAGTAAATCATTATATATACCGTTTATAATATTTATTTTTTCATTTTTACACCTCAATGCCCAGCTTAACGGGACTTATACCATCGGGGGAGCCGGTGCAGACTATGCCGATTTCACAAGTGCTGTAACTGATCTTGTTGCCGAGG
>CAYFQI010000084.1:0-10160 GCA_964345135.1 uncultured Bacteroidales bacterium
AAAAATGTTCATTAGAAAAAAATTTAAAATTTAAAATTTAAAATCCGGGCATTCATAACTGGCTAAATGTTTTTTAGTCAATATCTAAAATAAGAAGCATTTAGCTCTCTATGAATTACTCTGTACAAAGATAGGTTTTATTCATAAAATATAAAAAAAATTATTATTTTTAACAGGTATTTTTTTAATTTTACTTTCTTATATCCACTTATAAAACTCTTAAAACCTTAAATATTTTATGAAAGTAGCCGGAAAACAAATCATCGTTCCCTATAATTTTTCTGATGAAGCAGATATTGTTTTGGTGAATGCTTATACGATTGCTGAATTTATAAATGGTCAGATTATATTGCTATATGTAATTGAACAGGGAGATTTTATACAGCAGCTTTTGCGCACAGAAAAAGAAATAAAAACCATTGAAGCACAAGTGAAAAACAGGCTTGAAAAAATTGCTGAAAAAGCTACGAAAGAAAGCGGGGTTGTTGTAACAACAATGGTTAGAAAAGGGAAAGTGTATGAAGAAATACTCAGTTCTGCACGGGAGATTTCTGCGCGGTTTATAATATTGGGAAAGCGCAAGGTGCTCCCTGTTGAAGCCGGGGAATTAGGTTCTAAGATCACGAGGATCGTCAGGGCAGCTGATACACCTGTGATCACAATGCCCGGGGAAAAAGGCGTGGTGTTGGATTATCAAAATATTGTTGTTCCTATTGATTTAACACAACGTACCAGGGAAAAAATATTTAACGCCATTGCATTTGGGCAGCATTATAATGCTACTGTACATCTGGTGTCTGTTTTGATTGGAGGGGTGAAAGCCAGGGAAAGCAGGATTTTAAAAAAAATGCAGCGAATTCAGGACATGATTCAGGAAAATGAAGTAAAATGTACGATTAAATTATATGAGCGAACAGGAAAACCAATCCATAAATTGGTTTTAGACTATTCTACAGAAATCAATGCAGATTTGATCATGGTTATGACCCATAAAGAAGCGAACAGGCATGATAATTATTTAGGAGCGGTAGCCTATAAAATTATCAATGAGTCGAATATTCCGGTAGTCAGCTTCAATGCCAGTTCAGCAAGACAAGATGAGGATTCTATTTTTAAACCAATGGTGGACCCATTTAATATATGGAAAAAATAAATAAATGTATGATATTCAATTAAAATTTTAAAAGTATTAAGGAGAATAATTATTTAAAAATTTACATTAAATGGTTATTGTTCTTATGCAGAACTAAACCTAAAAATTAATAATAAAAAAATGAAAAAAATTGGAATTTTTTACGGTTCAAATTCGGGAAACACAGAAAAAGTTGCGCAAAGGATTCAGCAAGAAATTGGAGAAGACAAGGTTGATGTGTATGATATTTCCAGAACACCTTCTGATAAATTGCTGGAATATGATAATTTGATTTTTGGCCTTTCAACATGGGGAGAAGGGGATTATCAGGATGACTGGGCAGGCTTTGTGATGGCTTGCGATAAGGAAGACCTTAGCCAGAAAATTATTGCAATATTTGGTTTGGGAGATCAGGAAAATTACCCCGACAGCTTTGTGGATGCACTTGGAAGATTATATAAACGCATATCAGCACAGGAATGCAGGATGATTGGGCAATGGCCTATAGAAGAATATGATTTTAAACATTCCAAAGCAGTGAAAAATAATAAATTTGTTGGCTTGGTCATTGATGAAGATGTACAGCCAGATAAAACAGGACAACGAATAAAAGAATGGGTTAGACAGATCATTAAAGATTTTAATTAGTGTCCGTCTATAAAGTCCAACTTCTTCGTTGTTGCTTAAAATTTAAATCCTCAAATACCACAAGTATTCTGCGGTTTAAATTTTTATTCACTTTATTATTGTTTTTTAAGGTGTTCATGAGCTCACTTCGTTCGGTTCACACGCCTCGAATTTGAACTTTATAGAGCAAACACTTGACTTTAAAACATAAAGCATGGGTTCAGAACACTTATTAATAGCTGTTTTGTTGACTTTGTTTGCAGGCCTTTCAACCGGTATAGGAAGTGCCATTGCCTTTTTTTCTAAAACCACGAACACCCGTTTTTTATCGGTTGCTTTAGGTCTTTCGGCAGGGGTGATGATCTATGTTTCTTTTGCAGAGTTATTGATTGAAGCGCAAGAATCATTAAGTAATTATTTGGGACATCGGCCGGGACATTGGGCTGCAGCAGGTGCTTTTTTTGCCGGAATGCTAATTACTGCGGTCATAGACCGATTGGTCCCTTCATTTGAAAATCCGCATGAATATAAAAAAGTAGAAGACATTGACGAAGCTGCTAAATGCCAAAAATTATTGCGCATGGGTGTTTTCTCTGCTTTTGTCATTGCATTTCATAACCTCCCGGAAGGACTTGCAACATTTATTGCTACACTCAAAGACCCTGCATTGGGAGTGGCCATAGCTGTTGCCATTGCCATTCATAACATCCCGGAAGGAATTGCTATTTCTGTTCCCGTGTATTATGCAACAGGCAATCGGAAAAAAGCATTTTTTTATTCGTTTTTATCAGGACTGGCAGAACCTGTAGGTGCATTATTAGGATATTTTATCCTGATGCCTTTTTTGAATGATTTCTTTTTTGGAATTCTGTTCGGGATGGTAGCAGGGATCATGGTTTTTATTTCACTTGATGAATTGTTGCCAGCAGCCAGGGAATATGGTGAAGCACACTTATCAATCTATGGGTTGATATTGGGGATGATTATGATGGCCGTCAGCCTGCTGATGTTTATATAATTTATTTTGCTTATTTGAACCGAACCATGACAAATTCTTTGACATACACTTGCAAATGATTGTGGCTCAAGTAAAAAAGATTTGCAGGCAATGAATGCTAAATTAATTTAAATATATCTTGTTTAACACAGGCATTGATATCGGTTCCACCACGATTAAGGTGGTGATAACAGACAAACAAAAAAATATTGTATTTTCAGAATATGTCCGGCATAATACCGATGTATCTCTGAATATGCACCGTACCCTGGTCAACGTTCTTGAAAAATTTGGAGATGTTGTTGTAACCCCTGTCATAACAGGTTCTGTGGGTATGGGGGTTGCCGAAAAACTTAATATGCCGTTTGTTCAGGAAGTCATTGCATCCGGGGAAGTTATTGAAAGGTTTTATCCGGAGAGGCAATTATTCATAGATATTGGCGGAGAAGATGCCAAATTAATGTACTTTAGGAAAAATGGTTATCCTGACATCCGCATGAATGGGAATTGTGCTGGCGGAACAGGTGCTTTTATTGATCAGATGGCATCTTTATTGGGTATTTCATTAAATGAACTTGATGAGCTGGCTTTACAGTCAGATAATATATATCCTATTGCATCACGCTGTGGTGTTTTTGCCAAAACCGACATACAAAGTCTCCTTAGCAAACGGGTTCCATTGCCTGATTTAGCACGGTCGGTATTTCATGCAGTAGCAGTACAGGTTGCAAACACGCTCTTGCAAGGAATAAAACCAAAACCGAAGATTATATTTTCAGGCGGCCCGCTGATGTTTTCCAGAGCCATGCAACATGCAATGATGCATGTTTTAGATGTTAACCACCAGGATGTCATTATCCCCGGGTACGGCAATGTCCTTCCGGCACTTGGCGCTTGTCTGGCAGGCCATGTTGAAAGGCCGGATATGACAGTATCCCAATTAACCAGGTATTTTTCTTCAATTGCCGGTAAAACAATTAAAAATCAACCAAACAGGCTCAAGTCATTATTTAAAAACAAGGATGAATTTAAGCAATGGGAAAAATCTAAAGATACAGGACATCATCTTTTTGAACAAACCCCGGCCATTACTACAGGTATTTATATTGGCATTGATGCAGGATCATCAACCACGAAGCTGGTGGCCGTGAATCAAAATAAAAAAATTGTTTTTACTTATTATACAAATAATAAGGGAAATACAATCAACGCCGTAAAAAAAGCATTTGCATCACTACGGCAATACATCGAAGAACAACAGATCAATGCAACGATTCAATACACCATTGTTACAGGATACGGGGAAGAATTGATCAAAAAAGCATTTGGTTGTGATGAAGGCATTGTAGAAACCATTGCTCATTTTAAAGCAGCTGCTTTTTTTAAATCCAATGTTTCATTTATACTTGATATAGGCGGACAAGATATTAAAGCAATCTATATAAAAGACGGGCAGGTAAAAGATATTGAAGTTAATGAAGCCTGTTCATCAGGATGCGGAACTTTTATAGAAACGTTTGCAGGGTCACTCGGGTTAACCGTTGAAGAGTTTTCTGAAAAGGCTGTGATCTCTGAGAAACCTTATAATTTAGGTTCCCGCTGCACGGTGTTTATGAATTCTAAATTAAAACAGGCATTGAGGGAAGGTGCTAAAATAGAAGATATATCAGCAGGATTGGCGTATGCAGTAGTAAAAAATTGCTTTAACAAAGTATTAAAAGTCAAAGACACCAATGATCTCGGGGACGAGATCGTGGTTCAGGGTGGGACATTTATGAATCCTGCCGTGTTAAAAGCAACAGAAATTTTCCTTGGGAAACAGGTTGAACGCCCGCCTATCAGTGCTTTAATGGGAGCCTTTGGTTGTGCTTTAACAGCTATTGAACGGACAGGAAGAAGAAAACAGGGGAAAAGCCAATTCAATAAGATTGAAGAATTGGAGGGGACAGAAAAAAAATTAGCAGAAACATTTATTTGTGATGGCTGTGGAAATAAATGCCGTATCAGTCAATTATTTTTTCCTGCCGGCAGGGTCTATTATTCCGGTAACCGTTGCGAAAAAAAATATTCAAATAATAAACAGCGCACCCGGCCTGGATTTAATTCTATGGCTTTTAAGAATAAACTGGTCTTTGAGCAGAAAATAAATCTGTCTGCAATACCAAAGTTTAAAATTGGTATTCTGCGTGTGCTGAATATGTATGACAATTTTTCTTTTTGGAATGTATTGTTTTCAGAATTGAACATACAGGTATGCCTTTCTTCCCATGCTGCTGGGTATAATCAACAAAAAGTATACGGAACCATTATGTCTGATAATATATGCTATCCTGCCAAACTGGTGCATGCCCATGTTTTTGATCTAATAGACAAACAGGTTGACAGAATATTTTATCCAATCGTCAGATATGAGAAAAATGAATTTAAAGATGCTGTAAATGTATATAATTGTCCCGTTGTAACCGGTTATCCTGATGTAATTAAAAATGTCGTCAATTTTGAAGAATATGGGGTTGTTTATGACATGATTACGGTAGCTTTTAATCATGATACACTCCTTGCCAAAGCTTGCTATGACTATCTTAAACAATTTGGAATTGAAAAGGCAGCGTTTCAAAAAGCATTTAAACAAGCAAAAGCCAGGACAGAATATATACGAAAAGATTTACAAGAACAAGGGAAAAAGATTATTGAACAGGCACGGGCAAATAATAAACCGGTGATAATGCTCGTGGGCAGGCCCTATCATGCCGACCCTGCTGTTCATCATAATATTCCCGGGATGATCTGTGATATGGGCATTGATGTCATCACCGAAGATATGGTGCCAGAGACTCATTCTACTGATTTTAAACATGATGTCCATGTTCTTTCACAATGGCAATATTCAAACAGGATTTATCATGCATTGGAATGGGCAGGTCGGCAGGATAATGTACATGTCATTCAATTAAATTCTTTTGGCTGCGGACCGGATGCTGTTGTTATGGATGAAGCAAAAGAAATCATGGAGAAATATAATAAACACTATACAATGATCAGGATTGATGAAGGGGAGAATCCGGCACCTGTTAAACTCCGCATTCGTTCACTCGTGGAGTCATTGCATCATAATTATCGTGAAAGAAGTAAGACAATCAATATTCGTCAGACAACACCATCTTTTTGTAAGATTGACAGGAAGAAACGTATATTAGGGCCAAACTTATCGCAATTTTATGCCTTGTTTACTGAATCTCTTTTTTTTCAGGAAGGCTATGATTTCGAGTTACTCCCGGAAGCTGACAGACAAAGTGTAGAAACCGGTCTTAAATATGTAAACAATGATATTTGTTATCCTGCAATCATCCTTATCGGCGATATTATTAAAGCACTTCAATCCGGGAAATATGATTTGAAGAATGTGGCCATTGCCATGAGTGAAACAGGTGGCCAATGCAGGGCATCCAATTATGTATCATTAATTAAAAAAGCAATGCTGGATGCAGGATATAAAGATATTCCTGTTATTTCCGTTTCTACTAATCCCAATACATTAAATGTTCAGCCCGGATTTAAAAAGAATTTTTTTGAATTGCTTTCGTTGACACTGAATACCCTTATTTATACAGATGCTTTATTAAAGCTTTACAATTACCTTGTGGTTCGCGAGAAAACAAAAGGAGAATCAAAGCGCATTTTTGATAAATATATTCAATATGCTTATCAAAATCGTAGAAACTATGTGATTAAGCATTCGCTACGGTTATTAAAACAGGCTGTTGACGAGTTCAATGCGATAGCATATCATGACGTGTCACTTCCCAGGGCAGGTATAGTGGGTGAAATCTTTATGAAATACAATTCATTTGGAAATTATCAACTTGAAGACTGGCTAAGGAATAATGGGATGGAAGTGGTTGCTTCCCCGATCAACCCCTTTTTTTTAGAATCATTAGCTGATATTAAATTCAACAATGCGAATAACCTTGAAAAAGACGGTTGGATTGAACAAATGTTTCATGAGATCATTGAACAGCGTGTCGACCGTTATATAAATAAAGTAAATGCTATATTGAAAGGGTTTCATCATTGCCTGACACCCTTGCACAATATTGATGAATTGCAGAAAAATGCCCGTGAAATCGTGAGCCTGGCACATCAATATGGAGAAGGGTGGCTGCTTCCGGCCGAGATGGTAACTTTTGCTAAAGAAGGTATTCATAATATAGTTGCTGTGCAGCCGTTTGGATGTGTTGCCTGCCACATCGTCTCAAAAGGAGTCTCAAAACGGATCAAAGATATGTTCCCGGAATTAAATGTTCTGTTTCTTGACATGGATGCAGACACTAGTGAAGCCAACATGCACAACCGGCTGGAGTTTTTCGTGAGGAACGCATTTAGGGATAATGATAATTTAAGAAATGGATTAAGAAATGAAATCTTAAAATGTATTAAAGAGATATAAAGTTTTTTATTTTAATTTTTCTAATTAAGTTTGTTATTAAAATCAACCTAAAAGATTATGAAAAACAATCCTAAACAAAAGCCACGAGAAAGAGATTCGGTTGATTGCGCAATAAGTGATGCTATGAGATATGCTTCAGCGACCAAAGTATATGTACCCAATAAAAAAAATCAGAAGATCATATATTGTATTGGATGCAAGACATTTTTAGTATATTATTCGAAGAATCCGAATGGTTAAATAAATTAAAATGTAATTTTACCTTTAAAAAAAAATTATGTTACAATATATTATATGGAATGCCGATCCAGTTGCATTTGACTTGTTTGGAAGAGACATTCGGTGGTATGGTGTTTTCTTTGCTGTATCGTTTTACCTGGGATACCTCTTACTTGAAAGGATCCTGCAAAAAAAGAAAATGACATCCGAACAGATCGGGAAACTGACATTTTTTCTGGTGATTGGATGTATTCTTGGGTTGAGGCTCGGGCATTGTTTTTTTTATGAACCCGGGTATTATTTAAAGCATCCACTCGAAATATTCCAGGTATGGAAAGGCGGACTTGCTAGCCATGGGGCGGCGGTTGGTATATTAATTGCGTTGTACCTTTACGTGCGGAAAGTTAAAAAGCCTTATTTCTGGCTGCTCGACAGGATTGTTATTGTCATCTTATTAATAGCCCCGTTCATCAGGACAGGAAACCTGATGAATTCAGAGATCATTGGAGATAAAACAAATAAAGCACACGCATTTATCTTTGCAAGAGAAGTTGATAAAAAATTGACCAACCGGTTTAGCAAATACATCGAAAAAGTGGAAATTTCACAAATCAATCAGGATACCATTGTCGGTAATACAACATACCGGAAATTAAACCTTGAGGTCTTCTTTAGAAAAGGCACGATTAATGAGAAAGGCATTCAGGCCATTATGTATCGTTATTTTATTCCAGAGATCGAAAAGGATGAGGATTTGTATTACAACATAAAGGTTTTTGATTTAAGCCCCAATATATCTATATCAGAAGGCCAGGGAAGCATTCAAGCCGAGATGGCTATCTATGGTATTCCACGACATCCTGCCCAGATTTATGAAGCCTCCGCATATCTATTGTTTTTTATCCTGTTTTTTTTGTATTACAGGAAACAAAACGGGATGGTCAAAGAAGGATTCTTGTTTGGCATGTTTTTGATTTGTGTATTCGGGTTCAGGTTTTTTGTAGAATTTTTTAAAGAAGTGCAGGTGCCATTTGAACAAACCATCCCGTTAAAAATGGGACAGTGGCTCAGTATTCCACTCGTGTTAATCGGTGTGTTCATGGTATTGAGGTCGGGAAAGAAAGAAGCTGCCTGAAATGAAAATATAAATTTAAATTACACGATGAAGATGCTCAACAGACCAATATATTTAATTGGTATACTCATGTTATTTTATTCAGGAACGTTTAAAACAGGCCAGGAAAAATATCCCCGCGTGCGTAAAGCGTATGCCGACAAATGGGAATATGTAAAAAATATATTGGAAGAACACTCCATTGATACAAATCGGCTCGTCATCTATTTAAGAGCATTCAAACAAGAAAAAAAGATTGAATTATGGGCAAAGAATCAACAGGATAGGTCATTTAAATTGATTAAAGAATACACTGTTTGCCGTACATCAGGTGGCCTGGGGCCAAAACGAAAACAGGGCGACCGACAGATTCCCGAAGGCTTTTATCATATAAACAGGTTTAATCCTGCCAGTAATTTTTACCTGTCATTGGGCTTGAACTACCCGAACGCGTCAGATAAAATTCTTGCCGACAAAAAGAACCCGGGAGGCGATATATTTATTCATGGTGCCTGTGTTACCATTGGCTGTTTGCCCATTACCAATGATAAGATCAAAGAATTGTATGTTTTTTGTGTTGAAGCACGGGATAACGGACAGTCAACCATCCCGGTGACTATTTTCCCGGCAAAACTCACGGCATCAAAATTCACGGAACTCACGGGTAAATATAAAAACGAACCGTGTAAAACCAGGTTGTGGACAGACCTGAAAAAAGGATATGATGCATTTAATAAGACAAACCAATTGCCCCGTATCGTGTTTTTGGAGAATGGACGGCACGGGGTGGAATAAATAATTTTCCTGTTTTATATATTGTGTTTATGATTAACATTAATATACCAATGTTACCACACCTTCAATAATTTCTTTTCCGTCTCCGTATAAATCAATTTTATAATAATAATCATCAGCAGGTAATTTTTGGCCT
Organism: uncultured Bacteroidales bacterium; assembly: GCA_964345135.1. Taxonomy (GTDB): domain Bacteria; phylum Bacteroidota; class Bacteroidia; order Bacteroidales; family JBBRXJ01; genus CAYMKE01. Next base: position 9,468 of record CAYFQI010000084.1, read on the forward strand.
TTATATCTTCCTTCCCATGATAGGTAGTATTCGGATACATGATAAAGTAATTCCCCCATTGTATTATAAATTGAAGCTGAAAAGTTTTGGTATTGAATTAACCCATCAATACTCCATGTATCATTTATACCATCACCATTTGGAGAAAATGAAGAAGGGATAAAAATGTATTGATTGTACAAAGTAATGGATAAAATAGCATAATTATTGGTATCATCAGATACTGTTACCCTGTAATCACCTGCATATAAATCATATAATTCATCTGCAAAATAGATGTCAGCATGTTCCCATTTATAGTTTAAAAAGGAGTCAGGGAAGGTGCGAATTTTTATTTCTCCATTTTGACGTTCATAGCAGGTAGGACCTGTTAAATGAACTGCAAATGAATCATTCAGGCCATGACGTTCAATTTTATAATAGGATGTCATGTTGGTAGTATGACCTTGATATTTTGTTGATATACTATCAGGATTTTTTTCGCATGAGGTGATGCATAGTGCGAATATACTACTTAATATATAAAAATGATAGTTTAAAATTTTGCACATAGTTTTTTTTGTCTAAGAAGGAATTACGATATATCATAGCATTGATGTTAAAATAAAAATTGTTAGAAACACAATATCCTGCGCTAATCATATATTGTGTTTGCCTAAAATAAATTGGCATACCGGATAATAGTACACGGGG
>CAYFQI010000085.1:0-10157 GCA_964345135.1 uncultured Bacteroidales bacterium
CTTTTTTTGCAAAAAACGACAATTGTCGTTGTATATATTATATCTGTTCTTATGATTCATCACGGCCATACAATTCATTTTTTATACAAATATAACATAAACAGACAGATAACAAAAAAATATCTGTTTGTAAATATTTATATACGTTTACAAACGGATACAAACGGAACCATGCAAAAAGGGGGCTCTTGCCATGCGATTCCGTTATGTTCATTTTGCGGAAGGGAGAGGTTAGGAGACAGGGGCCGGTGGGGCTTGTCAATTAACAATTAATCATTGGCCGGGGTACATTGAAGAGGGGGCGGTTATCAGCCAAGCATTCCCATGCTTTCCATGAAGACGAGTGCAATGGCAAAGGGGGCGATAAATTTTAAAATAAACAACAGCATGTTTAGATATTTGATTCGCAGCGTGCCCTGGTTTGATAATTCGTCTTTTACTTGTTTTTTGCCTAAGTACCAACCGACAAATACAGCAATTAATAAACCACCCAACGGGAGCAGTATGTCGGAAGAGACGCGTTCCAGCAAATCAAAGAGATTCATTCCAAAAAGCCTGAATCCATCGAGGTTATTTCCTATCGAGAGGCCGCAAAATATTCCCAGGACAGAGATAAGGCCGGTGGCAAGCAACGTTGCCTGGTGCCTTTTTATGTTTAGTTCTTCAACAAAATAGGCTACTACAACTTCCAGAATGGAAATGGATGATGTTAAAGCTGCTACACCGAGTAATACAAAGAACATGATGGAAAAGATATGCCCGCCGGGCATCTGCTGAAATACATTGGGAAGGGTAATATAGATAAGTTCTGGCCCTGCAGTTGGTGGAATGCCAAAGGCAAAGACAGCAGGGAATATAGCGATACCGGCCAATAAGGCGATTAAGGTATCGGCCAGGGTTACTTCAAAAGCAGTGGTGGTGAGGTTGTTTTTATTATCAATGTATGATCCATACGTAATCAAAGCCCCCATGCCTAAACTAAGTGAAAAAAAAGCCTGGCCCAGGGCACGTAACACTCCGTTGGCAGAGAGTTTTGAGAAATCGGGTTTGAATAAAAATTCCAGCCCCTGTCCCGCATTGGGTAATGTAATAGCCCTGATATCCAATATGATAATGAGTACGACTAATAAAGGCATTAAAATTTTTGCATATTTTTCAATCCCGTCTTTGATGCCCGAATAGACAATAAAAGCAGTGAGCCCCATGAATATTAACTGCCATAATATCGGCCTGAATATTCCTGATTTGAACGTGTCGAATGCTCCTTTTATCTGTTCCGGGGATTTGTCAGCAAACGTGTTGTTAACTGCTTTTATAATATATTCTAATGACCAGCCTGCTACCACGCCATAAAAAGCAAGTATTAAAAATGCAGCACCAATACCCATGTAGCCTACAAAAGGCCATAATGTTTTTGGGGCTAAACGCTTGAATGAACCAAATACATCCATTCGGCCTTTCCTTCCAATGATGAATTCAGAGATCATCAAGGGAAGCCCTATACTCAATACAAATATTAAATAGATGATTAAAAATGCTCCGCCTCCCGATTCACCCAACACGTAGGGAAACTTCCAAATGTTTCCAAGCCCTACTGCAGATCCAGCAGCTGCCGCTACCACTCCGAATTTACTGGAAAACAGGTCCCGTCTTAGTTTTCTTTTAAAGGGAGACATTGATAATTGTTTTGTAGATGTATATAAAAATGTAAAAATATTTTAATTCATAAAAAAAACAAAATAAATTATCTTTACTAAATTTTAATCAATTTTTTTGAAATAATGACAATTTATAGTAAAAAAATTATACAAACTTAATATTTATAATAAATTATATTAAATTTGTATCATAGTATAAACAAAAGCTATTTATTAATTAAAAAATAACACAATTATGTGTGGAATTATTGGTGTCTTTGATCTCAAGACAGATTCAAGCGAGTTAAGGTCGCAGGTATTAAGTATGTCAAAAAAATTACGCCACAGGGGGCCCGACTGGTCAGGGATATATTGTGATAATAATGCAGTAATAGCTCATGAGCGGCTTGCTATTATTGACCCTCAATCCGGCAAACAACCATTATATAGTAATGACGGTAATCTTATTTTAGCTGTTAATGGTGAGATTTATAATCATCGTGAAATAAAAGCGAGGCTCAGGGATAAGTACGAGTTTCAAACGCAGTCTGACTGTGAAGTGATCCTGGCCCTTTACCGTGAGAAAGGAATAGATTTTATTGAAGAATTAAGCGGTATCTTTGCTTTTGCTTTGTATGATAAAGAGAAAAACACGTACCTGGTTGCACGGGATCATATCGGGATCATTCCTCTTTACCAGGGATGGGATTTAGAAGGCAATTATTATGTTTCGTCAGAATTGAAAGCACTTGAAGGGATTTGTAAAAAGATTGAGTTGTTTTTGCCCGGCCATTATTTATATAGTAAAGACGGGGAAATGAAACGATGGTATCACCGGGACTGGATGAATTATGATAATGTTAAAGACAACAAGACTAGTCTTGCAGATTTAAGGTCAGCAATGGAGAAAGCCGTGCATAAGCAACTGATGTCTGATGTTCCCTATGGTGTTTTGCTTTCAGGCGGGCTTGATTCATCGATTACTTCGGCATTGGCAAAGAAATATGCAGCAAAACGTGTTGAGTCGGATGATTCTGAAGATGCATGGTGGCCACAGCTTCATTCGTTCGCAATTGGCCTCGAGGGTTCACCTGATCTGATCTCTGCCAGGCAAGTGGCAGATCATATTGGAACAATTCATCATGAAATTAATTTTACAATACAGGAAGGGTTGGATGCCATCCGGGATGTTATTTATCATCTTGAAACATATGATGTCACGACTGTCAGGGCTGCCACTCCCATGTGCCTGATGGCAAGGGTTATAAAATCCATGGGGATCAAGATGGTGCTTTCCGGTGAAGGTGCTGATGAGATATTCGGGGGGTATTTGTATTTTCATAAAGCCCCGAACCCTAAAGAATTTCATGAAGAGACCATTCGGAAATTAGGCAAACTTCATTTATATGATTGTTTAAGAGCCAATAAATCTCTTGCAGCATGGGGTGTAGAAGGGCGCGTGCCATTTCTTGACAAGGAGTTTTTAGATGTAGCCATGAGCATCAACCCGGCAGATAAAATGATTACACCTGAACGGATTGAGAAATGGGTAGTGCGGGAAGCCCTGGGTGATTACCTACCCCACCATATTGCCTGGCGACAAAAAGAGCAATTCTCAGACGGGGTGGGATATAGCTGGATTGACACGTTAAAAGAAAAGGCAGGGGAAATGGTTTCTGATGACCAGCTGGCAAATGCAGCATACAGGTTTTTAATCAATCCACCCATGTCTAAAGAAGAATATATTTACCGGTCTATTTTTACAGAATTCTTTCCATCTGATGCGGCTGCTGCAACAGTACCTTCTGTCCCTTCAATTGCATGCAGCACTGAAGAAGCACTGTCATGGGACGAGTCATTTAAAAACATGACAGACCCCTCTGGCAGGGCTGTCGGGAATGTTCATTTAGACGGGTATAAATAGTGGTTGTCTATAAAGCCCGCTAACTTTGTTATGCCTGCCCCCAAACTGCTTATTTATGCCGGTAAACCGTGCATTTTGGGGTGTGCGATTCTTGTTACCGGACATGATGATCCAAACCATTGAATGGATAGACAGTCACTAAACAAGAGAACAGGAGATCGGGAGAGTGGGCCGTGTTGGCATAAGGAAACCGGGTGATTCGTGTCCGCATGTTTAAAAATGAGAAGACTGTCTTTCCATGATGTATGCCTGTGCTTTCATCAAGAGGAAAGGGTGTTTTTTTGAAACAGCAAAAGCATTAATGAATTGTAAAAAGCACCAGTATTCAGGGGAATGGATGAATTCGTTTCCCTGGCTTTTATTCGGACGAACCATTCCTGCATCTTATCATAGTCAATATAATCAAGAGATTCAGAGGTTTGCATTCCTGTTATTAATTCCTGAATGGTTTGTTCATCATCGAGTAATCGTTGATATATAATGGGAATAGGGACATATCTCTTATCCCGGCGCCACCTGACTTCATCCGGCATGATTCCTTCCGTGGCTTTCCTGGTTATGTACCTTGTCCATCCCTTGTATACCTTGCAATGTAAGGGCAGTGCCAGGTAAAATTCCATTAAGTCTTTGTCAAAATAGGGATACCTGTAATCAATTTTTCGTGAATGAGCTGCAATATAAGAATATTCCAGTCTTTGAGAAATATGGTTATGAGTGATCCTGTCATGTTGCCGTTCCCTGATATCATCTCGTTCCGGGTATTTCATTGAATCCCAAAAGTGTTTTTTGATGTTCATTTTTTCAATGAACCCGGGATTGATTGCAAAGCCATTGAATTTATTTTCAAGCCAGTCTTCTTTTTTTGAAAATAATATCTTGAGTAAAGGGGCCATGAACGCCCCGTATTTATTTATTATATTAGAAGCAAAGGGTTTAATGACGGGTGAGTCATGTATTTTTCTTTGATACATGAGTTCTCTCATGTATTTCCCCCATTTTCCCTTGTTGGCCAGGTCTTGTAAATACCCTGGCATCCTTGATGTAACCAATTCATCGCCGCCAAATCCTGAAAGGAGTGTACGCACCCCTTGTTTGCCGACTTCATTATACAACGTGCCGGAAAATAAATGAAAATTTTGTTGGGTTGGTGCATCCTGCAGGGAGAGGCTTTTTTCCATTGCAGGAATGATTCCTTTTTCACGGTTGGTAATGTAATGATGGTTTTCCAGGTTGCAATACCCGATCAACTTATCAATGTATTCCCGTTCATCGGAAAACGGGTAATCATTGGTATGGATGTTTTGGGGCAGTGCATGTGAAAAGGTATTGAGCATTTTATATTGCAATTGGTTTACAGCTATCGAGACAATTGTTGAAGAGTCGAGTCCACCGCTTAATTCTGCTCCTAGCGGGTAATGGCTTCTTAACCTGTTTTGAACAGCAGTGTATAATTTTTCTTTGAATGCTTCCGTGTATTCTTCATCATTTTTAAACGAGATTGTTTTTTTGGGGCTGAGGTCCCAATATTTTTTAATCACTTTTTTTGATTTGCTTAATACAAGGTAATGAGCAGGCGGGAGCCTGTAAACTTCATTATAAAATGTTTTATCTTTTCCCGATTTAATGGCCGAGAGCGAGTCTGCTATCCATTGCTCGTTCATGGTGGTTCTTACCCGGGGATGAGCAAGAATACCTTTCATCTCGCTGGCAAATAAAAAAAGATGCTGGTTTAAAAAATAATAAAAAGGTTTAACGCCCATGGGATCGCGGGCACAAAACATATGTTTTGTTTTGCAGTTCCATATTGCAAAAGCAAAGTCGCCCGAGAGATGAACCGGGCAGTGTGGCCCCCATTTTTTATATGCTTTTAAAATCAAATGACTGTCGGGGATGTTTTTGCCTGTATTTTTAGGTATGTCCAATTGATGCATTATCTCCTGTCTGTTATCAATGCGGGCATCAGCAGTAATGATAAGGTTGTCTTCCCGGTATGGAAGAGTTTCTGCGAGTGATTCAGGTGTATTATAAAGCATAAGATGCCCGAATCCGGAATCATTCTCGTGTTCAAGGCTGACTTTATCAGGTTCCCAGTAATTCAGGGCATCCATCATTTTTTCCAGTTCTTTTTTTATATCACCTTGTTTATCAAGCCTGTATATACCACAAATATGACTCATAAATTAGCAAATGTAAGGATTGTATTGTCATGAATAATTATTTTTTCCGGTTGAGTTGAAATAACTCCTGCGTGTGCCGTACAATTGTTTCTTCATTGATATTTTCTATGCACTTGAAATGGTTTTTCGGGCATTTTTCAAAACCCAGTTTAGAGCAGGGACGGCAGGAAAGGTTTTTGACTTCAATGATCCTTGAATGGTCATCGGGCATGTATGGGGACATGCCAAATTCGGGTACCGTGTTGCCCCATATTGATATGATGCTCTGTTTAAATGCACTGGCAATATGCATAAGTCCCGTGTCATGTGTAATAACCAGGTGGGCCTGTTTAAGTATGGCGGCCGATTGGTTGATGTTATATAATCCACAAGCATTGAATACTTGTTTGCCAACATTTATTTTTATTCGTTTTGCTTTTTCATAATCATCTTTGCCACCAAGCATGATGACCGGCATTTCAAGTTGATCACATATCGAGATGATTTTCCGGGCTGTAAGTTGTTTCGTGTAATGTTTCGCACCAATACAAAAAGCTACATATCCTTTTCTGAATTCCCGTGGAAAATCATTTAATTTAACTTCATCTTCATCAGGGATAAAATAATCTATTCCTTTTTGATCATTGTATATTTTGAATGGTTTTAATAAATCAAAATAGCGGTCTACAATATGTTTTCCCGGTAATCTATTAATCTTAAAGTTTACCAATAACCATTTTTCAATATTTAATTTATTAAAGGCAAAGGATAGTTTACGAAGTTTAGATTTTACATAAAAACTCCTGATATTTTTGTGTAAATCAATAATATAGTCAATTCCTACCTGTTTTATTTCATCGCATAATTTGTTGATATCTTCTTCTAACGGGTATATTTTATCTATGTATGGATTGGATGCTAAAAGTGGGACGTGTTCTTTTTTAGTGATATAGTGTATTTCTGCACCATTGTATTGTTGTTTTAAACACCTTATGACCGGTGTCGTGAGAACAATATCCCCGATAGAACTAAATCGTATAAGGAGAAATTTTTTTTTAGTTGTTTCCACTTTTTTGTTGATGCTGTTAGTTTTTTGCGTATGAATATTACTTAATGTGACAAAAGTAATAAAAAATGCATTTGTTATTCATATAAATGGATAGTTCCTGTATATTTTTCTCCACTAAATTTTTTCGGGGGATTTTTTTCCCATCCCAATGCATTGATAACATAAAAATACACACCTGCCGGAGCATTTCTGTCGGAATTTTTTATTTTCCCGTTCCAGCCATTCCAATTTTCAATTCCCCCGCTATAATCATATACTTTATCACCCCAGCGATTAAAGATCACGATTTCGATATTTCGTATAGATGGGCTGTATACACGGAAATAGTCATTAACACCATCGTTATTATGAGGGGAGAAAAAATTGGGTGCTTCTAATTTGGATTTTCGAACAACAATGTTCAGGGTATCCACGTCCGTGCATTCATACCAACTTTCTGTTTCAAGCGTTAACGGGTAGTGATCAGGAACATAAAAGATGTGGGACGTGTCATGCCGGATGTTGGTGGTGCCTATCTCGGCACCCGTGCCTGATACAAAATAAGGATCATTAAACGTCCATGACCATTTAACAGCATTTTTTGATGAATCGATCAGGATTACTTTTAAAGGAGATGCTCCTTTTAATGTATCTCCTGAATTTTCATATTTTGCATACCTGTTTTGTTTGTCACTATACTCTGCAATGGGTTCGCTCTCCCTGTAATAAGCAAGAATTTCTGCTTTGGTATGAATGGCTTCAAAAAATACCTTGTCCTGACGTTCACACCCGTATTGATCTGTAATGTCAAAATAAAACCATGTGTCTTTGTAAGGAAATGGTTTTTTTTGTATAAATACCCGTTGATTTTGGGCGTTGGGGATTGTAAAATCTTCATTGTCAGAAGACCATTTCAAAAAGTCAATCGAGTTTGGAAGATATATCAGGGAATCTTTATAAATATCATAGTATTGCAATGTATCTGTTTTGATTATATTGTTTAAGGTGATGAAATCACAGTTGTATTGAGTTTCGGAAAGCGTGTCAGTCATGTTTTTTTTGATGGTATCCAGGCTGAGATACAAATCATTGACTAAAGCCCATGCGAAAAATGAAGTATCATGAACAGGTGCATTGGTGATATTCACTTTATAGCCTCCGCTGGTTAAACTGTCAATGGAAGACTCGTTTAATCCGTATTCTTTTTTGATTGTATCATAATTGCCATGGTTGTATTTCATCCACGTGAAATCAGCTGTCCCTGTATCCGATGGTAAAAGCACTGTTAATGAGCCGATGTTTGGTTGAGAAGCATCTATGGGTAAATTGTGAATGTGAATTTTATGGGCGTAGGAGGTATCAACTGTTTTGTATAGGTAAGTTGTTGTATCACTTGTGTTTAAATAATGTATGGTGTCGTTTTGAAATATGATTTTACGATTTGTATCGAGTGTATAATAAGTGTTTGATGGAGTGAATATAGAATCTTCTATTAAATCATAATAATATGTAACCGAGTCTACCGTTGTATATGCTACACGTTCATCTATAAATATAGTGTCGTTGGTGTTGATTGTATCTATTTCAATATTCAAAACCATGCTGTATTTTGCAGGTAAACTTGTATCTGAATTTTTAGCAATGATTTGTGCCAATGCAATGTTTTCAATACAAATGAAACAAACAACCATTAAAAGCGCTTTTTGAAACACTTTCATCTTATTTCTTGTTTTAAAGTCTATGTTTTTCGAGTATTTATTTTATCTTAATTATTCATAAAGAACGGATATATGTATATTTATTATATATTTTTTTACAATATATTCAGATAATGATAGAAAAAATATAATGTTCAAAAATATTAAAATTTGGTGAATTATTAATGCATAATTTGAACAATTCACATTATGCATTCGTCTTTTTAATCATGATCATCCCCTTTATATATCCACATGGGAGAACAACTGCCTGCTTCTTTGAATTTACATTTTTTATAAAATTCCACGGCTTTTGGGTCTGCAACTAATATTTGCTGGTGGAACCCGGAATATTTTTCATTGAATTTGTTCATGATCATTTTTCCGATTCCTTTTCCCTGGTATTCCGGGAGTACTAACAGGTGGGGATAGTATACCACCAGGTACCCGTCAGAAATGGCATTTCCCAGTCCTGTTAAAACAGGGCCGTCCCATGCTGTAACGAGTGCATGTGAATTATTCAGGGCCTTTGTTAATTCACGGGGTTTGTCAGCTGCGTACCATTTGTTTTTCTGGTATAATGCAATGATTTCATGTTGATCAATGGGCCGTTTTTCAGATATTGTAATATTCATTATTATAATGATTCATTTAAAGGGAATGACGAACTGGTATTTGTTTCACGGGTGAAAATTACAGAAAATTCGAATACATTTCTTGTGCCTGAATAAAAATTTCCGGCAGGAGAGTTAAACCCGTAACTGATTCTGAAAATGTTGTTGTTGAATTTGATTCCTGTATGTACAGCCACTTCATGATAACAATTATAAAGTATGCCTATTATGTATTCATTTCCTGATTCCCGGGTTAAAATAGTTGAAAAAAGGCCCGCATCAAAAAATATATTATTGGCCTGGATCAGGAAAAATGTTTTGGGCTGTAGTTGGAAGAAAGGGGAGAGGTTCATGCCCCAGGTGCTGTAAATGGTAAATCTCATTGGGTAGTACTGGTTTCTTGTCTGGTAAAAAGAAACATCGAGATTGGCTAAATGTTTAACAGAAAATCCTATAGCTGGATTCAGGAAGGTCTCTCTGTCTTGAAAATAATAATGGGAGCCAATACCGGCCTCGATTTTAGTTATGTTTGTTTTTTTTAATGATTCACCGGTTTCCTTGTGAATGTCGAAGTCGCCCGTGGCTGGGTTGTATTGATTTCCAAATGTAAGCTCCCGCATTTTGATGGCATGATGGAACACCCCGAGTTGAATACCGGTTACAAGATTATGCCTGTATGTCGGGTCAATGGCGATCTCGTATGCGCCGGACATAAAAGCATTGAGCCTGTTGTAACATGTAGACCCGGAATAATTATTAATAATAAACGCACCAATACCAAACCTGTTTATTTTTTTATCATAACTGACCGCAGCAGTTGTGAAGCCTGTAGAAATCGTCCCCGGGGCCTGTGACGAATAATTAACACCTACACGGTAATCATTGTTATCACCAAAATACATTCCTGTAAGTGCCGGGTTAAGGGCTAAAGGAGCTGATTCGTGATGAGACAGGTAAACATCCTGAGATTTGCTTAGCATGCAAATAGCCATGAAATATAAAAGTAAGTTTTTTTTCATCTGTTTTTTTTTCTAAGTTTTTAAGGATCATTATAAAATTAGAGTGTATTTTGATATATTTT
>CAYFQI010000086.1:0-10150 GCA_964345135.1 uncultured Bacteroidales bacterium
AAATTTATTATACCCCATTTTAAAACGTGTTGTTGTTGTTTATTTATGTATTTAATGACATTGTGCTATATATTTATGGGGTTGTTTTAGTTGAAATAATAAAAATATAATTCACATCCCTTTGTGATTATGAGCTTTATGAGTTGTGAATATAAGAATTCAATCTTTTAAGATAATTATATTTGTTTATATCAATTAAAAAATGTAATTTTGTGATTCATTGAGAACGAGATAATGAGACTTAACAGTTTTTCTGGTATACTTATATTTTCTTGATCGGGAAGTTATTCTTCAGTTTTAGTTTATTGTATTTTTTCTACAAATAATAGGAGGTTTTTTAATTTGCGAAAAATTTTTACCGCTTTTTGGATAATAAATACATATCATTGGCGTAATATAATAATGTAGAATTTTTTTACTCTTTCATAACTTTAAACTCATAAAAATATATGAGACAATTAAAAATTACAAAATCTATTACCAACAGGGAGAGTCCTTCCTTAGAAAAATATTTACAGGAAATTGGTAAGGTAGAACTATTAACTCCTGAAGAAGAAGTTGAATTAGCTCAACGGATTAAAAAAGGAGATAAAGTTGCACTTGAAAAATTAACCAAAGCCAATTTGCGATTTGTTGTTTCTGTTGCCAAGCAATATCAGCATCAGGGGTTAAGTCTTCCTGATCTGATTAACGAAGGAAATCTTGGGCTAATTAAAGCCGCTGAGAAATTTGATGAAACAAAAGGATTTAAATTTATTTCTTATGCAGTATGGTGGATTCGGCAATCAATTCTGCAGGCCATTGCTGAACAATCAAGAATTGTACGTATCCCTCTTAACAAGGTAGGTGATTTAAACAGGATCAATAAATCGTTCAGTAAATTAGAACAAGAACACGAAAGGGCACCTTCTACTGATGAGTTATCAAAAGATATTGATTTGCCTAAAGAGAAAGTAAAAAGTGCAATTCAAATATCAGGCAAACACATTTCAGTAGATGCTCCTTTTAAAGAAGATGAAGACAATAATTTGCTGGATGTCATGGAAAACAAAGAATCACCAGTTGCTGATGATACGTTATTGCATGAATCTTTAAGCAAAGAAATTGAAAGAACATTGAATATTTTATCTGATAAAGAAAAACGGGTAATCCAACATTTTTTTGGAATAGGGAGACCCGAGATGTCTTTAGAAGAAATAGGCAATCAATTTGGCCTTAGCAGAGAACGGACAAGGCAAATTAAAGAAAAGGCAATAAGAAGATTAAGACAATCATCTAAAAATAAGCTTCTTAAACCTTATTTGGGTTAGTAGTAGATTGCATAAAAAAAAGCCTCCACCATCCGGGAGGCTTTTTTTTATGGACAAACACTCGATTTATGGACAAACACAATTTAGTGGGAGATAATAATTTTCTTAATTATTTGATGAGCATCCCAACTTAATGTTATAAAATAGCTTCCATTCGGTAGCCCCGAAAGGTCAATTTTATCTGTTTTCTTAATATCCAGATTTGTTTCATATACTTTATTTCCTAAAATATTTCCAACAGAAATCCTTATATCAGAAGTATGAATGTTTTCAATATTGCGTATGAAAATAGTTCCTTTTGTTGGAACAGGATATACAACAAGAGATTGATTACTCATCTCATCCATACCGGTATTTGATGTAGAGAAATTCCAGTTTATACTATCATTTCCTACATTGTCTGTATTTTTTACTGTGCCTGGCGGGATGAACACCACATAATCTTTATGATCTGTAAAATCTTCATGACTTATATAAAGAATATTGTTGATGGTATCTACAGATGCCGAAACTCCATTGACCTGCTGGTTATTTTGATCTTTAATGGAAACCCCGCCAAGATTACCGGCCCATATAACCTGGTTGAATTCCACGCTGACCTCAACGTCATGTTCAATACCACTGGATCCATTTACAGGATTGTACGAAATAATTGTCGGCGCTATTAGTTTAATTTCAAAATTATTTATTTCATTGCATTCATTGCCATCTGTAACCGTGAGTGTATAAGTATTCCGTGTTAAACTGCCAATTGTGCTTTGTGTCCCGCCATTACTCCACGAATAACTATAAGGGGTAGTGCCTCCGTTTGTTGTAACTTCAATAAATCCATTGGCACATGTTAAACAACTGGCCGGGTACACCTGGCCGGTTACGGCCAATGAAGAAGGTGCTTCAACTTGATATTGTTCTGAAATAGAGCAACCTTCTACATCTGTGACTGTCAGGGAATATGTGCCTGGAGATAAATCTGCAATATGATTATTCGTGGAATCATTACTCCATATGTATGTATAAGGAGTAACACCACCGGTTACACTGTCCAGCCGGATTTTTCCATTATTTTTTCCTGCACATGTTACATCATAAACAGAAGGGTAAACATTTAATGAATCGGGTTCCCAGATTATGAAATTTTTAATATACTCTCCGCTTTTTGTATCAGTGATTGTTAAGGTATATAACCCTCCATCTAAATTGTGTAAGTCCTGTGAATTATTTCCTGTATTCCATTTATAAGAATAGGGAGGTGCTCCACCAGAGACTGTTACTATATCAATCATTCCGTTTTGATTTCCAAAACATGATATATTATTTTTTATATAGTCTTGTATATAAATAGGAGGTGACACGCTAAAAACTTCAAATGAATCAATTGCAAAACAATGATTTGCATCTGTTACAGTAACGTAATACATGCCTTCAGGGACATACATTAATTTTTCTGTTGTATCTCCTGTATTCCATTCATAGGAATAAGGATATACACCTCCCTCAACAGAGAGATGGATTTCACCGTTGGAACCATTTACAACGGATACATGTAAAATAGAATCTTCTATCACAATTGGATCCGGTGGAGTAATTGTAAAATCTTTTGTATTGGTGCAATTGTTTGCGTCTGTAATAATGAATTGATAATCACCGCTTGATAGATCATCTATATAGAATGGATCGGTATTGATGTTGTAGATTGTATCAACCGGAGTAGCATTCAGGGTATATGCTATATTATATGGAGAAGTACCTGCTGTAAAATCTATTTTTATTCTGAAATTATTTATTTGACAAATAGTATCTGTATTGCTTACAACAGAGATGTCTGCATCAGGAGGGATACAAGAAGAAATGGTTACAATCGTTGAATCTGTATTTACACATCCATTAACATCTGTTACAGTTACATAATACACTCCACTATCAGCTTCTGAAGCAGATGGGATAACGGGATTTTGCTCAGTAGATGCAAAAGCGTTTGGCCCGGTCCATGACCAGTTGGTAGCTTTACCTCCTGTTTCTGTCAGCTTAAGGGTATCTCCTGATGAAACCGGGCTGTTGCTTCCTGCTGTGATTGCCGGGAGAGAAGCCGGTTCAGTGATCGTGTATGTTGCTGAATCACTACAACCGGCACCATCTTCAACAACTACTTTATAGTCGCCTGCAGTCAACCCGGCCTGATCTTCATTGCCCGGGGTTAATCCAGAGCCATTTGATGTAGACCATGTAAATGTGTATGGTATGGTGACGTTTTCTACAGAAATATCAATGGCTCCATCATTGCCACCAAAACATGAAACATCTGTTATTCTTGAAAATTTATTGGTTTTGTATGAGGTGTCCCCCAATGCAATGTATCTGATCTCTATAGTTACATTAGAGATGGTGTCCACCAGGCTTGCCCAGTTAATATGGTCAATGATTGTAATATCTATATTATTGGCACTGGTTAAATTATACTCATAAGATTGCCATTCGGTTGTAAATGAAGGTTTGTATTGTGACCAGGTAGAGGCTCCTGTTGAATCAATCACTCTCATTTGAATGCCTCCTGATAAATCTTTACTGGCCCGTGCTTCATAGTATAAAAATGGAGTGGGGCTTGCATCAATAAAAGAAGTGCTGTCAAAGAACAGGTTTACATTTGCAAATTCAGCAAATGCATTTTCGATGTGGAGCATGTAATCACTTTGAGAAAGATTGATTCCGCTCCATCCATCTGCTTCCCAATGAAATACGCCCGTTTTACTGTGGCTTGTCCCTTTGAAATAATCAATGAATGAATTCCCCGTGTATTCATACCATTTTGTTGGACTATCAATTATTAAACTGTCAGGACAAGCACTACAATTAATAGAAACATTAACAGGCTGGATGTCGCCACATGGATTGCTACCTGCTTTAATGTAATATGTCCCACTTGATGTAATACTGTCAGGATTCACAAGAGGAATTGTTGCAGATGTATCTTCCCAATAACTTAATGAATCATTAAAATAATAATATATAGCGATATCAGTAATATTCCAATAGTCTTTATCAATTGTGGTTGTTAACTCTAATTTTAAGTATTGGCCGTATACTCCAAAAGCATTGATTGTTTTTGTTGAATTTGGATTGAATGGCCCGTATTCTCCTACATATGTCCAATTTATACTGTCGTTTGAAAGATAAAGTCTACACACACCATCATCAAATGTATCATCACCGGAAGTAATTTCAATTTTGCTTATATCCTGAACAGATTGCATATTGAGAACAATGAAATTTGTATTGGCTGTGCGAGGTTGTGCATTAAAATAGGTTGCATCATTTGTATCTAATACACCAGGTACACCATCTGCATCATCCCACCATGTCATATCTGAGCCTCCTGTCCAGTTGGTTTTGTCCAGTTCAGTACATGTTTTTCCTAAGGTACTTCCCGAAGTAACAGCAGAGTCTGTTATATTTATAGAAGGACATCCTTCGGCAGGATCCGTGATTGTAAGCGAAGTTGGTTTGTTGACCATTACGGTTACATTATCTGTAGCGGTACATCCATTTGCGTCAGCGATTGTAATATTGTATGTTCCTCCATCTGCAAGAGAAACAGTGGAATTTGTCGGAGATTGGATTGTTGCAGAAAAACTGTTGGGCCCTGACCAATTCCAGCTAACAGCATCGCCCCCATTCTCAGTTAGCTGTATGTCACCGGCTTCACATACAGGAGCCGATACAGCGCTTGCAGAAATTGTCGGTTTATAAGTAAATATTGTATTGGTATCTGCACTGGTTTTAGCATCATTATCTGTGGCTATAGCTATCAATGAATATGATGTATCTATAGAAGGTAAGGCATAACTGTATGTGAATGGCGATGTTGTATCAGTTCCTATGAGCGTTGGGCCAAGGTAAAATTCAACCTGTTCAACTGTCCCGTCATTATCGTATGTATACGTCTGCACATTGAGCGTGTCACCCATGCATACATTAGATGAATCAACAGGATCTTGTATATACACGGATGGTTTTGATACACTATCAAATACGACTATTGAATCGAGATAAATATTTGTAGCGGCACCATTACCCATCATGAAACAAAATGATACGTCGTCCATTGTTTCTGTGCAATTAAAATAATAGGGGCCATAGGTGCCAGGCAATGTATCAAGTAACATGTTTTGCGTCCAGGGAGTGTTACTTGTTGATTTTTGTTGAAACATGATACTAAGGTTTTTTATGGTATCAGCATATCCCATAAAATAAACCTCGTACGTCCTCCCTGCAATTACCAATCCGTTTTCCGGTAGTTCCTGGTATAATTGATATTTCCAAACAGCTTGATTTTCTTTAGGGATAATAATGTTAGCAGCATAAGTACCCGAGAGATTCAGCCCTGTTTCAACTGACCAGGTTATTTGTCTGTCATTCCAGTAAAGTTGGCTGTCATCAAATTGGTAATTATTAATAAGATTTTGGGAATATATTCCAAGAATATAAATAAACCCAATGGTTATGATGGAAATAATTTTTTTCATGGCATAAATTTTATTTAACAATTAAACGTTATATAAATATACGTTATATGAGTTAATATGGTTGCATGTATGAGGTTATATTTTTGTTATATTTTAATAAATTAATATTCAGGTAATCAGTTTTATAATTAATATTGTCTTAAGAAACAACCAAACCTTATAACGGTTTGAAATTCGGTAACGTTGTTTCATAATTTCATGTACGGGAGCGCACTTAATTTTTTGCAAAAGTTTTAAATAATATGTATATGCCAGGTATACTCCGTATTTACTTTTTTTATCAAGTTGTTTAATCCCGGACAAAGCGTTATGAAAACTTCCCTCGATATCCTGTATGATTCTATTCTTATCGTTTTCTGTGATATGTTGAAAATCAATTCCGGGAAAATATATTCTTCCACGCCCCTCGAAGTCGCTTCGAATATCTCTTAAAAAATTCACTTTTTGAAATGCCCTCCCTAAATGGATCGCTTCTTCTTTTAATGCCTCGTATTTTGCATTATCTTTTCCTGTAAAGATTTTTAAACACATTAACCCCACGACTTCAGCAGAACCGAAAATATATTCATCAATACTTTTCAAATCATGATGTTTCCTGTATAAATCTGTCTCCATGCTGTTTAAAAAAGCATCTATCATGTACTGTTCAATATTATATTTGTTCACTACCCATTGAAAACTGTCGATGATTGGATTGCTGCTTATTTTTCGTTCAATGGCCTTATATGTATCTTGTTTAAATTCTTCGAATAATTCTTTTTGAGGATGATCAAAAAAAGTGTCAACAATTTCATCTGCGTATCGTACAAATCCATAAATGGCGTATATCGGGGTTCTTAGAGATTTGTGGAAAGCTTTAATGCCCATGGAAAAAGACGTACTATAATTGGTTGTTGTGATTTTACTGCATGCAAGATTATTATTTCGGTACAACTTGATACTCATATCTCGGGGAAATCAGGTTAAATGTTTATAGATTGTTTTGTGTTAATGTCATTGATCATCCGTTCAGTGGTTAGCTTTGAACTAATGACAGCCATTGGTAAACCCGTGCCAGGAAGAGTGCTCGAACCAACATAATATAAATTATTATATTTTTCATCTTTGTTTTTAGGGCGAAAATACCCGATTTGATTTAAATCATGTGCAAGCCCTAAACCACTTCCTTTATATAGGTTGAACGTTTCCTGCCATTGCCGGGGATCAAGAATTGTTTTGGATATCAAATGTTCCTGGATATTAAATCCGATGCGTTCTGAAATATCATTAATTATCGTGGTTGCCACTTCGTTACGGTTTTTCCAATCCGGTTTGTAACGTAAATCTGGCACCGGGCACAAGATAAATATTGCTTCACACCCTTCAGGAGCAGCCTCCGGATTTAAAAATGATGCCACATTTACATAGTAATAAGGATTTTCAAGCGTGATGGAATTTTTAAATATTTTTGAAGCATATTCCTTGAAATTATTTCCAAGAAAATAATTGTGATGATCCAGATTTGGGATTTTACCTTTCACCCCCAGGTACATCGTGAATGGAGCTAATGTCCATTTTTTTTTGTTAAGTTTTACCTCAGAGAATGCACGCTTGTGCAAAATGTTTCCTCTAAACCAAGCGGCATCTGCATTCGCTACAAAGTAATCAGCTGTCCATATCTTACCCCTTTGATCAATGAATCCGGTAATTTTTTGTTTGTTTTTTTGAAAATCTTTAATTTCTACATTGTAGTGTATCTTGACCTTTTCTTTTTTAAGTTCGCTGATCAATGATTCAACAATTTGGTACATTCCGCCTTTAACATTAAAGTAACCGTCATGTTTTAATTCTGTATAGGTAAGCATGGAATAGACAGCAGGGGTGTCAAAGGGAGTAGCTCCCAGAAAAAAGGCGACAAGAGAAAAAATAACTTTAACTTCATATGAAGAAAAATATCTTGATAATTCCTGCCATACAGAACGAAACATTTTTGGTGCATGATGTAAAGGGACCTTCATTAATTGAACCAGAAATTCATAAAGTGTATTAAAATTTTTTTGGATGATTTTATGTTCTGTATCGTGAAATAAAGTACCGGTATTTTTTAGAAAACGTTTCATTTTGGCCTCAAAATCCGGTTCAATCTCTTTAAATTCCCGTGCAAGTTTATCAAGACTTTTATAAATAATATATTGTTTGGGATTATTTCTGAAATTTACAGTATATAACGGGTCTAATTCCACGAATTCAAACAATTGATCAATATTGCAATCACGAAGGAAGTCTCTAAACACGTAGCTCATGCTAAAAAACGTGGGCGCAATGTCAAATGTAAAACCATCTTTTTGAAGTTGATTAAGTCGTCCGCCAGCCTGATGGTGTTTTTCAACCATTTCGACACGATATCCTTTTTTTGCCAGCCTTAAAGCCATGGTTAGCCCGCCCAACCCGGTGCCT
This sequence comes from uncultured Bacteroidales bacterium, assembly GCA_964345135.1. Taxonomy (GTDB): domain Bacteria; phylum Bacteroidota; class Bacteroidia; order Bacteroidales; family JBBRXJ01; genus CAYMKE01. The sequence goes on from CAYFQI010000086.1 coordinate 8,267, forward strand.
ATAATGAATGCTTTTTTCATTAAACAATAATTTATTTGAATTTAAAAATAAAACAAATTATTTTAAAACAGGTTATTTAGAAAAAATTAATGATGTTTTTTATAACAAAAAAGCCTGGAATTTTTCCAGGCTTTTTTTGTTATGAATATGTTTTGCATGTTATTCGAGGCAGTAATCAAAATACATTGCCCAACCTGCACCGCCAAAATCTGTTCCATCTGCCCATGCATCCAATTCTGTGGTAACAGAGTTACAAATGTTATTAATGGATATGGTTGTTATTTGTGCCATGGTAACCTGGGTTTTTAATTCAGGTGAGTCTTTAACGCCGGGGTCTAAAATCACCAATACTTTATGTCCGCAATGAGGAATGAATCCATCTCCATTATCAAGGGCATCCTGGACCATTGCATCAACGATTGATTGATCAAATGCAAAATTAGCTATTTCAGGGGTTGGTTTTATGTCGTCGACCAGCGTCCACATGGCTGCCTGTTCTTCAGCTCCGGTTGCACCAAGCGCTGAATAATCCTGATTGATCATGTAGTTTAAATTATCCAGGTTTTGTGGTTTGTCTACAAGCAAGCTCAACAGCATGTCGTCATTGGAGTAGCTGGAAACCATGTTCATTTCATATTCTTTGCCGGAATAAATAACATGATCTAAATCAACACAATTGCCAGGATATGTTCCATTAAAATCTCCTCCGTCTGAAATTGTTGTTTGAAAATAGTGAGGTTCGCCCTGATAGTCTACCTTTACTTTTACTTTTTCCGGTGGGAGCAGGTTGTCTAACACGTTGAGATTTGATTCTCTTTGTTGTACTGTTGCATGAGCCAATATGGCTACATTATTATTATCTCCGGTACTCAGGTTTTTATATTTATAAGAGAGTATAATAGGATCGTGTGTTGTATTTACTGTGAATTGGGAAATATCAGGATCACCGGTACTTGTAATTAAAACATCACTTTTTGAAGGAGTGATGGAGACATCGGTTTCTAGTAAATACCATCCTTCAGATTCTATGATATATTCAAGATCAATATTTGTTCCGTTTTTAGAGACGATTACTTTACCAATTACTTGATCCATATCAGCAATGAGGTCTCTTTCGATTGTTTCACCACATACAAGAGGCAATAGTTCAACTACTTTGGGTGTACAGCAAAAAACTTTCAATTCTGCTGCAGTCATTGTTTCAACATAAGGTTGATATCCCGGTGAAGTGATCTCTATGGTGTATTCATCATAATTGCATTGGTAATACACTTTATTGGGAACTACATCTGACGAAATTTCTTGTGTGTACACATAGTCACTTGCAGTGATTGTTATCTCACCATCAAGGAGTGTGTTGGAGCCTAATTCGGATACACTGAGTGAGAAAGAGCATAGATCAACCTGGTCAATTACAAACCATGATAATCCAAAATCTTCTGGAGAGCAATCGCAATCCTGAACACACAAAATCTGAACAGTATAATCCTGGCTTTTATCCTTTTCTACGTTTAAAGACAAAGGTAATGGATTGTCTACAAAATCAGCATATTCAGAACCAACGATAGGCACAGCAAATAATACATTTCCATGTGCATCTACCAATAGGAATTCTGTTAGATTATACTGCCCGACAGGCAAAGCAATTTTTTGCGTGAAAATTTCTCCGTTCATCTTATAAACAGTCAATGGTGTTGCATCAAAGTCAGTTGTTTCTCCACTGCTGGTTTCAATCGTTACCAATGCCGAAACAACATTATTCAAATCGCAATTTGTACTCTTAAGTGTTTTGGATGCAAATGAAAATGAAATTTCTCCTTTTACATTTTTATTAGCGGTTTCTTCTATTTCTTCCTTTTCACAACTTAAAACCATTGTTAAACC
>CAYFQI010000087.1:0-10070 GCA_964345135.1 uncultured Bacteroidales bacterium
AACACCTAATATATTTGTTTCCATTTTTTATATAATTTATGTTTGGTTAATATTTTAGCATAAAAAAACCCGTATTAAATACAACAAACTTTAAAGAAAACTCCATATTTAATATGGAAGAGGATACCAATTTGCTTTGGACTTCCGCTGTCCCGTTTAAGAGAATCATTAAGATTGCGGCCTGTCCTACACAAATTGAGGTGGTCCTCAATTGTATTGGTGCTGAGTTTTCAAAAGGATGAAGAAATAATACGGGTTTAATCTCGTATTCAATATTTTAAAGAACGCTGTCTCCTTTATTCAAGTATGCATCGAGCCCTTCATTAAGTTCTCGTATGTCATCCATTATTGGTTCTAAATCATTTTTATTCTCTTCTTTTTCAATTAGCTCTGTCACGAACTGCAACGTTGCCATTGATAAAAAATCCTGATTATCTTTGTCTTTATAGCGCTTTTTATATTGGGATATTTTGTCATTAATCCGTTTGGCAGCTTTCCTGATCTTTTCTTCGTCTGTTCTGTTAATCTTCAAAGGATAATACCTGTCAGCTATAGCTACGCGTATGGATAATTTATCTTCTCCCATTTATTATTGATTTAATAATCCTATACATTTATCAATCTCATGCACCAAATGATTTACTTTATTTTTCATTAAAGCATCATCTTCTTCATTATTTGTAATTTTTTTTGATATTTTAATGTTTTCATATTTATTTTGTAATTCATTCATTTTTTCTTCTCTCAGGTCCAACGTCTCTTTAAGCACCTCGTGTTCTTTTTTGAGCTCGTCAAATTCGTTTTTCTGGCTTTCATAAAGTGAAATGATTGTATTAATCTTTTCACTTAGTTCAACAATTAATTTATGATTCGTTTCAATCATTTCAATTTATTTATACAAAAATAAAATAAATTCAATATTATGCAAAATTATCAAAAGTTGTTTAAGTTATATAAATATATTAAAATAAATTTATTTTTGATGTATACTATTAGCTAAATTAAAATACTATTAAATTATGTACCAATTCAGGTTTGTTTTGTTTCTTTTCATGATTCATTTTTCTGTTCTTACTTATAGTCAAACGGGGAAAACGGCCAATTATTTTGTCCCTCCTGTAAGAATTCCCATCTTTTTATCCGGCACGTTTGGTGAATTGCGTACAAACCACTTTCATTCAGGAATAGATATTAAAACCCAGGGTATTACCGGAAAAGTAATACAATCTATAGCAGATGGGTATATATCCAGGATAAAGATTACCACGAAAAGCTATGGACGGGCTATTTACATCACGCACGACAACGGATACACCAGTGTTTATGGCCATTTAGGCCGGTTTATAGGAAGCATCGAGCAATATGTAAAAATGAAGCAATATGAAAAAGAAAGCCATGTTGTTGATTTGTTTCCTGATCCCGGAGAATTTCCTGTAAAAAAGAAAGAAACCATCGGATATTCAGGGAATTCGGGTTATTCTTTCGGCCCTCATCTCCATTTTGAAATCAGAAATTCAAAAAACCAACACCCTTTAAATCCATTAAGTCTCGGCATAAATATAAAAGATGAAATACATCCCAGGATTTACCGTACCGCTATTTATCCATTGGGATATAAGAGTTTGGTCAATGGTGAACATGAAAAAGTAATTATGAATGCAACCGGGAAACACGGGCATTACAAAACAACCAATAGTCAACCTGTCGTGGTAAGCGGCAGGATTGGGTTTGGAATAGAAACATATGACTACCACGATGGATCAACAAACCGGTGTGGAATCCATTCAATTGAATTGCTGGTTGATTCAACCCGTCATTATTATCATGTTATTGACGAATTCTCGTTTAGTGAAACACGCTATATCAATAGCCTGATTGATTATAAAACAAAACAGCGAGACAAATATAAAATTCAAAAATCATTTGTTCAACCGAACAATCCTCTAAGTATTTATAAAGAAATAAACGGGAATGGCAGTATTGTATTCAATGACACCAATGTCCATCACATTCACTACAAAGTAAATGACATATATAATAATACATCTACCATTTCATTCTTTGTTAAAAACGCTCCCGGGGACACGACAGGCAACACTTGTTCGGATACTAATTACACGATGCTCATGCCGTTTAACAAAGAAAATCAATTTTCAGATACCGGGATAAAAATTACAATTCCTGAAAACGCATTGTATGATACATTAAAATTTAAATATTCTACACGAGAACCGGGAAAAGATATGTATTCAGATATTCATATTGTACACGATCAATTTACCCCGGTTCAAAAAAATATAACATTATCTCTATACCCGGGCAAACTTGATGAAGGGTTACAAGACAATGCATTAATCATTAAAATTGATGATGATGATAAAATTAAATCCATGGGCGGATCATATTTTTTTGCTGATGGATATGTTACCGCATACATAAGAGAATTCGGTGAATTTGCCATTGCAATTGATACAATTGCTCCTGAAATCACTCCACTGCATCCCAATAAAATGAAATATGGAAAGGGCGACATGATCGCATTTAAAGCAACCGATGATCTATCCGGGATTGCGAAATATACTGGCTATATTGATAATCAATGGGCCTTGTTTGAATATGATTTTAAAAATGACAAGATCATGTATTTTATTGATGATGAACGACTGAATAAAAATCAACAACACACGCTTGAATTGTTTGTTATAGATGAAAAAAATAATATTGCATCATATCATACTACATTTTATTATTAACAGGAATATATTTAATGCTAATTCAATGCTTCATAAAACAATATCGGAATACACCATTATAGGAACCATGTCGGGCACATCACTGGATGGCCTTGATATAGTATCGTGCAGGTTTTCAATCGAACAAGATGAATGGAAATATGAACTCATGAAAGCAGAAACGTTTGATTATCATGATGAATGGAAAAGTCGCCTGTCCGGGGCCGGACGGTTAAATGCGATCCGGCTGTGCCGTTTACATAATGAATTCGGGCAATTTACAGGCCAAAAGGTCAATGAATTTTTGCATGGTACATCCATAAAACCGGATTATATTGCTTCTCACGGCCATACAGTATTCCATCAACCGGAAAAAAAGTTAACACTTCAAATCGGTAACGGTGCTTTCATAGCCGCAGAAACCGGGATACCTGCGATCACCGATTTTCGTTCGCTTGATATTGCATTGGGCGGCCAGGGTGCTCCCCTCGTGCCTGTTGGAGATAAATTATTATTCAAGGAATATGATGCTTGTTTAAACCTGGGGGGCATTGCCAATATTTCATATTCCCAAGATGGCCAGATGCAGGCATTTGATATATGTCCCTGCAACATGTTAATTAACCACCTTGTTCATCAAACCGGCCATGCATTTGATCAAGACGGGGCCATGGGTTCCATGGGCACCCTTCATCATGATATGTTAAAAGAACTGAATGACCTGGAATACTACTGCGATACACTCCCGAAATCCCTGGGACGCGAATGGTTTGAAATGTATATGCTACCTGTTTTAGATAAATACACTCCTGAAATACCAACCGCAATAAGAACTTCATATGAACATATTTCTCAACAGATTGCAGGCACCATTCATGGTATCAATCCAAACGGGAAAGTTCTGATTACCGGAGGTGGTGCATTCAATAAATACCTGGTTCAGCTTATCAAAGACAAATGCAATTCCGGGGTTTATATCCCTGATGACTCGATAATATCATACAAAGAAGCGCTGATTTTTGGCTTGCTCGGGATATTGCGGATACGGGGAGAAAATAATTGCCTGGCATCTGTTACCGGGGCAAAAAGGGATTCGTCAGGAGGCATTATTTATGGTACCTGACATTTTCCAGGTTACAGGTATAGAATTACAAAACAACTTGATTCATTGGCATGATTTTAGCACTTTATGAGATATTAATTAATTTTAAAAAATAAACGAATATGGATACACCAATAAACAATTTTGATAAGATAAACGAGTATTTGGGTGAAGAGTCTTCCTATTTCCTTGGCCACGCTTCTCAAACCATTTCAAAATCTCAAATGCATTTGACAGGCCCGGATCATGTAGATGCTATTTTCAGAGACAGTGACCGGAATGCACAGGTATTAAAAAGCCTTTATTCAATATATAACCATGGGCGTTTAGGCGGCACCGGATTCTTATCAATTTTACCGGTTGACCAGGGCATTGAGCATACAGGAGGCAGTGCATTCGGACCCAATCCCATGTATTTCGACCCGGAAAATATCATTAAATTAGCAATAGAAGGGGGATGCAATGCAGTAGCCACAACATTGGGTGGCATGGGACTGGTTGCCAGGAAATATGCACATAAGATCCCGTTTATCGTAAAATTAAACCACAACGAACTTCTGACCTATCCGAATTCGTATAACCAGGTGTTTTTTGGTTCCGTGAGAGAGGCCTGGAATTTAGGGGCTACTGCTATTGGAGCCACGATTTATTTTGGTTCTGAAGAATCGAGGCGCCAAATAGAAGAAGTATCGGAAGCCTTTGAAATAGCCCATGAGCTTGGCATGGCAACAGTGCTTTGGTGTTACACTCGAAATAGCGGGTTTAAAAAAGACAAAGACTACCATACGGCTGCCGACCTTACCGGGCAGGCAAATCACATTGGTGTAACGATTAAAGCCGACCTGATCAAACAAAAACAAGCAACCAATAATGGAGGATTCAGGGCCATAAACTTTAGCAAAACGCATCCTGACATGTATGATAAATTATCAACCAATCACCCGATTGATTTGTGCAGATACCAAGTGATTAATTGTTACATGGGAAAAATCGGCATGATCAATTCAGGAGGCGCTTCATCCGGAACATCCGATTTTGAAAATGCAGTAAGAACTGCCGTGATCAATAAGCGTGCTGGTGGAACAGGTTTAATATCCGGCAGAAAAGCATTTCAACGCCCCTTTGAAGAAGGAAAAAAATTATTGAACCTGATACAGGACGTGTATCTTTTGGATGATATTACCGTAGCATAACAGGGATGATAAGCGATACAAGCGATATACATTGTCACTAAATGGTGTCTGACCATATTGCGGGCTAATTTCGTTAAAATTACTTTTGCCCCTTCAGGGAAAATTTGATCGTTAATTTTTGTCAACAGGGCGCTGCCCCGTGTTGATGATTAAAGCCTGTTAAGCTTTAAAGATTAACATTATAGACAAATTAAACATTGGTTTTCTATAAAATCAATATAAAAAAAACGGCAGCTTATTTGGCTGCCGTTTTTTTTATATAAATTTTGAATTTCACTATTCATCTTCGAGTGCTGCCTGTGCTGCAGATAACCTTGCAATGGGCACCCTGAAAGGAGAACAACTCACGTAATTCATGCCTATACGATGGCAGAATTTTACAGATGATGGCTCGCCACCATGTTCACCGCAGATACCTACTTTAAGGTCTTTGCGTGTAGAACGTCCTCGTTCAGTTCCCATTTCTACTAATTGGCCAACACCTTCCTGGTCGAGTACCTGGAATGGATCTTCTTTGAGAATTTTTTTATCAAGATAGATTGGCAGGAATTTACCAGCATCATCTCTTGAATACCCGAAGGTCATTTGTGTTAAGTCATTGGTGCCAAATGAGAAGAATTCAGCGCTTTCAGCAACTTTATCGGCTGTAAGAGCAGCACGTGGAATCTCGATCATGGTTCCAACCAGATAGTCTACTTTTTTACCCGTGTCAGCAAAGACTTGTTCTGCAGTGTCTCTTACTATTTGTTCCTGCATTTTCAATTCTTCTACGGTCCCGATTAAAGGAATCATGATTTCAGGAGTTGTTTCAATTCCTTTATCTTTTAAATTGATTGCTGCTTCAATGATAGCTCTTGCCTGCATTTCAGTAATCTCAGGATATGTATTTCCTAAACGGCACCCCCTGTGGCCAAGCATCGGGTTCATCTCGTGAAGTGATTCTACTTTAGATTTTACTTCATCGGGGCTAATGCCCATTTGTTTTGCCATTTCAGCCTGGTTCTTTTCTTCGTGTGGCACGAATTCGTGCAATGGTGGATCCAGTAAACGAATGGTTACAGGATATCCTTTCATGGCTTCGAATATACCTTCGAAATCTTCACGTTGATAAGGCAATAATTTCTCCAATGCTTTTCTTCTTCCTTCCTCCGTGTCAGATAAGATCATTTCGCGCATGGCAACGATCCGGTCGCCTTCAAAAAACATGTGCTCTGTACGGCAAAGGCCAATACCTACAGCACCAAATTCACGAGCTACAGTAGCATCATGAGGCGTATCTGCATTGGTTCTTACTTTCATCTTGGTGAATTTTTCAGCCAGATCCATCAGGTTGGCAAAATTTCCTTTTACTTCGGGTTCGTGAGTAGCAACTTTTCCTTCATAGATTCTACCAGTAGAACCGTCTAATGAAATCCAGTCACCTTCATTAAATGTTTTGCCATCTACAGTAAATGTTCTTGTTTTATAATTTACTTTGACATCACCTGCACCGGACACACAACATTTACCCATGCCTCTGGCAACAACAGCAGCGTGAGAAGTCATCCCACCACGTGCAGTTAATATACCATTTGCTGCATACATCCCTTTTAAATCTTCAGGAGAAGTTTCCAGTCTCACGAGGATTACTTCTTTACCCTGGTTTACCCACTCATCAGCTTCATCAGCAAAGAATACGATTTGGCCGGTAGCAGCACCAGGAGATGCAGGCAATCCTTTGGCGATCATATCAGCTTTTTTCAATGCTTCAGGTTCGAATACCGGGTGCAATAATTCATCCAAACGATGAGGTTCTACACGCATTAAAGCTGTTTTATCATCAATAAAGCCTTCATCAAGCATATCAATGGCTATATTTACCATTGCTGTACCTGTACGTTTTCCATTACGGGTTTGCAGTAACCATAATTTACCTTCCTGAATGGTAAATTCAAGGTCTTGCATGTCTTTATAATGCTTTTCCAGTTTTTCCTGTACTTCATATAATTCATTGTAAACCGTGGGCATTACTTCTTCGAGTGAAGGAAAATCTTTTGCTCTTTCGTCTTCGCCCATGCTATTACGTTTGGCCCATCTCAGTGAACCTTCTTTGGTGATTTCCTGTGGTGTTCTAACACCTGCTACAACGTCTTCACCCTGAGCATTGATAAGAAATTCGCCATTAAAAATATTTTCACCGGTAGCAGCATCCCTGGTAAAGGCAACACCTGTAGCAGAAGAGTCGCCCATGTTACCGAATACCATGGCTTGTACATTCACTGCTGTTCCCCATTCATCAGGAATTTTATTAAGTTTCCTGTAATAGATAGCACGGTCATTATTCCAGCTATCGAATACAGCAAGTACAGCACCCCATAACTGCTCCCATGGATCGGTTGGGAACTCTTTCCCTAAATTATCTCTTACAGCTGCTTTAAATTCCTTTACCAGTCTTTTAAGGTCTTCTACGTCAAGTTCTATGTCGTTATCAACACCTTTTTCTTCTTTTACTTTTTCGATAATTTCTTCGAAAGGATCTGCATCTTCTTTGTTTGCAGCTTCCAGTCCTAAAACAACATCGCCATACATTTGGATGAATCGTCTATAAGAATCCCATGCAAAACGTTCATTACCGGTTTTTTTGATTAACCCTTCTACTGCATCTTCATTCATTCCAAGGTTTAATACAGTATCCATCATACCGGGCATTGATACTCGTGCACCGGAACGAACCGATACGAGCAATGGATTTTCGTTACTACCGAATTCAAATCCCATGATCTCTTCGATATGGCGAACACCTGATTCTACCTCAGGTTTAAGCATCTCTACAATCTTGTCCTTACCTAAATCATTGTATTCTACACAGGTTTCAGTTGTAATAGTAAAACCAGGAGGTACAGGAACCCCTGTTGAACTCATTTCTGCAAGGTTAGCACCTTTACCGCCAAGGAGGTTCTTAAGTTGTGAACCGCCTTCAGCGCTGCCGTCACCAAACTTGTATAAGCGTTTTTTGTCTGACATTTTTATTATTTTTTTGGATTAAAAATTTTATTATTTGTTAGCAAAGTTATTAAATAAAAAAAATTAACCAAGATAAAGTGAAACTTCTTTTTCAACATTTAAGCAATTTTTATTCCATATAAATACGCCCCGCGATATATCAACTCGAGCAGTATAATAATCTTGCAGGGAAGGTTCTTAATGTAGTAGTTTGGTTTGGATCATAATGTTCAATAATGCAGAAATGAAGGAACAAACACGAACCTTATGATAAAATCCCTTCTCTTACCGGGATCATATATAAATTCTCCCTCATCAATTCATCAACCTCAATCTGCCGTGTTATATTCCTTCATTATTTTATCAATATCGGGTTTATACCCTCTAAAATCATATTTTTCTTTATCATACCCATTGTATTCAAAATAATCGAAATAAGCAGGATATTTACATGCACTGCCATTCCCGGTGGCATACAACCCGATATACACACCTGTAAAACCACCTGTTACATCTACAGAGAGATAGTTGATTTCAGGTTTAAATAACAATTTGTATCCTCCCGTTGTTGAAGTCTTGTATAACAGTTGGTAATGTTCCCTGTTGCCCGTGAGCTTGATGTTGACAATGCTATTATCTATCACCTTCGATTTCACCACGTGCTGTAAATTTCCTATGGTGTAACGGGCGTTGACAGTTCTTTGCCCGGCCTTGTCGCGACGAATAAAAATATCATAATGGTGTTTATTGTTCATCAATAAGGTTACTCCTGCTTCTTCATTTTCCGATTCAGGTTGAAATTCAAGTGAGGTATAGGCATCAAAATGGTAGTCTTGCTGCCTTCTTCCAATGAATGTCTTTGGGTGTAAATCATTCAGGGTTGAAGCCGTGCCTTTTATCATTAAATGGCCTTTCTTTTTTGTTAAGCTCCAGTGACTGCTATCCGGGGGATTTCTTAAAAAATTCCATTGCAGGGAAAGGTATTCCTCATCGAATTCATCCCTGTTATCTTTCTTATATTTATGCAATGGCAATGTTGGAACTTTCATTGTCAGGCTGATATTTTCATTGTTATTAACAACAGGCCACCCGTCTTCCCAGGTTACCGGGGCTAAAAATGTCTCTCTCCCGAGGGTATGGAAAAACTGGCCGTTTACCCTGAATGCCAGGAATACCATCCACCAATCGCCATGATGATCCTGTATTAAATCGCCGTGCCCGGTTCCCTGAATAGGATGAAGATACGTGTTACGGTGTGTTAATATCGGGTTATCCGGGCATCCTTCATAGGGGCCCCAAATATTCCTGCTCCTGGCAATGGTGATCATATGTCCGTAATATGTTCCACCCTCTGCCAACATCAGATAATAATAGCCGTCTTTTTTATAAACGTGCGGCGCTTCGATCCAGTTCCCCCCTGATCCTTTTTCCCATATCCTTTTTAAAGGAGAAAGACGTTTGCCGGTTTTCAAATCAATTTCGGACTGGAATATCCCGGTTGATGTTTGGACATAAACTTTTCCATCGTCATCCCAAAAAAGTGAAGGATCAATTCGTGGCATATCAACCCACACCGGTTCTGACCATTCTCCATATGGATCTGTTGTATAAACGTAAAAATTGCCCCTGTGTGTTGTATTTGTTGTGATCATATAAAAGGTATCATTATGATATCGAAGCGTAGGAGCATAAATCCCTCCTGATGGCGGTGCTGTATCAAGATTCAGTTGCGATTCGCGAGTCAGGACATATCCTATTTGTTCCCAATGAATAAGATCTTTGCTATGAAAGACCGGCACTCCCGGGAAATACTCGAAAGAACTGTGTACCATGTAATAATCCTCTCCTACCCTACAAATACTGGGGTCGGGATAAAAGCCCCGGATAACGGGGTTATGATATTCATTTATTTCCTTTTCAGGGTGCACGGGTTCCCCGTGTTTTTCTTCTATCGATGTTTTACATGATATGATGAAAAAGCATAAGATAAGACTGGTGAGTATAAATTTCATCTGTTTATTTTTTTAAGTTTTTAAGTTTCTAAGTTTTTAAGTTGATTAA
>CAYFQI010000088.1:0-10056 GCA_964345135.1 uncultured Bacteroidales bacterium
GAAAATCCCTGGTCAAGGAATATAGCGATGACAATGAATAACCATAAAAAATTTATTTAGGGTATTAAAGTAATATGAAAATCTGTGATGATTATAAAAGATTCTTCTACGCTGAGCAATCTGTGTTAAAAAACAACACGTCGTAGCTTGTTCTAATATCTTATTATCAGACCCATGGGGTGGTCGGCATAGGCTATTTTAAGAAGCTTTGCTACTGGAATATTAAAACGGGAAATCCTCTTCCGTATCTTCAGGCTTTACTTTTTCACTTTTTAATAATTTTGCTTTGCCGTGTGTTTTAAGCCCTTCCACGTGAATAGCTTTAGGGTTTACCGGGCAGGCGTATTCACATGCGCCACATCCTACACAGAGTTCGGGGCGCACTTCCGGAATCCGCAAATCGTTTTTATAGGGTATCATGTGCACTGCCGTGGTCGGGCAATGTTCAGCACAAGCGCCGCAGTCGGTATTGGATACATATACGATACAGTTTTTTTTCACAAACCTGGCTATGCCAATTTGTTCTCTTTTCTTTTCTTCAACGTCTAAAGGGAGTATTGCCCCTGTTGGGCATACCTGGCTGCATTGCGTGCATTCATAGCTACAATATGACACGTGAAAATCAAGATACGGCTGCAACATCCCTTTCAAACCATACTCGAAAAACGAGGGGCGAATAACATTGCTCGGGCAGGCTGTCACACATAAATGACAGGCAGTACAATGATGGTTAAAATGCTCCAATCCCTTAGAACCCGGTGGGGTGACCGGTGTTTTTTCAGGCAAGTTGACATTTCCAGAAATATCCCGTGCCGATAATTGACGGAACAAGGGAATGCTAAAAAAAGCAAGAAATACCTGCTTAAAAAAATTGCGCTTATCTCCACTCTCATTTTCACCATTTACATGTTTTGTTTTTTCAGGCTTACTTATGTTTTTTAATGTAAACTGATAATCTATGCCATTTTTATCGCACGCATCAATGCAATTAAAACATCCCACGCACCTTGAAAAATCAACCCGTTGTTCTTCCACATCAATACATGAAGCTTTGCATACATTGGCACATTTATTACAATGAATGCAACGTGTTGAGTCAAATTTAATTTGAAATACAGAAATTTTAGAGATTAATCCAAGCAGTGTACCCACGGGACAGATCGTATTGCAATACAAGCGTCCGTATCGAATTGCAAAAACAAGTATTCCTGACAAAAAGATAAATGAAATAATAAAAGCGCCCCATTTTACAGGAGCTGTTTCAATAGGAAACACGGAATAAACATTGATTTTTTGGAGTACACCGGAAAAAAAATTATGCAAATGCCATACCCCCGCCTGAAATATATTGGACGAAATTTTACCATAAATACTGTATGGGTCCAATAAATTTAATAATATCATATGCCCGGCTATAAAAACAACAATAACAATTCCAAGCAATGAATAACGCAGGATATTTCGTGGTTTTCTAAAACGCATTGCATAGCGTTTTTGCATTCTCTTTTTTATAAAATGAATCACGTCCAGGAAAACACCCAATGGACAAACAGTTGAACAATAAATTCTTCCAAAAAACAATGTTATAATGGTTATAATCAAAAAACCAACACCGATCCATCCCAATACTTCAAAAAATTTCAGCATCGAGGGAACAAATTGTAAAAAAAGGATACTATTGCTCCATGTCGCTGGAACGATGTGCCAGATATCTACAAACAAAAAAGTAATCGAGAGTAGAAACAGAAGTGAGATAATGATACGTGTATTTTTTAACCGAAAAAAAAGCATCATTTAAAAATTTGTTTTAAAATTCATTATCAAAAATAATAGGAAAATAAAAAATTTTCAATTTGAAAACCTGTTAAATTTTCATCAATTCCATAACAGCAAGATACACGATGCCTCCAAATAACACGAGGATAATACTAAAGACTTCTCTGCTGACCTCCCAGGTACCAATATTTCGAATTGTAAAAAACAATCCTGTCAGCATCACGGCAATTACAACAATCCAAATGATTTTGAATACTTTTTTTTGCGCAGCGTTTAACCCTGAATATGTATTTTTCGGACGTGAACCGGGTAAAAACTTTATCATTCGTTTGTAATGTTGTACCTGTTTGGTAGAATAGTGTTCATCTTCGTTTTCTTTTTTGTTAACAAATAAAAACGGAAGACTGGTAAACATGAAATACCAGATAACCAAGTAAATTGGTATGCCGATCACGGCATCCAAAAACACACCCAGGAAAGAGTATACTTTTGCTCCTCGTGGATTTTTAGGGTAATATATAACATATAAAGATTCATTTAACTGATAATCAATACCTGATTTAACGTTGAAATGAATTTTTTCTTCGGGAGTTTTAAATTGAATAACAGGGACAGGATGCTGATCAAAAAAAGTAGTTTCAACGTGAAAATCAACCACTTTCCCTTTTGCCTGATGTCCAAAAATCAAAAGATGTATTTTGGGTGCTAAAACCAATAAAATAATAATAACACAACCAAGCCAAAAATTTTTCATCCCGATGTAAGTAGAGGAAGATTTTTTTAAATTTGCCATGTTCATAATTTAAATTCAGTCTATAAACCCGGGGTTAGGGTCAAGCGATCCGGAAACCAAACTTATGAAGCACCAAAACACGCAGTTTACGAATGTAATGATCCATTTTTAAACAACATTATAACGCAGTCGGACAAGATGGAAATACAGGCGCATGTTTGCACAGAAGACAGGTATCAGGTAACTGCTCCCTGTCTCCTGTCAAAAATCATCCCATCGTATTAAGCAATTTGTCCATGGCCTGGTTTCATGAATGCTTTGCAATATATTTTCAGTAACAGGTTATTGTAATAAATTAAAGATCATTCCTGCACGGACACCAAATACAAAATTATCTTCACTCCCGATAATTGTATATCCCCCGGCAGTAAATCCATAATTTCCAAACATTAAGGCTCTCACACCCGCCTGTAACATTAATCCCTGGGTTGCATTAAACACGGTGACTGTTTCAGTTACAATATTATATCCCTGATTTGAAATTGAATTGAATGCATATCCAATTCCAAGATACCCTCCAAATGTTTTTCGTGTGACTAACGCAGACCCATAGCCTACATTAAAATTTAATGAAATCGGGATTTCATAAGCAATTTGGTCATCACTTGGCAATGGATCAAGAGTATAACCAATACTCAGTGGTACTTCAATTGACAAAGTTGTCCTGAAAGAAAACTTCATAAAATTTAATCTGGCACGGTATGTTAATCCCGGCGCCATGATGGTATTTTTATCATAATTTGACATCATAAAAGCTGCATTGATAGAATGAATATACTGGGGTGTAAAGCTCGTTCCATACTGTGCTTTTACATTAGAGAACAGCAAAGGAACCAATAAAGTAACCAATAATATTTTTTTCATTTTGAATATTATTTAATATTAATAAATAAACATATTATTATTGTGTATTACATCCCAAAAAATATGAATGTAATACACAAATATAGTAAAAAAGAGTAATTTACCAAAAATATACAATTATTTATTAAAGAAAGATAAGAATTATTAAAATACACGGAAAAAGCTACTTTTTTTCTCGTCTCAGTGCTTCCTGTAGCAACAGTTTTTAGATTTTTTGCCACTTCCGCACGGGCAGGGAGCATTTCTGCCAACTTTTTGTATCGTTTTCTTTTGAGATGTTGGCTGGTTTGATGCATCATGTTTAACAGCTTTTTGTCCTGATGCCCTGATTGATTTCTTAAAGTCCATCTTTTTAACCCAGTCCATTACATTGGCGGGAGGTTTTCTTTTTGCAAGCTGGTCTGCCATATATTGCATGTAAGGATGGACATGGTTGAAAAAGTTATAATACCCTTCACACAGGTAATTCAGTCCTTTTTCCCCATCGTTTGTTACGGATATCCTGTTCTTGGGACACCCGCCATTGCAAGCAAACCGGTATTTACATTCAATGCATTGCAAGGGAAGGCTTTTTTCTTTTTGTTGTCCAAAATCAATCATGGTATCGGATTTGGCAAGCTCTTTAACATTTTTTTCCATAATATTCCCGAGATAATATTCCGGGTATACAAAATGATCGCAAGCATACAAATCACCATTATGCTCCAGACAGGGGGCATCTCCACATGTTTTCGAGTACACGCACAAACCGGGCATTTCTCCAATCCAATTGGCAAGTGCTGCATCAAATTGCTGAACAAAATAAGATGCTACATCTTTCCTGACCCATTCATCAAAAATTTGTATTAAAAAGTTGCCAAATGCCCGGGGTTCGACTGACCATGGCGATAAATGTGCATCACCACGGTATTCGGGAAAAACCAATGACAATTCATGCTCCGGTACATCATCAGCAATTTGTTCTACAATCGGTATAAATTGCATATACTGGCTTCCTATCTCTTTTAAAAATTGATACACATCCAGCGGATGCTTAGAATTAACATCATTGATAACAGACAGTGTATTAAATTCCACTCCAAAATCCTTGAGTTTTTGAATACTATTCATGACCTTTTCCCAGGTTGGCTTTCCATTTCTATCTACCCTGTATCTGTCATGCAGTTCTTTAGGCCCATCAATAGAAATACCAATCAAAAAGTTATTCAATTTAAAAAACCGGCACCATTCATCATCCAATAAAGTTCCATTGGTCTGAAATATATTTTCTATTCTTTTTTTCCCGGCATATTTTTCCTGAAATTCAAGTGCTTTTTTATAATAATCTATTGGCAGCATTGTAGGTTCACCTCCCTGCCAAAGGAATTGAACCAATGGGACTTCCTGTAATTCAATATTCTGTTTTATAAATTGCTCCAGGACATCCTCGTTAAGAATGAAACTTTTATGATCTTTATACAATTTTTCTTTCTCAAGATAATAACAATATGCACAGTTTAAATTGCATTTTGAACCAATTGGTTTTATCATTACCTGAAAAGCAGCCGGTTTTCCAAGATATAAATTTTTAGAAGCAGTCATGATACGGTTTATTTTGAATCTGTCAATACAATCAAATGTTTCAAATGTTTATTTTTAAATTTTCAATGGTCATATGGAACTTAAAAGTAAAATATTATAAGATAAGGTACAATTAATACCAAATTTAAGTAGATTATTTTAATGATTTATTATATTTGCTATTTATAGTATATAACACTTAATTCATTTGATTTATTTTAGAGAATAAATCTCTTTATGTTGATAACCTTAATTTAACACTTAATTTTATGTACTTTCTCGGATATGACTTAGGCAGTTCATCAGTGAAAGCAAGCATTGTAGAAGCTTCTACAGGCCAATGCAAAGCATCAGTTTTTTATCCTGATGAGGAAATGGAAATTATTGCTCATAAGAACGGATGGGCAGAACAAAAGCCCGAATTATGGTGGAAATATTTATGCACAGCCACCCGTGAAGCAATATCCAAAGCTGCAATCCAACCCGAAGACATTAAGGGCATAGGCATTTCATATCAAATGCATGGGCTCGTTATGATTGACAACAACGGGAATCCTATACGTCCTTCTATTATCTGGTGTGACAGCAGGGCTGTAGAAATTGGAAACAAAGCCTTTGAAGACATAGGGGGTGATTACTGCCTGGAAAACCTGCTCAACTCACCCGGAAATTTCACGGCATCAAAACTTAAATGGGTAAAAGATAATGAACCACGTTTATTTGAAAAAATACACAAGATCATGTTGCCGGGCGACTTTATAGCAATGAAAATGACTGGTGAAATCAACACAACCATTTCGGGGTTATCCGAAGGTATTTTCTGGAATTACAAAGAAAACAAGGTTGATGAAAAACTATTGAAATATTATGGCATTCCTGCTCATTTTATCCCGGAAATAAAACCAACATTCTCCATACAGGGCAAAACCACCAGGTCAGCTGCTGATGAAATGGGCCTTATTGAAGGAATCCCGGTCGCATATCGGGCTGGAGACCAACCCAACAATGCATTTTCATTAAATGTCCTGAACCCCGGTGAAATTGCTGCAACAGCCGGCACCTCTGGTGTTGTTTACGGGGTGAGTGAAAAAATAAAATACGACACTGAATCGCGAGTCAATACATTTGCTCATGTCAATTATACAGCACAAAAGCCCAAATTAGGTGTATTGTTATGCATCAATGGCACAGGCATATTAAACTCGTGGCTCAAGCATAATATTGGAAATGAAAACATTGAATACAGTGAAATCAATGAAAATGCGGCCAACGTAGCCATCGGGTCTGAAGGGTTGATTGTCCTGCCTTTTGGGAACGGGGCCGAGCGCATGCTAAACAACAGGGAACTTGGCAGTCATTTTATGAATTTAAATTTTAATATTCACAATAATACTCATGTTTTCAGGGCAGCCCAGGAAGGCATTGTATTTGCATTCCATTACGGGTTGGAAATCATGAAACAGACCGGCATTGATACCGAAGTGATCCGTGCAGGCAATGCCAACATGTTTCTCAGCCCGATTTTCAGGGAGACACTGGCCAGTGTTACAGAGGCCACCATTGAATTATATGACACGGATGGTGCATTGGGAGCTGCCAAAGGAGCCGGATTCGGGATTGGACATTACAACTCTTTTTCAGAAGCATTCCAGAATTTCAAAAAAATTAAAACCATTGCCCCTGATCACAACAATCACGATCAGTACCATGAAGCATATCACAACTGGAAAAAACACCTGCATCAATTTCTCCAGAGATAAAGCTATGAACCGGGCCATGTTATAATATATAATATTGTCCCGGATGGTTATAAACTTTTTTTCTCGTAATATCCTATAACGTGATTGCTCACTCCCACTCTCACCCTGTTTATGTACCCGGGGCGGGACTTGAACCCGCACGGCCAAAAAGGCCATTGGATTTTAAGTCCAACGCGTCTACCAATTCCGCCACCCAGGCAAAAAATAATCGAGTGAGAGTTGGTGTGAGTCATAGAGCGGAAAACGGGATTTGAACCCGCGACCCCAACCTTGGCAAGGTTGTGCTCTACCACTGAGCTATTTCCGCATATATTTTAAAGAACGGCACAAAAATAATCTAAATTTTCGTTAAAGCCAAATTGTTTTTTTATTTTTTATTTAATTCCAATCCATTTTTTTATGTCATTCAGCTTATTCAAAGCATCAACAGGCGTGAGTTCATTGATATTGATGTTTTTGATTTCATCCCTGATCTGCTTTAACACCGGGTCATCCAGTTGAAAGAAAGACAATTGCATGCCTTCACGGTTTTGCGATATATCGGTCACCGGCCTGGCTATCTGCTTTTCACTGCCTTTGCCTTCAAGTTCTTTTAATATTTCTTCGGATCTTTTCACCACGCTCTTTGGCATGCCCGCCATCCGGGCAACGTGTATCCCGAAACTATGCTCACTCCCACCCCGTTTAAATTTCCTGAGAAAGATCACTTTATCTTCCAGCTCTTTAACAGTTACATTATAGTTTTTAATCTTATTGAAAAACTGTTCCATCTCGTTCAATTCATGATAATGAGTAGCAAACAATGTTTTGGCGCTTGCTTTAGGGTGTTCATGAATGTATTCAACAATGGCCCATGCAATGGATATCCCGTCATAAGTGCTTGTACCCCGTCCAATCTCATCCAATAAAATAAGGCTCCGGGGGGTAATATTATTTAATATGCTAGCCGCTTCATTCATTTCCACCATAAATGTTGATTCACCCAGGGAAATATTATCCGAGGCACCCACGCGCGTAAATATTTTATCTACCAAACCAATGTTTGCAGAAGACGCAGGCACGTAACATCCCATCTGGGCCAGCAGGACTATCAGGGCTGTTTGTCTTAACAAGGCTGACTTACCAGACATGTTAGGCCCAGTGATGATAATAATTTGCTGCTCCCTGTTATCCAACAACACGTCGTTTGCTATATATTTTTCATCCAAAGGCAGTTGTTGTTCAATCACCGGATGCCTCCCATCTTTGATTTCCAGGACATCATCATCATTCACAACCGGCTTAACATAATGGTTCTCCTTTGCCAGTTGTGCAAATGAAACAAGACAATCCAATTTTGCCAGCAGGGATGCATTGAGTTGAATTGCTTCAATATAATCCACGAGACTCATTATGAGGTCATGAAATAAATTGGTTTCCAGTGCAACGATTTTTTCTTCTGCCCCTAATATTTTTTCTTCATACACTTTAAGTTCTTCTGTAATATACCGTTCAGCATTCACAAGTGTTTGTTTCCGTATCCAGTTATCAGGTACTTTGTCTTTATGCGTATTAGTTACTTCAATATAATAACCAAATACATTATTATACCCAATTTTCAAAGATGGTATCCCTGTTGCTGTTGATTCTTTTTGTTGTATTCCTGCAATATAATCTTTACCAGAATGGGAAATATGCCTTAATTCATCAAGTTCTTTGGATACTTCTGATGCAATCACATTTCCTTTATTGACCTGATTCGGTGGATCAGGTTTGATTTCGTTCTCAATACGTTCCCTGGCAGATTTACACAGGCTCAGCTGGTCACCGATCTTTTTCAGTAGTGCATCCGGGGAATCCAGGCATAATTTCTTAATGGGTTCAATCACGCTCAGTGCGATTTTTAACTGTACTAATTCACGCGGTGTGATCCTGTTGGATGCCAATTTCGAAATCAGTCGTTCAGGATCACCGGCTGATTTAAGATGCTCTTTTATTTCTTCCCTCGTGTCATCATGGCCAATAAGATACTCAACAGCATCCAGGCGTTCTGAAACAGGCTTTAGTTCTTTTAAAGGAAGTGCTGTCCATCTTCTAAGGAGCCT
This sequence comes from uncultured Bacteroidales bacterium, assembly GCA_964345135.1. Lineage (GTDB taxonomy): Bacteria > Bacteroidota > Bacteroidia > Bacteroidales > JBBRXJ01 > CAYMKE01. Next base: position 8,838 of record CAYFQI010000088.1, read on the forward strand.
TGCTCCCATGGGAGAATTGGTCTTGTCAATAACATCTATCAGTGTTTTGGCCCCCTCGTTAATACTATAGAAAATTTCAAGGTTACGAATGGTAAACTTGTCAAGCCATACATAATGATCTTGCTCAATGCATGAGATTCCTGAAATATGTTGAATTTTTTCATGCTGAGTATGTTCAAGATACTGAATTGCAGCGCCTGCAGATATCACTGCATTATCAAGGTTTTCAATGCCAAAACCTTTAAGGGAATTCGTGTTAAAATGGTTCAATAACTTTTCACGAGAATTTTGCATTGTAAACACCCATTCATCAAGCGTATACGTGTAAAACTTCGTGCCAAACAATTCGGTAAAGCGTTGCTCTTTGCCACGTTCAAAGATTACCTCTTTGGGTTGAAAATTATTAAGAAGCTTGTCAATGTATTCAAAATTGCCTTCGGCAACCATGAACTCGCCGGTAGAAATATCAAGGAAAGCAATACCTGCCGTATTCTTTTCGATATGTAAGCTGGCAAGAAAATGGTTTTCTTTCTGTTCAAGAATATTTTCATTATAGGATACACCTGGTGTTACCAATTCCGTGATACCCCGTTTTACCACTTTCTTGGTAGTTTTCGGATCCTCCAATTGATCGCACACAGCTACACGCAAACCGGCCCTGACTAACTTTGGTAAATAAGTATCTAATGCATGATAAGGAAATCCTGCCAATTCAACAAAAGAAGCAGCACCATTCTTACGTTTTGTAAGTGTTATACCCAAAATCTCGGAAGCCTTTATCGCATCTTCAGAAAACGTTTCATAAAAATCGCCCACCCTGAATAATAAAATTGCATCAGGGTGCTTTCCTTTAATTGCATTGTATTGCTTCATCAAAGGGGTTTCTACTGTTTTTGATGAATTTTTTGATGTGCCAGCCAATATATTATTTTTTTATTCTAAACAAAAATAACAATCTTTATGAACTGAGCATGTAAAATATTTTTTTTCTTAATAAAAAAAATTATTATATTTATAAACAATGATTTAACCGAATGTACAAAACCAAAACACTTTACATCATAGACAGATACGAATTTGTATTCGCAAAATGCTTATAAAAGGTTCTTCTACGCCGAACTGCCGGATAAAGCAAAAAACCAGATAAACCTAATTAACTCAATCAACTTAAAAACTTAGAAATATAAACAGATGAAACACCCATGATAAGTCATTTAAC
>CAYFQI010000089.1:0-9982 GCA_964345135.1 uncultured Bacteroidales bacterium
ATGTAAAAATTCATTTTTTTACATGATAATGGACTTTATGATACAATGATATTTTTCGCAACTGCTTTATTTGTTTTTATTTATAAGAAAATTACTATTTTATAAGCTAAAAATATTCTCTCGTCCCGGTTCATCTTCAGAAATTTGCTATTTTTAAAATCAAAAAATATTCTAAATTATATTAAAATACTTCATGGATAATCTCAGCATAAAAAACTGGTCTAAAGACGACCAACCAAGAGAAAAATTATTAGAAAAAGGGGCATCTGCCCTGAGTAATTCAGAATTGATCGCCATCCTGATCAGATCCGGGAATTATAACGAATCAGCTGTTAACTTATCCAAAAAAATATTGACATCAGTAAATAACAATTTGAATGAACTTGGTAAATGTACTGTTACAGATCTAACAAAGCTAAAAGGAATAGGTATGGCTAAGGCCATATCAATTATTGCTGCTTTGGAACTCGGAAGAAGAAGAAAAGTAGATGACATTTTAGACAAAAAAAAGATCACGACCAGCCATGAAGTTTATGAATACTTTCAGCCTCTAATGGGAGATATTTCGCATGAAGAATTCTGGATTTTAATGCTTAACCGTGCAAACAAAATCATCGAGCGGCAAAAAATAAGCCAGGGTGGAATGGCCGGTACCGTAATTGACGTAAAGATCATTTTTCGAAAAGCACTGGAAGCAAAAGCTTCATCCATTATTTTATGCCATAATCATCCTTCCGGGAATATATCCCCGAGTAAATCCGATATAGACATAACAAAAAAGCTGCACCATGCCGGTAAGACAATGGACATAAGCATCTTAGACCATATCATACTATCTGATCATAATTATTTTAGTTTTGCTGACAAGGGGATGATTGACTGAACCCTCGTGGAAATGCTCTGAATACCCGTTAGTGTCCGTCTAAAAAGCCCGGCTTCTTCGCTACGCTCTATGGAAACAACAATCATTCACGTGAGTAAGCTCATTTTTTTTCATCACTGCAACCTTCGTTATCAAACATTATAATTCAAATACCCGAACGCTTCGATCATGTCAATGAAATTTTTAACTCATTGTTTTTCAGGCAAAACAAAACTAAGCACTAAAAACTAATAACTTACAACTCCTTATGTTCTACTACCAGTTTAATGGAAGCTGAATCCGAGTATGCAGAATTCAGAACCAAATATTTTTTCATAAAAAAATAAAAACATTCATTTTTCATTAAAAAAAAATTATATTTGTATATTAACGTAATACTCAAACACGCCCCTTTATAAACACATGACTGTCAAATGAATAAAAAAGAAGCTCGAGACACGCCGCTTAATCATAATCACGGAAATAATCAAACAGCACAAGAAGTTTCTAATAATCAGATGGAAGAAAAAAAGACACGTGATGTACAGCAGGATTTACTGAAAAACAGCTTTTTCATTACTGAAGTTATTGATATGATGGAAGAACATGTTGTTCTACAGGACCTTGACGGAAAAGTGATCAGTGCCAATAAAGCTGCTGCTGCTTCCATCGGGAAAAAACCAAAAAATATTGAAGGAGAATATTGTTATCATTTATGGAACGATAAAGACGAGAGATGTAAAAAATGTCCTGTCATTAAAAGCATAGAAACCGGGCAAATCTCTTTTGAAAAAATCGCAACAAAAGATAACCGGATTTGGTTTATAAAAAGTAAACCTGTAAAAAATGATACAGGGATTGTTATAGGCGCTATTGAAATAACCCGTGATATCACGGAGCAAGTACAGGCTGAAGAAGCGATAAAAAAAATACGCGAACGTGATGAAGCATTTCTGAAAGCAATACCTGATGTCATGTTCATCCTGGACAAAGAAGGTAATTTTATTGATAGTGAATCAAATACTGAAAAACATTTTTTCGCACCCATTCACAAGCTTCCCGGCAAAAACATCCGTGACGTGTTATCCCCGGAAGTGTTTGAAATAACTCAACAAAACCTACAAAAAGCATTATCTGAACAAAACACGCAAAATTTTCATTTCAATATCTTTTCTGATAAAGAACATAAATATTATGAAGCACGGGTAGCACCTTTTGGAGAAGACAAGTTATTTATGATTATCAGGAATATTACATTAAGAAAAAAAGCAGAAGATGAAGTCATAAAAAACAAGCAACGTTTCATTGAATTTGCCGACATCATCCCACAAACAATATTTGAAACAGATAAAGATTTAAACATTGTTTATATTAATCGCTATGGCCTGGAATCTACAGGATATGCACAAGAGGACATTCAACAAACAATAAACCTATCCGTACTTTTGCAGCCAGAAGATCCTCAACAACACCAGGACGGTTTGATAACAAGCAAAAGCAATCATAGTATTTCACCTCATGAATATTCACTGATCCATAAAACAGGACATTCCATCCCGGTGCTGGTCTATTCCCGCCCGGTTGTCAACCAAAAGGGCTTTAACGGGCTCAGGGGCATTGCTGTTGACATAACAGACCGCAAAAAAATTGAATCCGAATTATTCCGGGCCAAAGAAAAAGCCGAAGAATCTGACAAACTGAAATCTTCATTCCTCTCAAACATGAGCCATGAAGTCAGGACACCGTTGAATGGTATCCTCGGATTTGCTGCATTATTAAAAGAAAGAGAAACATCCAAAGAAGAGCGTGCAAAATTCATAGATATCATCAATGAAAGAGCAAAATATTTACTGGACATCATCAACAATATAATTGAACTATCAAAAATTGACTCGAAGCAGCTCACTATTAACCAGGAAGAAATTTCATTAAAAGAGTTTTTCCCTGATATGATAAAAGAATTCGAACACACAAAACAAGAAACAGGGAAAGAACATATCAAAATTATACTGGACAGACCAAAAATACAATTAAAAAGAAAAAATAAAATAACAACCGACCCGTATAAGCTGAAACAAATATTTAAAAACATTATAAATAACGCATTAAAATACACTGAAAACGGAAACATAAATATTGGTTATCAACCAAATAAAGACGGGAGTATATTGTTCTACGTTAAAGACACGGGAATTGGAATCCCAAGCGATAAACAAGATATCATATTCAACCGGTTTCGTCAGGGCGAAGAAGGCTATACAAGATCCTTTGGTGGTGCAGGACTGGGGCTGGCACTTGCCAGCGAGCTGGTCGGGCTGTTACATGGTGATATTTGGGTTAAATCCTGCGAAAACAAAGGAACTACATTTTATTTTACATTGAATAAAAAGCCACTTTTAAAAAAGACATCATAGAAATGAATACACAAGGAAAAAAACTAAACTTAGAACACCAGACAATACTTATCGTGGAAGATGATTTTTCAAGCTATCTTTATCTCAATACAATCTTAACAAAACACAAAGCAAATACCATCCATGCGATGAACGGGGCCAGGGCCATTGAAATTTGCAAAACGAATGATGTTGACCTCGTGCTGATGGATATCCAGTTGCCTGAAATGGATGGGTATACTGCTACCAAAAAAATTAAACATTTTAGAAAAAACCTCCCGATAATAGCGCAAACAGCCCATGTCCTGGAAGAAGACAAAACCAAAAGCCTCAATGCCGGTTGCGACGATTATATTTCTAAACCAATCAACAAAAACGAATTAATGGAAAAAGTTATAAAATATATCTGAATCATGATTCGCTATTAATGGTAACAACAGACAAACCGGGCTATTTCGTGTCTGTCTTTAAAATCTATACCCGCTTGTTTGGCTCAACGTGGCCTTACATTTATAAAATCAATAATCTTCTGAATTTCAACAGGATGAAACCAGTTAATTTCAGTGTCTTTTGAAAACCATGTAAGTTGTTTCCTGGCATAACGCCGTGTATTTCGCTTGATAAGATCAATAGCAACCTCTTTGGAATGAATCCCGTCAAAATACTCAAACAACTCTTTATAGCCTACTGTATTTAGTGCATTCAGTTTATCCTTCCTGAAAACGTCATAAAATCCCCGGGTCTCTTCTACCAATCCCTGTTCAATCATATGATCCACACGTGCATTAATACGTTCATACAGAAGCCTGCGTTCCATGTTCAATCCAATTTTTATAATGCTAAACGGCCGTTTTTTTTTCTCATTAGTAAGAAAAGAAGAATAAGGCTTTCCTGTCATAACAGATACTTCAAGTGCTTTTAAAAGCCTTTTGGGATTTTTTAAATCTGCCTGTTTATAATATTCAGGATCTACCGAGCGAAGCATAAAACGTAACGACTCCACCCCTTCTGTTTCATATTTTCTGATCAATTGCTCACGCACGGTCATGTCGATACGGGGCAGTTCATCTATGCCATCGCACACGGCCTTTATATACAACCCCGAACCGCCGGTCATAATAACACGGGAATGTTTTTGAAACAACGATTCAAGAAGGCCTGACACTTCTTCTTCAAACATGCTGGCATTATAGTAATCGAATATAGACTTGTTTTGTATGAAATAATGCGGTATGCGACGCAGTTCTTCCTCACCGGGAACAGCAGTACCAATGCATAACTCACTGTATACCTGCCTTGAATCAGCTGAAATGATTTCAGTATTAAATGCTTCAGCAATTTTAATACTCACGCTTGTTTTTCCTATAGCAGTAGGGCCAACAACAACAACCAATGTATTATCCATCCGGTAAAATATCTCCCGTGTAATTGTTTTTTATAATGATTTGGTCGGGTGGTTCTCCCCGCCGGTCTAAACAAAGAGGATATTCCAACAAAGGTTCTTCTTCATATATATCTACAAGTTTTATAAAATAAGCCCTTTCAAGAAAAAAATCAAATTCATACAATAGCTGCTGCCCTATTTCATTTATATATTCAGAAATTATAGACTGATCCATCGTAATTGAATTGGACGTTCCGTCATCCGGATCAGTCATCTCAAACAAACTGATTTCCTCAATTTTGCCCCAATTCTCATTCGTCAGAAAAAAAGACGCCATTTGATTTTCATCATAATCTAATTCCAATTGAATAGCCCGGTGAAAATCATAAAAATTCTGATCATCTTTCAATTCAAAATCCCTGAAAAACTCATTAATCTCATTCGATATCATCCTGAATTTATAGATCATAAATCTTTTCTTGGTTAAATATTCATCAAAAATTTTATGGTGTCAATATTGTCAGCATACTCCCAAGGTGCCGGCCATTGGCTTCGCCCCGGGGGAACCGCACCTGTAAATCCCGGATATTCTGTTACAACACATTGAATTGACTGTTCATTCTTTTTCAAATGATCTTCAAGCTCGTTTTTGGATTTATAATATTGATAAAATAAACTTCCTACTGGAGATGCTACGCATTCATCTTCTTTTAAAATTAAAAAACCATTGTCTTTATGAGGTGTCATATTCAGAAGATATATTGCGCCATGATATTGATAATTGTTCATGTATTTATTATGATAGCTCACACTTTTGTATTTCTCAAAAGCATCGAACAACATTGTAAAATCGTATTTTTCAGGAACATAAATCTTAGTGACATTCCTGCACCCCAACCCGAAATATAAGAAAACATCCTGTGCTAAATTTTCAAGTTGACCGGGATGTTCTGATCCTGTGAGTATAGCTACACTGTTTCTGTTTTTCCTGATGATATTAGGATATTTGTTGAAATAGTAATTAAAATATCGGGCTGTATTATTGCTTCCTGTTGCAATTACAGCATCAAAATCTTTAAGTTGATCATTTTCAAAATATATCATGTTTTTAAACCCAGGTTGAAGAGCGATTAATAACTTCCCTATGTATTTAAGTAAAACCTCATCTTTAGAAGACAATTTACCAATGAGATAATGACCGGATAAAAGCACACACATCATGTCATGAAACCCCACCAAAGGGATATTCCCGGCCATAATCACAGCGACATTCTTTGGAGTGTGTTCCTTTGTTAACTCGGGATATTTAGCCATCCATGTTGAAATGTTTTGTTCAGAAACAAGATAACAAATTGCCTTGACCGCATGCTGAAGGTTGTCTCGTGTAAACCATGGATTGATAGTTTCAGCTTTTATCAGGGTTTCTTTAAATGCATTATAATGAGAGTCGTTCAGAAAATGACCGGTATTATGTTCCTTCTCATCTGTGAACTGTTTTAAAAAAGCACCCAATTCTATAAATGCATTCATACGTTCCTGTAAACTTATATTTATCATGATATCTTTCCCTGAAAAACCTAAAGTAATTAATTTACTTGTTTATATTTTCAATTATTTATAAGTTATTTAAAAAACCGCTCCACCTGTACTCATCTGATCCCATGGCAATGTTAACAACATCCCCATCATTGCAGAACCAACAATCAATAGCATGATAATAATATAAAACAAATAAATACCTGAAAGGATTGTGCCGATAATTGCGCAGATTTGTCCGGCCTTTAAATTATTAAATGAAGATATTGAATACATCCGGGGGTTTTCATTGAACATTCGTTTTCCCTTTCCTGCAAGAACCAGAGCAATAATCCCCATGACCAACCCGATGAATCCAAAAACTGAACAGCCAACAATAAATAATATACCCAATACCAAAACTGCTGTGGAATATGGCACTGGTATCTTCTGGTATTCAGGTAAATATGTATTGTTTTCTTCCATAGCTTTTGTTTTATTCAAATAAGATTTGAGATTATAAATATAATTAAAAACAATCAGCACAACTGAAAAAAGAAAGAGATTTTTTAGAACTGATTTCTTCCTGTTTTTCAACCATCAACACGCACGCTTTTGTCTTTCAGACACATAAACATTTTCTTGCGTATCATCATTCATCATGATGGTGAATGATGATCTTATTCATTGATTTGCCCGGTTCATCTTCCGGATCATGTTCAGAGCCGATCCTGCTTTAAACCATTCTATCTGGTTATTATTGTATGTATGATTGGCTTTTATTTCATCCTTTGATCCGTCTGCATGATTCAATATAATGGTTAAAGATTTTTCCGGTAAAAATTCTTTTAATCCTTTAATATCAATAGTATCATCTTCAAGTATCTTATCATAATCAGATTTATCTAAAAATGTTAATGCCAATATTCCCTGTTTTTTCAGGTTGGTTTCATGGATTCTGGCAAACGACCTGGCGATCACTACTCTCACTCCCATAAACCTTGGTTCCATGGCTGCATGTTCACGTGATGATCCTTCGCCATAATTTTCATCGGCAACAATTACCGGGTTATGCCCGGCATTCTTATACGATCTGGCTGCTTCGGGTACAGACATATATTCTCCTGTAAGTGCATTTTTTACATGATTTATGCGTCCATTGAAATAATTTTCTGCACCAATCAAAAGATTGTTAGAAATATTTTCAAGGTGTCCCCTGTATTTTAACCAGGGTCCCGCCATAGAAATATGGTCGGTAGTACACTTCCCTTTTGCTTTAATCAACAATTTGAGGCCGTTAAAGTCTTCTCCATCCCATTCATCAAAAGGCTCAAGGAGCTGAATCCTTTCTGAGTCAGGATTTACAATTACATTCACGTTTTCATCTATTGCAGGTGCCTGATATCCTTCTGACTGAATTTCAAATCCACCTTCCGGCAGTTCTTTCCCCTCGGGCGGGTCTATTTTGACAGATTGTCCCTCTTCATTAACCAATTCATCTGTTAACGGGTTAAACAAAAGGGTGCCTGCAATGGCATAAATAGTAGCCATCTCGGGAGAACCAACAAAAGCATGGGTACATGGATTTCCATCATTTCGCTTGGCAAAATTCCGGTTAAAGGAAGTGATGATAGAATTGGGTTCTTCATTATTGACATCACGACGTTTCCATTGTCCTATGCAGGGGCCGCAAGCGTTGGCAACAACCTTAGCGCCGGCATTTTCAAAAACCTGTAACAGCCCGTCTTCTTCAATTTTTTTCCGGATCATTTCCGATCCGGGTGTTATAATGTATTCCGAGCGAAGCGTAAGCCCTTTTTCTTTGGCCTTGGCCATGATGGAAACAGCGCGGGAAATATCTTCATATGATGAATTTGTACATGAGCCGATTAAACTGGCTGATAATTTTTCGGGATAATGATGTTCGCTGACTGCTTTTGCAAATGAAGAAACCGGCCAGGCTTTATCAGGTGTAAAAGGCCCATTGAGATAAGGCTCCAACGTGTCGAGGTCAATTTCAATCACCTGGTCAAACCATTTTTCAGGATTTTCATACACTTCAGGATCTGCCGTCAGGTCTTTTTTAATTTTACCTGCTTCATCAGCAACATCCTGCCTGTTGGTTGCCCGTAAATATTCATCCATTTTATCGTCATAACCAAACACCGATGTTGTGGCGCCTACTTCTGCCCCCATGTTACAAATAGTGGCTTTACCCGTGCACGAAATATGTTGGGCTCCTTCGCCAAAATATTCAATAACACATCCGGTACCGCCTTTGACAGTTAATATATCAGCAATTTTTAATATAATATCTTTTGATGATGTCCATCCTTTTAATGCTCCTCTTAAACGGACACCTATAAGTTTAGGCAATTTTAATTCCCAGGGCATACCGGCCATAACATCAACTGCATCAGCCCCCCCGACTCCAATTGCGATCATGCCCAACCCACCTGCATTTACTGTATGTGAATCTGTACCAATCATCATTCCTCCCGGGAAAACATAATTTTCCAACAAAACCTGGTGTATGATTCCTGCACCAGGCCCCCAAAATCCAATACCATATTTTTTGGCCACGGAACTTAAAAAATCATATACCTCTTTATTCATTGCCCTGCCACATACCAAATCTTTACCTGCTCCTTCATCAGCTATTATCAAGTGATCGCAATGTACTGTTGAAGGCACAGCTGCCCGGTCTTTTCCTGCCTGCATAAACTGCAAAAGTGCCATTTGTGCCGTCGCATCCTGCATTGCAACCCGGTCAGGCTGAAAATTCATGTAATCAATTCCGCGTTTCCCCGGTTCAGAAGGCATTTCGACCAGATGTGCATACAATATTTTTTCTGTCACCGTGAGTGGACGGCCAGTTCGTTTAGAAGCCTGCGCTACTCTTTCTGAAAAATTGGCATACACCTTTTCAATCATGTTTATATCAAAAGCCATATCAATAATTTAAAATAATGAATAAAACTAAATCTGTATTTTGGAATGCATAATAAATGTATTATTTTTCACCACAAATATAAATGCTTATGAATAATTAATAATAATTTATTTGATTTTTTATAGAACAATCCAATAATTACATGTTTTTTTTGTTTTAATTAATAATAGCAGGTTTTAAACAATAAATTAATGATATATTTATTTTTTAGACAAGGTATGTTTCATTCATAATATTATTTTTTTAAATTTGCCTCTCCTTTATGCCGGTCAAAATTTATTTCAATGGAAGAATTATTAATTGAAAAAAAATATTATCTGCCGTTCATTCATTTTAATCCTAAAACAGGAATACTTAAGATGCATGGAAAATCTATATTAGAAGACCCTGATGCATTTTTTAATCAAATTTTTTATTGGCTACACGAATATTTTTCTACGTCCCCTCCAGAAACAATTATAGAAATCAATCTTGAATACATTAACAGCAGTTCTTCAAAGTACCTGCATAAAATGCTTCAGTTAATTAATAATGAGTGTAATGCAAAAAACAAATGCAATGTACACTGGTATTATGAAGAAGATGATGAGTCAATCAAAGAACTTGGAGAGCAGTTTGAATCTATTTTTGACATTCCATTTGAATTGAAGAAATTTTAAGGAGAGATGCCGGAGTGGTCGAACGGGGCGGTCTCGAAAACCGTTGTCTGCCGCAAGTCGGACCGGGGGTTCGAATCCCCCTCTCTCCGCCAGGGATAATTATTTAATACACTGCCTTAAGGGGACTTCTAATAATTCCTTTCTTTCAAAAAACAAATAAAATGAACCGAGCATGTAAAAAATAATCATTTTTTGCACACACAATCATGATTATTT
>CAYFQI010000090.1:0-9865 GCA_964345135.1 uncultured Bacteroidales bacterium
ATGGGCAGTCGATGCAGTCAGCCCATATTTTATGAGGAAGCGTTTCTTTTTCGATTTTTTTAAAACCGTATTTTAAAAAAAAGTCTGGAGCAAAGGTCAGGGCAAAAACATTTTTTATGCCAAGCGTAGATGCTTCATCAAGGCATTGATTCACTAATTTTTTACCCAATCCGGTTTTATGCGATTCACTTTTAACACTTAATGACTTGATTTCTGCCATGTCGTTCCACCCGATTACGTGTAAGGCTGCGCAACCGGAAACATGGCCCTCGTTATTCTCAACAACCCAAAAATCCCGTATGTTTTCATAGATTGAATTCAGAGACCTGTGTAACATCAGGTGTTTTTCTGCAAAAAAACTGATGAGCTTATATATACTTTGAGCATCCTGTATAACTGCTTTTCTTATCATGGTGTTCTATTAATTTTTAAAAACAAAATTATTAAAAACAACGAATATAATTGCCATGTATTTTAAATATTTTAAAATGAAAACAAAAAACGCCTATAAGCATTCTTATAGACGTTTAATTGTTGCGTGGTGCCACCTGGAATTGAACCAGGGACGCACGGATTTTCAGTCCGTTGCTCTACCGACTGAGCTATGGCACCTTTTGCAGGTGCAAAATTATAAATTTTTTAATAAAACAGAGAGATATCCTGATTTATTTTTTAATAACTTTATTAATTATTGAAAATCATTTATATTGTTAAGGCTTTAGTTATTGAATACAGGATAAATCCAGAGCTTATTTTAAAAGCTGCGGGAAGAGTATTTGTGATTATTTGTTTTCATGCTTAACGAGAGATTAAAGTCTGGAACATCAATTGATTAGGCATAAAAACGGGTTAACCAAAAAAATATATAACCGGGCAGTATCATTATGATTTGTTTAACATCATAACAGCTCCTATTCGGCCTGTTATCCCTTTGCTAAATCGATGAGAGAAGAACGTGTCATGATGTTCGAACGTGCACATCTTTGCAACAGATATGTTCTTTTCGTTTACTCCTGCCTGTAGCAGCTGAGTTTTATTGGCATGCCATAAATCACAAAAGATTTTATGTCCGTTAAAATACAAAATGCCTTCACAATGTTGAAAAGCTCTTTTAAATTCCCCGGCTACTGTATCTCCTATTTCAAAATGTTGTGGCCCGATGGAAGGGCCTATTCCTGCCAGTAGATCAGCGGGCTGTGTTCCAAAATGTTTTTGCATAAACAAAATTGTTTTTAGCGCAATGTTGGCAACGGTCCCCCGCCATCCTGCATGTGCTATTCCAATGGCATGGTTTACCGGGTCATGAAAAAGCAACGGGACACAATCTGCGATCAATATTCCCATGGCGATCGATGGTATGTTGGTGATCAATGCATCAGATTCGATGGGCGTTTTGATGGTTGAATGACAAAACGATTCATTGACTTTAATAACCGTATCACCATGGACCTGCCGTGGGAAGATCAATTGTTCGATTTCAATTTCGAGTGCATGTGCAAGACGTTTCCTGTTATTTGTAACACTCGACGTGTCATCCAGCGTGTTGAAGCTAAGGTTCAGGCTGTCATAGGGTGGTTTGCTACAACCTCCTTTACGGGTTGTGATAAAATGCACCAGGTTGGACTGTTCTTTAAGCGTTTGAAATACTGCTACTTTAAGGTTGTTGATAAATTGAAAATCCATAAATGGCCCCTGCTATTTTATTCGATTGCAAAATCTGCATTAAAATTATATAAAATCCTTTACTTTTGTTGTTTATTAATCAAACGATCATAAAGCTCATAAAAATATTTTGTCTTTGGAATTTCAAACACACATATTACCCAATGGCTTACGGCTCATTCATAAACAGGTTCCTTCTATTGCTGCATATTGCGGGGTCATAATCAATGCAGGGTCACGCGATGAATTTCCGGGAGAGCACGGGTTGGCACATTTTATTGAACACGTGATTTTTAAAGGAACAAAAAAAAGAAAGTCTTATCATATTATCAACAGGATCGAGAACGTGGGAGGGGAGATCAATGCATATACAACCAAAGAATTAACCTGCCTCTATACATCATTTCTGAGAGACAGTTATAGCCGTGTGCTGGAATTGATGGGGGATATTTTATATCACTCAATTTTTCCTGGGAAAGAAATCAACAGGGAAAAACAGGTGATTCTGGATGAAATAAATTCGTATAAAGACACGCCATCTGAATTAATATTCGATGATTTCGAGGACTACCTGTTCAAAGACCATCCCATCGGGAGAAATATACTTGGAACTAAACAAAGTGTGAAATCATTTAATAAAGAATCCATCCGGAAGTTTATCCAACGAAATTATCATCCCGGTGAAATAGTGCTTTCATCCGTGGGGAATATTTCATTTAAACGGTTCATTAAATTGGCAGAAAAACATTTTTGGAATCCTGTACAACCTTCTTTTAAAAAACAACGGGACCCGTTCTGCTGTTATCAACCTTTTGACAACAGAATTCATAAAAAGACATACCAAACACATTGTATTATTGGTAATACAGCTTATTCTATCCATCATGGACAAAAACACGTGCTGTCATTATTGAACAATCTCGTGGGAGGCCCGGCGTTAAACTCCCGGTTGAATATCGCATTACGGGAAAAAAACGGGTTTACATATAATATTGAATCCAATTATATTGCCTACACGGATACAGGCCAGTTTGAAATTTATTTTAGCACGGACAAAGGGCACCTGGATAAAAGCCTTGAATTGGTAAGAAAAGAATTGAAACTAATGCGGACAAAAAAACTCGGCACGTTGCAATTGAGCAGGGCCAAACGCCAAATGATTGGCCAAATAGCAATAGCAGACGAAAACAATGAATACAAGATGTTATCAGCAGGTAAAAAGTATTTATTATTAAATGAAATGTATGATTTAAATGCTTTAAAAAAGACTATTGAAGGGATCTCTGCTTCTGAAATATTAAAGGTGGCCAATGATGTATTTGATGAGCAGAATTTGTCTGTATTGGTTTATAAGTGATTTTTTAGAAGAAGGGTGGTTGTAAAAACGATTCAATTTATAATATGCAATGAACAGGGCTATTATAAGTCAAATCTTTAATATACATGGGTCACTAAAAAAATAAACAAATGCAACACGATGATTCATTAATGCAATATATATCAGATCATTCTGACCAGGAAGATGAAATATTAAAAAAAATTACACGTCGAACCTATCTTGAAGAGATATATCCACGGATGTTATCCGGCCATTTGCAGGGTGTTGTCTTAAAACTAATAAGCAAAATGGTCAGGCCTGCTTCCGTGCTTGAGATTGGAACATTTACCGGGTATTCGGCGATTTGCCTGGCCAAAGGGCTTAGCAAGGGAGGCGTGTTGCACACCATTGAAAAAAATGATGAATTGCAGCATAAGATCATTGAAAATTTACGTGAAGCAGGTGTAGAACAGCAAATCCAATTGCATATTGGCGATGCAAAAAACATTATTCCTACATTGCAGCAGCAGTTTGATTTAGTATTCATTGACGCAGATAAATCAGAATATCCGGATTATTATCAGCTCATTAAACCTGTTTTGGCTACGAAAGGAGTGATTATAGCAGATAATGTATTGTGGGGCGGAAAAGTTATAGAAGAAGTAGATAAACAAGATAAAGAGAGCTTCGGGATCCAGCAATTCAATCAAATGGTAAAGGGTGACCCTATGATGGAAAAGGTTATTTTGCCTTTGCGTGACGGTTTATTTATTATTAGAAAAAAAGATTTGAAGCGGGAATGATTTTTTTAAAAATTTATCTTAATCCTTCCAAAAATTCACCTTTTTCAACGCTATATCCTGTTCAAAAAATATTTTGGCAATGGAACTGAAATAATCGGTGTAATCGGACACGAAGAATTGATGACTCCCTTTTTGACCAGGATTGATGATATTGCGCTCTTCAAGGATTGTTTTGAGATGAGCAGCAACCGTATTGGCAGAATCAATGATTTGAACGGAAAAGTCATAATATTTACTTATTTGCTGTTTGATGATTGGGTAATGGGTGCATCCCAGTATCAATGCTTCAATATTTTTAAGTTGATCTTTAGACAGGTAATTTCGGATGATGGCATTGCTGATGTCATCATAAATAAATCCTTCTTCGATCATGGGCACGAGGAGGGGAGTAGCCATGGATGTGACATTGAGATGTGGCGATTTAGCGTGTATTTTTTGCTGGTATGCATTGCTGTTGATTGTTCCTTTTGTCCCGATAACACCTATATTATTAAGATGCTGTTGTATTGCAATGAATTCAACAACCGGGTCAATAACATTCAATACAATAGCTTTATTTCCAACATATTTACATACTGTTTCATAAGCATTGGCAGAAGCTGTATTGCATGCGATCAAAATGATTTTGCAATTTTTTTCAATGAGAAATTGCGTGATGCGTGTTGAATAATATTTAACGGAATCGCTTGATTTATCGCCGTATGGAAGATGAAACGTATCGCCAAAATACACAAGATTTTCATTAGGCAATACCTGCCGGATAGCATTTGCAACGGTTAAACCGCCCACCCCGGAATCAAAAATACCAATACATTGTCCAGATTCTAAAGACATTTGATGCTGATTTGAATGATCAGGTTAGATTAAAAAAAGCCATCAGGTTTTGTTAATGTTTCAATAAAACATGATGGCTTTTTAATATATGATAACTAAAGCAATTTCTTATTCTGTCAGTCCTAATTCTTTTTTGACTAATGGCATGATGTTCTCACTTTGGTCAGAGTGATAGATCACGGAGCCAATGCTGGTATCAAATACATAGGTATAGCCTTGTTCTTTAGCGACTTTTTCAATGGCTTTGTTCATTATGTCATAAATAGGTTGCAGGAGTTCTCCTTCAATTCGTTGAAGGTCTTGTTGTGCTTGTTGTTGGAATTCCTGTATGCGTTTTTGCATATCCATTAATTCAGCTTCTTTTGTTTTTCTTACTAAATCTGACAGGCTATCCATTTTTTCCTGAAAATTTTGGTATTTGCGGTTTAATTCTACCTGCATTTCTTCCAACTGTTGCTGAATTGCTCTTTGTTCTTTTTGAAATTGGGCTCTTGCACTGTCGCTTTGAGGCATTGCCTGTAGCAATTCCTGTGTATTGACATGAGCGAATTTGTAGTCTTGAGCTGATAATGAAAAAGATGTAATGTATAACATCCCAATGATACCTAAACTTAATTTTTTCAATGTTTTCATGATTTTTTTTGTTTTAAAATTTATGACAAAAATAAAAATTTAATTTTTATAACCTAATAGTTTTAATAAATCATCGCTGACATCATATTTTGGATCGGTATATACCATGTTCATACCTGCTGATGTGTCGAATATTACAGCAAAATCTTTTTTGTCTGCAAGTTCTTCCAATGCCCTGTATACTTCTTCCTGGATAGGTTTAATCAATTCTTTTCGTTTTTGATATAATTTACCATCCTTTCCAAAATAGTCTTTTTGTAACTGGTTTAATTGTTTTTCTTTGCTTATTATTTCTGTCTCCCGTCGCTGTTTCATTTCTTCACTTAATAAAACCTTTTCAGATTGGTATTCTTTAAAGAGCTCATCAATTTCTTTTCTCTTTGATTCGATTTCTTCCTGCCATTCTTTCGACAGTTCATCAAGTTTATTTTGAGCTGCTTTATATGAAGGAATATTGTTGAGAATATATTCCATATCAACATAAGCGTACTTTTGCGCCAGGAGGCTTTGTCCTGTTATCGCAAAAATAAAAATTCCTAAAAGAACAACTAATTTTTTCATTTTATTTATTTTTTTGGTTAACAAATATAATCATTAAAATTCTCTGCCAATAGTAAAATGGAAGTTTCCTTTATTTGCATTGGGTTGCCCGGGAATTGCATCAAACCCATATCCCCAGTCAACACCCAGAAGTCCGAACATTGGTAAGAATGCTCTCAGGCCAATACCGGCTGAGCGTTTTATATCATAAGGGCTAAATGATTTTATATCATACCATGCATTACCTCCTTCCAGAAATGCCAGTCCGTATACTGTTGCAGCTGTTTTAAGCACAAAAGGGAAACGGAGTTCCATGGTAAATTTGTCATATACATTACCGGATTTGTTTCCATTGATCCGGGGAGTGATGGAGCTGTTTTCGTATCCCCTCAGTGCAATAGTTTCTCTGCCGTAAATGTTATACCCGGTCAGTCCGTCGCCGCCAACATCAAATCCTTCGAATGGCGAAGGGCCTATTTCATTATTGTAATGCCCGAGATAACCAAATTCACCCCGCGTGTATAACACCAGGTTTCCTACAATAGTAAAGTACCATTTGCTGTTAAATTTCCATTTATGATATTCAATCCACCTGTATTTGTCCTGGTCGTCGAGGGATGCATAATTGTCAATTCCGGTATTCAGTAATGAAAGAGGAGGAGTTAACTGCAATGAGACAGCAAAAGAGGAGCCTCTTCTGGGAAAAATTGGCTGATCGATAGAATTTCTGCTGAACCGTGTAGTAAAACTTATATTATTAGAGGTGCCATTTGCAAACAGGAAGTATCCAGACCAGTCTTTCAGGTTATATTGCTGGTAACTAAGTTCATTATACATGTTAAAGTAATCATCAGGCCACCTGAGCCGCCTGCCTAATCCTACAGAAGCACCGCTTATTTTAAGCCATTTATCAGCCTTTTTTTTGAACCTGTAACTGTTATTCCTGATCGTGTGGTATAGTGAAATAGAAAAATCATTTGGGCGCTTACCGCCAAACCAGGGTTTTACAAAGCTAATATTGTATGATTGATAATAGCTTCCATTGGATTGTGCACGAAGGCTCAATGTTTCTCCGTCACCTGTTGGGATTGGCCTCCATTTTTTGAAATTGAACAGGTCTTTTGATGAAAAGTTGCTGAATCTTACTCCAATGGTTCCAACAAGCATTCCAGCTCCCCATCCTCCAGAAATCTCAAGTTGATCGGAAGATTTTTCAGTCAAATCATATTCAATGTCAACCGTTCCATCCCTTTGATGCGGAATAGGATTGGGTCGTATTTTTTCAGGATCGAAAAAGCCAAGTTGTGATAATTCGCGAATTGATCTTATGATGTCGCTTTTACTGAATAACTTGCCAGGCAAAGTTCTAAGCTCTCTTCTGATGACATGTTCGTTGGTTTTTGTGTTTCCTTTTATGATGATTTTATTGATCCTGGCCTGTTTGCCTTCATAAACACGCATTTCATAATTTATTGAGTCATTATTAATCCCTATTACAATGGGTTCAATATTAGAAAATAAATAACCATTGTCAAGATACAGGGATGTTACAGCATCTTCTGCCTGATATAACCGTTTTTCAAGAAGCTCCTGGTCATATACATCCCCTTTTTGAATGCCAAGCATTTTATTCAGTATTTCTGCAGGATATTTCGTGTTTCCAATCCAGTCAATGTCTCCAAAATAATATTTATTCCCCTCGTCTACGGTGATGGTTATTTGAAGAAATTTATCAGAAATTCTTTCTATAGAAATGCTGTCAACACGGGCATCGCGATACCCGTGTTTGTTGTAAAAACTGATGAGTTTGTCCTGGTCATCTT
Source organism: uncultured Bacteroidales bacterium (assembly GCA_964345135.1). Taxonomy (GTDB): domain Bacteria; phylum Bacteroidota; class Bacteroidia; order Bacteroidales; family JBBRXJ01; genus CAYMKE01. The sequence continues at coordinate 7,614 of CAYFQI010000090.1, forward strand.
CAAAATCTTCTTTTATATATTTAGATGAATTGAATAAATTCCAGATATTTTTTTCTTTGGTGTCTTTCATTTTTCGTTCGAGCCGGAAGTCAGAAAAAGTTTCATTATTTTTTATGATGATGTCTTTTATTTTGATTCGCTCATCTTTGTTGATATTGATATTCAAATTCACGTAGTTGTTCTCTGAAGCTTCAACTTGTTTAATATCTATTGTTGTCTCAGAATATCCTTTTTCAAGAAAGAAATCATGAATGGTTAACCTGACGTTGTTTAGCACGTTTTCATTGATCTCTTTTCCTTGTTTAAGTTTTAGTTTTTCTAATAAGTCTTTTTTTTCGGATTTTTTAATACCGATGATTTTATATTCATTAAGCCTCAAATGTTCTTGCAGGTATATTTCCAGGTATACCAAATTATTTACAATGCTGTCTGCTCTTATTTCTACATCTGAAAATAATCCCTGGTCCCAGTAATTTTTAATGGCTGTTTGTATTATATCACCTGGTACTTTAATCTTATCACCAACGGTAATTCCCGACATATTCTTTAGACTCTTCGCATCGAGGTATTTAATATTAGAAACTCGAATCCCGCCCACTTCATATTCTTCAGGTTCATCAACATTGACAGTGGTTTTCATAAGGTTTTGTTTGTTATACATTACCTGGGAAAAAACGGGATTGTTTATACTGATAAAAATTAACACTAGTAAGGAATAATAGGACAATCGCATTCTCTTTTTAAATATCATTTTCTATTTGTTCTTTTATTTTTCCGAATCTTCTTTTCCTGTTTTGAAATTCTACCAATGCTTCGTAGAAATGATTTTTTTGAAAATCAGGCCATAAAACATCCGTGAAATAGAGTTCCGTGTAAGATATTTGCCATAATAAAAAATTGCTGATCCTTTTTTCTCCACCTGTTCTGATGAGCAATCCAGGATTTGGGATGTTGGCTGTTGTAAGATGATTTGAAAAGACATTTTCGTTTATATTTTCTGGTTTTATTTCTTCTTTGTTTATTTTTTCGGCAATTTGCTTCACGGCATTGATAATTTCCCATTTAGAACCATAACTAAGGGCTAAAATCAAATCCATTCTGGTGTTGTCAGAGGTTTTGTCTATGGCATTCGAAAGATTTTTAGTTACATTTTCGGGTAAACTATTCAAATCTCCAATTATTCGTAAACGAATTTGATTTTTAATTAGTGTATCTATTTCGGAATTTATCGTGTCAACCAATAAACTCATCAGTGCATTAACTTCATAATCAGGCCTGTTCCAGTTTTCTTTTGAAAATGAGTAAAGTGTAAGGTACTTAACGCCAATTTCAGCAGCTGCTTCCGAGATGTTTCTCACTGAGTCAACCCCGTGTTTGTGGCCATACACTCGTTCATATCCTTTTTGTTGTGCCCATCTTCCATTGCCATCCATAATTACTGCTACATGCTCAGGCAATTTAGAGGTGTTTACTCGTGCTTTGAAATCCATATATAATATTATTTTTCTTCCCAAGTAGGACAGTTTCCAGGAAAATGGAATAATTTATAAGTAATAAATACTCCGGCAAATGAATACCAATCCGAATTATTCATAGTAGAATGGTATTCACTATTGGTTGGATTTACAATCCCGTCAACACGGTCATTAAATGTTTTGTTATAGGTCCATTCCACGCCAACATTAAACCGTTCAAACGCATTATACTTAAATCCACAACCAAATGGCAACGTTAAATGATTATTTGCATTTGTATTACTATTCATGATAAAAGTATATCCAATTCCTGCTGTTGTATAAAAACTGTAATTGTATTTAAATGTTGTTAAATTTAAAAAAGGCAAAAAATTAAATTCTAATTGAATGCTTCCTTCTACAAAAGAACAATTAAATGAATGCTGCCTTATTTGACTTTGGTATGAATAGTTAAAGTCCATATCATTGCCACTGATATTACCACGGAAAAAGCTGGATTTTATTGCATACCGTTCATTAAAATTATATACAATAAGTGCACCGTATGAAATACCGGGAGAATAAAAAGGGGTGTAGGAGTTGATGTCGCCTGTATAATAGGAGGTGCCCCCAAATACTCCGAAATCAAACCTTTCGGCAAAACTAATTTCCTGGGGCAGGCAGGTTATATAGAAAAAAAAAAACAATACGGAACCTGTGATTATTTTCATTTGTTTATAATTTAAGTTTTTAAGTTTCTAAGTTTTTAAGTTTTTAAGTTTTTAAGTTAATTGAGTT
>CAYFQI010000091.1:0-9834 GCA_964345135.1 uncultured Bacteroidales bacterium
GCCTCGAATTTGAACTTTATAGAGCAAACACTTGACTTTATGGACAGGCACTAATCAGGCAGATCGTCAAAATCTTTTTTATTGTCTTTTAGGAATAGTAGTTTAAATATCTTCACCCTACTTGCAGCTATTATTTTTCCATGACCCCGCCAATGAGAAGCACGCTCCCTGTAAGTGTTAATTCTCCGGTCATGGCAATATCCCTCAGGACAGGTTTATTGATACGGCAATTAGATTAGAAGACGGGAGTTGGTTTTGCTGTTGTGTTTGATTATTTTTATTATCTTCCATTATTTAAATTGTGATATTATTAACAACAAAAATATGCCGTGATAACCTTGATTCAGCTACATTTTAACGGGTGTTGATTCGGATTATTCATAAACGTGGTAAAATTTTTATTGAATTAAAATTTTTATATATACATCAAGGTTATTACCTTTGAACTAGTAATTTGTTCCGTGTTTATCTATTCGTGTTTGTTCATAATGACTGATCTCCTCGTTGTTGCTCATATCTTAATCCTTTGAATATCTTAACATTCATTGGTTAAGATTCCTCAAACGCTTTTTGGTTGAACTATATTACAAACACTTGGGTTTATGACGGATGCTATTTAATTATTATGAAAATGACAAAAAAAGCAGTTTTCCCGGGTACTTTTGACCCTTTTACAATCGGACATGAATCTCTTGTAAACAGGGCAGTAGATTTGTTTGATGAAATTATCATTGCCATAGGTGTAAATCCTGAAAAAAAGGCACTTTTCCCAATTGAAAAGAGATTAAGTTGGATTGACCATTTATTTGATCATATAGATAAAATTAGTGTAAAAAAATTTGATGGCCTGACAGTGGATTACTGCAAAAAAATGGATGCTAAATATATATTACGTGGGATCCGGACGGCCTCTGATTTTGAATACGAAAGAGCGGTAGCTCAAAATAATAAAACATTGTATCCGGATATTGATACCATCTTTTTGCTCACTTTGCCTGAACATACACCTGTAAATTCCACCATCATAAAAAATATATACATAAATGGAGGAGATGTCAGCAAATTCATTCCACCTTCTATTTACCAAGCAATAAAAAACATTGAATTATCAAAATGACAGGAAATCTCTTTTATGTTGTGCTTATACATGTTTTCTTCTTTGGAACAAACCTTTTTTTAAAGGCCGGAGAAGTAATTATTTTTGGGAAAGCCCCTTCTTACAGTGGAGAAAAAATTGCTTTTTACCGTAATGACAACCCTGTATTACAGACAGATACACAGATTTCTACAGGAAATGTAGATTCTACAGGAAATTTTCAATTCCGCTTTACTATTGACAATACACGCAAAATATATTCATATCCGGGAATTTTTAAGACATATATTTTTGTAAAACCGGGGCATACATATGAAATTCGTATGCCGAAGAAAACCGAAATGACAAATGCTGAAAAGCTGGATCCTCTTTTTGAAGAGAAAGAATACCATATAGATGTGGTTCAATCTCTTAATTCACAAACAAACGATCCAGTTTCTTCATCATTGGAACTGAATAATGTTATTGCAAGGTTCAATGATACATACGATGAATTTTATGATACTTATGCCAGAAAAGCGATATATCATAACATTAAAATTCATGAAGTTGATTCAGTGATTAATATTTTAGAAAAAAAAATTGAACATATTAACGACTCCTTTTTTAATGAATATAAAACATATCAATATGCAAAATTGAAATATACAGCTTTAAAACACGATGGAAGCAAAATTATTAAAGACTATTTTCCCGGCCCGTTTTTGTACCATGTTCCTTCATATATTACATTGTTTAACAGTCTGTTTCATCATTATTTTTTAAATTTTTCCGGTTGTGAACAGACATCCGGTAACATTCTCAATATTATTAATAAAGATACCAGTTATCAAAAACTATCAACTTGTTTAAATATAAATCCTGTTTTGGCTAAAAACGAACAATTAAAAGAAATGGTGATCATAAAAAATTTATACGAGGGGTTTTATAACCAACGTTTTTCCAATCAATGTTTGTTTATATTGCTTGATTCTTTGAGTTATTATACATCAATTGCTCTTCATAAACTTATGGTAGAAGAAATAAAGGATAGGGTAAAAGTCATGATCATTGGCCACGAAGCGCCAGGATTTAAACTGCCTGATAAAGACAGTAATTTAATAGCGTTAAAGGATTTCAAAGGACAGTATGTTTATTTAAATTTTTGTTGCATCCAGAGTTATGAATGTCAGCTTCATTTTACTCTTTTTGATGATTTATTAAACACATTTGATGAGCATCTGAAGATAGTAAGCATCATTGATGCATCCTCATTTAAATCCATGAAATTATACCTTGAAAATACTTCAAATAAAGGTGTTTTTTTGTATATGGATGAGAATAAAAATATATTAAAAAAATATAATGTGAAGGCATATCCTTCTTATTTTCTTATAGATCCTTCCGGAAACATAACCATATCTCATTCGAACACTCCTGATAAAGGTTTTTCCGAAAAATTTTTAGAAATTATTAAAAAAAATAAGAATTTATAAAAATATTTAATTGCTGCTATAGGTATGAAAAACATATTATTTCTATAGCAGCAATGATTTAATTGTTTGTAAACTATAAGAAGCTTCTATCCTGTCTTAATCAGCCATCCCCATATTAAGCCTCCCCAAAAATCACTTTAGCAGCTTGCGAAAGTATTTCTGTAGAACATCCATGGGTGCATATAACCGTTTTATATTCGGGGAGGACAGTAAATTCAAACGGAGAATTGGTCACAACGATAGTAGGCTTCCCCCAGCTCATAATTTCTTTCACAAAATTATTTCCATCCAAATGCCTTCTTCCGTAATAATTGGTTATTACAATCACATCAGCCTGATCATAGCGGTCTTTAATCCGTCTACGGTCATTTTCAGTGAATGTAATCTCCGTCTCGATACTGCCCACATTTTCAGAAAGCTCCAGCATTTTTTCCCAAAAAATAGAAGGATGGCAATATTGACTGTTCGTATTTAAGTGCATGGGGTTTATTTGTTCAATAAGCAGTACTTTTTGTTCTTTAGATAAAGGTAAAGTGTTTTGTTCGTCTCGCATAATTGTAACTACTTTTTTTGCAAGATTGTTTACAACATTAATAACTTTCGGATTCGCAATACCTTCTCCTGCTTTTTCAGGATTTTTAATTCCCACTTTAGGTTCATTATCAAAGAATCCATAATCATATTTTACACCGAGTGTTCGGCTAATAGCATCATCTAATCTTGATTCTTTTAGTTTCCCGTTTTTTACTGCATCCACGATTTGTGGAAAAACTTCATGAATGATAGGCCCTTCATCGCGAATCAAGAGCAGGTCAGCACCAGCATTCAATGCTTTGATCAATGCATCACCAAATTCAAATCTGGATATGATCCCTCCCATAGCCATGGCATCTGTAGTAATTACACCTTTAAATCCAAGATCACCTTTCAAGAGGTCGGTAAGGATTGTTTTAGAAAGTGTTGCAGGAACATCTTCAGGTTCAATTTTAGGATATGCGGTATGAGCTGTCATCACGGCAGGCAAACCTTCTTTAATAAGCGCTTTGTATGGTTTAACATGTTCTTCAAGCTCATCAGGAGTAAGGTCAATAACCGGCAATCCGGAATGTGCATCAGAAGCAGATTCGCCTCTGCCTGGAAAATGTTTGCCTGTAGCAATAATACCGGCATCGCGCCAACCATTCAATGCTTTAGTGGCAAATTTAATGACGGTATCAGCATTGTCTCCATAACTTCGAACACCAATTTCAGGGTTTCTAGGGTTTGTATTCACATCGAGAACACATGAATGAGTCCATGAAAAACCCAATGGCAACAGTTGACTGCCAATAGCCCAATGCATATCATATGCATTTTGAGGGTTCCCGTCTATAGTCAGTCCCAATGCATTTGGAAACTGATGAGCGCCTCCGTAATAATAGTCCCCGTTTTGATCTCCTTCAAAGTCAAATGTAATATGCAGAGGAAGTCCCAGGTCACTGTCCAATGATGCTTGTTTCAATATATTCAGGAAGTTGCAATATTCGGGATTGGTTACATGTGGAACCGGAATATCGGGAATATAATCTTTCATCGTTCCTGATGGTATACGTAGCATCCTATGAGCAAACTCAGGTGGTGTACACCCCGGATCATGCCATGCTGTTCTTACTCTCCAATAAAACCCCACACGAATTCCTGCAGGCATAAATTTCTTGATCCGATGAAGGATTTCCGGGGTTATCACTGTCCCGCAATAACCTAACACAAGGCATTGCCCTACTTTTTGTTCCAGTGTCATTTTAGACAAGATGTCTTCGATAAATTTTTTCTTTTCCATAGATTTTATTTTAATTACACATAAATATATATTGGGTTAATTATTTGCCAATCAAAGAAATAAGATATAATAAGAAGAAAATCAATCCACCTCCTGCGATCGTCCAAATTATTCCTTTCCAGTCTTGCTTTTCAAATTTTTCGAATTCCCAGTTAGATTTTGGAAACATCTTTTTATAATCAAAGCGTTGCGGATTTTCCATTGATAATTGTACTTGTCTGGCATCTTCTTCTTTGTCAGCTATTGCCGGGGTCTTCATTTTTGCATAAAACTTATCCAGCGTATCCTGCTCGTCTTTTCTTGTATACACTGCTACGATCATTAAAATAAGGAAAGGCCATAGTGTTCTAAATATCAACCTTATTGTTTCGTTTAATGCCTGAGGGTTTTTCTCCAGGTTAAATCCGATGGCATCCAGGAATACCAATTCAAGTGACAGCATTCCTGATCCGTATATTTGTCCTTCTTCATTTACTTTTAACCCTTGTACCCAAAAAATAGAGGATTCCGTTGTTTTATATATTTTTTGAAATTTTTCTCCAGCTATAAGAGGTTCAGGCCTTTCGCCTTCTGCCAGCCCTTTCCTGTTTAGCCTGTTCCATAAATCAATTTCCTGTTCTCGTTGTTCAACATCTACTTTTCGTGCAGTGTATACTTTGCTTAATACCTGGGATTCAATTGTTTTTGTCAGGTAATCATTTGTTCTGACGCCCGGGAATAACGGAATAATCACTTGCAGGATCACAAAAAGAAATGCCGTAGACAAAGCCGATGCCCATGTACCGATACGATTGGCCCGCCTCCATTTCATACCAAGCCAGAAACCGGCTGCAATGACTATATAAAATTCCCATATTAATTTTATGAGTTGGAATACATTGTCGAATTGTCTTGCAATTAATACACTGCCAATTACTATCACAACGCCGAGTCCGGCTCCAATTCGCACGTATGTTTTTTCTGTAAAATTTTGAAAAAGAGGTTTTACTAAATTATGTGTCAATAAGCTTGAAGCTGTTATCATTAAAGCTTCGGCGGTAGACATCAGAGCTCCCAGGAGAGCGGCAATCATAAGCCCTACCAGGCCTATTCCCAATGAACCCAATAATTCACGCGTCGCAATTCCCCATAAGTAATCAGGGTTGCTTAAGTGGTCTTTATACAAAATCACGAGCAATAGTGCTGTAATTCCCCAAAAAAGTGTAGCAGCTCTTTTCATATAAATACCAGTGGTAAACCCTGATCTTGCTGTATATTCATCTTTTGCAGAACCCGTGGCAAGCAATTGATTTGCCTGTACACATGTGGTTATCAGCAATGTAATCATAATGGCCAACAGGTAATACCAGGTAAAATCAGTCATGGCCGGTGAACCCCATATATGAAATGTAGCTTCGGAAAGATTGGATTTGGCTGTAGCGATGACCCCGGAAATGCCTTCTACATTAAATACATTTTGTATTTCTATATATGCAGCCGGCAACAATAGAAATGATAATATTAAAATCAACATCCCCTGCAGGATGTCACTTAAAAAGGCGGCCTCCAATCCGCCAAAGCCCGCATAAATTATAACGACAAATGCTACAAACCATATAATAAATGTTTCACTCAGGTATGAAAATTGGCGGCGTGGTTCTTGTACTCTTAACTGCTCTAATTGTTGTTTTTCTACCGGGGTTAAGAGACGGTAATCTTTTTCTTCAAGTTGTTCAAGCTTAAGAGCTTGTTTGTATTCCTGTTTTTCCTGTACCGTGAGCTCCGTTACAGGTTTTTCAGTAATGGCAGAGATGGTACGTGACATGGCCGTGAAGCCTAAACCGATAACAATCATAAAGAAAAATGCACTCACGATGGCATAAAAAGCTGCAAGGCCCTTTGATTTGTAACGTTCTTCAAAAAAATCGCCAAGGGTTATGGTACGAAGACGCCGGTACCAAATAGAAGTGATCCAAAAAATCGGAAGGTGAAAAATACCAATGAGCTGTTGCATGATACCTGCTAACCCGTTTCGGGAAACAATAACAGACATTCCCACGGCATTTTCTGCTGAAGTTCCCTGTCCAAATGCAGCAAATGTCTGAATGAATTTTCCAAAACGCCTTCCTCCAAGAAAATAATCTTCCTGATTTTTAATTCTCCTTGCTGAATAGTATCCTATTCCCAATATTACAACAAAATACAATATTATTGTAATAATGTCCATAATTTGTAATCCCAACATAATTTATTATTTTTTAATTTTACATTTATTTATTTGGTAAAATAAGTTTTTGAGGAACCAGCATTCTAATACCCGCTTCTATTCCAGGGTTTTGTATTCGTTTGACAAGACGTTCAACAGCCAATTGTGCAATTGCAGGGTAATTAACATCTATGGTAGCAGGCCTGGGCGATATCCTGTTCAGGTATATATCCACATTGTCGGATGAAACAATGGAGATGTCTTTCCCTATTTCTATATCCCGGTTATGAAGCTCATAATAAACATCCATTGCCAATTCATCGTTGGCTACAAATAACCCGGTAGGGCGTTTTGTTTTGGGTATAGACAACAATTCTTCAATCATATTTTGGACAATATGGCGTCCTTGCTCCGGTTTCCAAAAATTTCCGGTATTATCATATGATGAAGTAATTATTCTGGCGTTAATTCCTTTTTGTTCGGCAACCCTTTGAAACTCCCTGCCTACTTCCTGAAAACCGTAATGCTCTTTAATAGGGTTAAAAAAAGCAATATTTTTATGTCCCGAATTGACCAGATAATCTATACTAATGCGTGCTCTTGATCTATAATCAGGCAACACCCAATCAATGCCTGCTTCAATATAATTCGACCCCAGTATTCCAATGCATGGAAAATCTGAGACCTCCTGCTTTAAACCATGCGGTATATCTCCCATCAATATTAACCCGTCAAAACGATTGCCGGATATAAGGCTGGAAATGTTTTCATTTTCTTTATGTGTAACAGATAACAGTAAATCATAAGCCTTTAATGCCTGCTCTATGTATGACAAGATTTTAAGATTTTGGGGCAACTCCAAAAATTCCATTGGCAACCCGGCTAATAGTAAACTAATAATACCTGTTTTAAAATGATTCCCGGAATAATTTTTATATCCTGGTTTACGGGTATGAGGGGTATATCCTGATTCTTTAGCTATTTTTAAAATTTTTTTTGCTGTTTCCGGATGCACATCACCTTTACCGGAAAAAACCCTGTGGACTGTAGTTATAGATACATTAGCTTTTTGAGCAATATGATGCAATGTCATAATGTAAATTTTTCCGTAAAAATATTTTAATTTTCCGTAAATTCAAAATAAATTTTTTATTTTTTATTGAATTTTTTTCAAATCATTGAAATCTAGTTATTTAGTTTTTCCCATCATATACGTTAACTCCGTTACACATTCTCCAAAATTGCTCCTTCTCATCAGTTAACCGCACATTTTGGAACATTATAAGTCTCCTTATCGAATATGAGGACAAACACCTTTCTTAATAGACAATTATTATTTCACACACGAAATGCAAGGAAATATAAATCAAATACAAGGAGATGACAATTCTTTTCAGATAGCATCTATATATTTGTTTTCTAATTTAATTATTTGTTGATATATCATTTTTTGTTAATTATACTTCAAATAAAACCCAATTTATTAACCTTTTAAAATTTTATTATTATGAAAAAAATTACTTTATTATTCATTGGATTATTCCTTTCATTGGTGGCTTTCTCTCAATGGTATGAATATTCAGGCACGCATTTTATTGACCGTTTTGAAGGCACAGAGGTAGATAAAACCGATGTATTTGACTGGCAACCCGGATTTGGAGGTCAAACATTTAGTCAAAGTAGTGGTGTCATGGAAGTTACTGTTGCATTTAACCAATGGGATAAATTTTTACTTAGTTTTGACAGTACATCTATTAATGCATCAGCAGTTCCTTTTCTGTATTTTGAAGCTAAAGCAGATGTGGATACTGTATTACAAATTATGATCAGAGACACTCTTGGCAACCGAACAGATAATCAATTTATAGCTGAATTCACAACTGACTGGCAAGGTTTTAGCTTTGATCTTTCATCTTTATGGAATTCTGTAGATAATTCAGCTATTGCCAGTGTTGCTTTTGAAAGATCAGGATGGACTGATATTATTCCTGCTTCTTTATATTTAAGATATTTTGAAATTGGTGACACGACTTACAAAACAATGACGAATGTAGAGCAAGTAAATGAGATTGGACTGGAAGCCAAATGCTATCCTAACCCTGCTCAAAACGTACTTAACATCTCGGGTATACAGGCAACTGAAGCCATTATCAGTGATTTAACGGGCAAAATATTAATGACCGCAGAAACTGATGAAATAGCTGCTGGTATTGATGTTTCCGGTTTAGCAGGAGGTTTGTATATCATCAGCATAAAAACCGATGAAGGAACCACTGAAAAAACATTTATTAAAGAATAATAATTCTTTATGAACCGAGCCATGACAATATTTTTGACACACACGGGGATGATTATTAGTCATCTGATTAAGTGTTGGTTAGTCAGTAAAATAGACTCATGGCGAGCTCCATCTGACCGATTAAAAACAAAAAAATAAACAGATGAAAATATATTTAAAAAGCCGGTGCAAATGTATCGGCTTTTTAAATTTAGTGCGACTTCACCTAATACAAATAGACTAAATTTCCGGTCAAATCATTATTTTCTCAGGTACAACATTGCATTGCTTCACAATGGACAATGTCATATAATATTGTTTTTCCGATAAACAGATGAACCGAGCCATGACAAATTCTTTGACACACACGGGGATGATTATAAAAGGTTCTTCTACACTAAGCTGCCGGATAAAACAAAACCAGATAAACCCAATTAACTCAATCAACTTAAAAACTTAGAAACTTAAAAACTTAGAAAAATAAACAGATGAAAAAAGCTGTAACCATATATCAAATACTTCGTAAAATAATTTATCCATAATTATTTATTACAATCATATTTCGCTTATCGAATAGTAATAGATTCATTATCACCAATTTTTTATTAACCTAAAAAACGTATAAACGTATGAAAAAACTTAATTTTACAATCTGTTTGATGCTAATGATGTTCTCATTATTGGCACAACAACGAGGCAGACCTTATATTTCAAATGGTACGCTGGTAGCCGATAACGGCTCACGTTTACGCGGATGTTACATATACACGGATTATTATCATGACGATCCTTCTGAAATCCGTGACAGCACCAAAGAAGGAATAACAAAAGCTGCTAACGAATATGGGATGAATGCTTTTCATTTTTATTGTGGATGGTATGCTACTCCAACCGGAAGATACCAACCATTAGCAGACAGCTTGGTGAAATGGACACGTGAAGCCGGTGTTTATCTTGTTATAACCATTGGAGGTTGGGATA
>CAYFQI010000092.1:0-9795 GCA_964345135.1 uncultured Bacteroidales bacterium
TGGTAACATTGTCTGGATTGCTGAGTTCGGTTGTGGCAGAAGCATCTTCCCAATAGGTTAATTTTGGTATGCCTGCTTTATTTAATGAGGTATCTCCAATAGCCATAAGCCTGATATATATGGTATCAACTGCATCACTGGAAAAAGAGAGTTTATTGATTAAACTTAAATCCACATTCCATGCTCCTGAAACATCCAATACAAAAGACTGCCAACTTGTTGTCAAGTCAGCTGAGAAATTCTGGGAATACTGCCCGTTAGTGTCCCCCAGTTTGGTGTTCAATGTTATTGCAGAGGTTGCCTTTGCTTCAAAATAGATAAGTGGGTTGGCAGAAATATCAATTGATGCACTATCAAGGACAAAATTGGCATCTGCTTCTTCTGTTATTTTTACCATTTGATTGCCCTGAATTATATCTCCATTCCACCAGGTTTCCTTATACCAATGAAAAACGTCATCTGGATAACCATTTAGTATATCTTTGCTATGATCTCTACTATTAAAATAATCAATAAAAGATGTGTCATCATATTCGTACCACTGAGATAAAAATCCTGAACTGCCATCTATTACAGCCGGATCTGTCAGGTCTACGGAAGGACATGCCGTGTCAGGGTCGTTAATGACCAAATTGGCCGCTGAATCAGGTCGAATAATAAGGGATATTTTATGCGAATCGCTTATACATGATGAATTTTCTGAAACCGCTTGTGTTACCCAATAAGAATAAGTATCAGGATATGTTTTTCCTGTTGAATAAACATCAGAATACCCTCTTTGCACTTCAGAAATAACATCTAATATGGAGTCGCTATACCAATAAAAATAAGGGTTCGTTTCGGTACTTGTAACAGTTAAATCAGGTACTGTCTCACCAAGACAAATTTCAACATCATTGCCTCCTGGTGCTAAAGGTTTTGTAATTGCTTGAACAAACAATGTGTCTTTTTTGGGTGTTGCCTGGCATGGATTATAAATATTCACAATATATTCATAATTACCTGCAGCACCAACTGTTATTGTAGGATTAGAAATATCGGTTTCTGACAAATAACTGAGTGCTGTAGGAGTACCTGTCCATTCATATCTATAACCTCCGGTAGCGACCATTTGATATTCCTGCCCCACACATATTTCAACTGAATCTCCTGTGAAGCCCTCTACCATCGCATCTACCTCGAAATCATTAAACCCGGCGAGATATCCAAATCTGGCTGTAGCTGATGTACCATGCAATATTCCCAAATGAAAAACAGCAGAATCATTGGTGACTTTTACTGCATCATCAGTTTCCACGTCAAGGGTATCTATTTCTATGCTTGCATACAGCCAATCCCCTGTAGTTGTGGTAACAGAACTAAAATCTGCCCCCTGGATAGCGCCTGCTGATTCAACCCCGTTAACAAACATTTTAAACCTGGTTTCCGGATTTGAAGGGGCATCCTGTACTAAAATATTCATAATTAGTTTTCTGCTTCCTGGATTGTCCTTCCAAGGAAAAATAGGTGTGCGTACAAAACCTACTTCATTTGACCCGGTACATTCGTCTATAGGGGGTAAAACGGCTGCGCCCAGTTCACCTACACCACTTCCCTGGTATACATATACATTTTTGTCTGCATTGACATATATATAATCTTTAGTTGTTCCGTCAAAACAAAAACTGGTGCTTTCTCCAGCATTTATAGTAACCCCATCTCCACCATTGAATTCAATATATGTAGTATTTTCCACGGCCATGACAAATACACATTCATTATCAGGATATTCATAATTACCTTGCATAGCAATATATTCTTTACCTATTTTATCGAGGGGGATTGTTTGATCAGCCAATAAATCAGGGTCCCCGTGATCCGTTTCCTGACTATCATTGGTTATCGTTACAGCAATATCCTTATCTGATGTAATATGAGAACCATATAAGGTTATCATATCACCATCGGAATGCGATAATACCATTTGTGCAGAATACGTTTGCCCCCTATTTAAGGTGACATTAAACGAAGTTCCGGCAGAATGGCCAACAATATCGTTATTTGGAGTAATTGTTACTGTAGTATTATCTTCGGTTGCTACAATTTCAAAAGACTGTAGTGCCCGAGGGTCATAATGATCACTTTCATAAGTCCAATCACTTTGTTGAGAAATATAAAATTCAGTACCAAGCCCGTGGCGTCCCTTCAATGCCAATATATCTGAATTAGCTCCCATCCAATCCACAGTATCAACAAATTCACTTCCCCATGACTGAATACCACCAATTTCATAATAAGCACTCACAGGTACAGATGATTCTATCAACACACCTTTATCTTCTGGTGAATCGGCCACTACATTTTCAATATCATCAATAAAAGCTGTTAAATCGTATTTCTTTGCTGAATTTGCCGGAACATTAAATGTTATAGGGGTAAACCCTGCATTTGCCGGTTGGCTGATGGTTATTGTTGCAGCATTATCAAATGTAGTTATCACAACTCCTATAGGTCTGTCAGCGTGGTCACTTGTAACTTCTGGTGCGGCAAACCAAAATTCTGTATCCGTTTGAGAGAAACTAAACTCTAATGAAACGAAAAAGAAGATTAATACTTTTATATATTTAATAAATGTTTTCATAATATTTATTTTTAAATAAACAAATTAATTATAAATTTAAGGTCTGTTCAATCAAATAAAAAAGCATGAGGCAACCCCTTTTGACATCATGACCTATCTGGTTCGTAGTGTCAAAAAAAAGTTCATCCTAACAAAAAAAAGTTCGTTTTATTTTGTTTGTAGTTAGTGGGTGATTATTATTGGTCCTTGAATCGCATGCATTTATAACATTAAGGGCACCTTAAACATGCTTTTTTGTTTTACGAGTATTTTATTGGAAGTCGATTATGAGTGTCCAGTATAATAGAATATTTTTTTATAAGCTTCACTTCATTTGCTGATTCCTTAGGGCAAAGGAAATCACTGCTCACTATTACCATGATTCAAATCTTGTGCTAACAAGAGATAATATCTACTTGCTTCCAAGGAACCACTTATTATATTTCAAGAATTTCATTTTGTCCTTTTTTTCTCTTTAAATCTATTGACGTTTTTTATTATAATACACGAGACACTGTCTTTTGCATTTAACACTAATAGGCCTATTTCCAACAAAAATTGCAGTAGTCTTTATTTTTTTAATAAATTATTTTGTCTATTTAAAAAAATAGCATATATTTGCAAAAGGATAACAGAGGGTACCAGGAGTAAACAAAAGAGAACAAACATTATTCTGTTTATTATGGATAAAATTCAATACATCAACAAGCATCTTAAAAAACTACAAGGCAAGTTTTTCCTAAAATCGGAGGCATTTGCTGATGCCATTATTGCCGGTATACGGGAAAACGAAATAAAAAAAGGAGATGTATTGCCTCCTATCAACAAATCCGTGGAGGAATTAAATCTCTCACGGAAAGCCATTTATACCGGATACAATATATTAAAAGAACGGGGTATTGTCGGGACAAGAGAACGTGTTGGCTATTATATTGCCTCTGAAAACATTCATCAACAAACCAGGATACTGCTTATCATGCTTTTTCTTAGTCCTTATCTGAGAACATTATTCCATTCGATGAGTAAGCGGCTCGAGGGAAAAGCAATGATCGAATTAACATCTCATTATGCAAATCCCAAGGTTCTTTCCATGATTCTAAATGATAATATATCGCAATATGATAAAATTGTCGTTTCCGGTTTTACGAATCCTGCTTTTAAGAAGGAAATAAAAAAAATCCCGCCTGAAAAACTGATTCTTTTTTCACGTAGCGGCGGGTATAAAGATGCCCAAAATTATTATTTGCAGGATTTTTACAAAGGCACTTATCAAGCGCTCCAGAAAGGAATTGATAGATTAAAGAAATATAAAAATATTTATTTAATCTATGAAAGCAGTAATAAAAATTTTCCCAATGGAATCATTCATGCTACAAAAGAGATTTGCGAACAATATGGTTTAACATATCGCCAAATAAATAACTGTGACGACATAGATGAAATGAAAGATTCATTATTCTTTGCTATCAATGATGATGACCTTGTCAGGGTACTTGAACTTATTGAAGATAAAAAACTTGTACTGGGAAAAGATGCAGGCATCATCTCTTATAATGAAACGTCTGTAAAACGTGTAATCAGGCAGGGAATCACTACCATTTCCGTGGATTTTGCAAAAATGGGAGAAATGATAGCAGATTCGATTTTATCTTCTGAAAACAACAGGGTTTACCTGGAAACCAAAATGATTAACCGTGCTTCAATTTAAAAATAATTAATTATGTATGGATTAGCTATTAGTGATATTATTGCAATTGTTTTGTATTTTCTGGTTTTATTAGGAATGGGCTACTATTCCGCAATGCGGGTAAAAAATCAGGAAGATTATTTCCTTGGAGGCCGTAAGTTTGGGAAAGTAGTTCAGATATTTGCTGCATTCGGCCAGGCAACGTCTGTTGAAAACGCCGTTGGAATGACAGTAGTCGTGTTCAGAAACGGATTAGCCGGTGTTTTGCAAGCTATTTCAGGCATTTTTTATATGCCGTTATTCTGGATCACTTCAATATGGTACAGGAGGCTAAGGACGATCACCCTAGGAGATTTTTTTGAGGAACGATTTAACTCAAAAGGAATAGCAGCTTTTTATGCAGGTGTGAGTGCCTTTTTCTTCATGCTGATCATCGGGCTTGGATTTATGGCTATGACCAAGACTGTCACGGCTATTGCAGAAAAACCAGTTTCTGAACTTACCGTTGAGGAAAAGGTAGAACGCCAACAAGCATTGGAATTAGATAAGCTTGAAGATACAGACATACGCCTATTGACTGTAGCAGATAAAGCGAGATTAAAAGAATTGCGTTTAATGAATCCGCAAAAAGATTTTTCATATTTCAATGAAATCGTCCTGATGTGGATTGTACTTATAATTGTGGTATTATATGCAGGATTCGGAGGGCTTGAAGCGGCATTTTTAAGCGATACGCTCCAGGGGATACTTATCCTGCTTTTATCTATTTTAATGGTCCCATTTGCTTATAAAAAAATTGGGGAAGTTTTTAACACAGATGGGTTTAGTGGCCTTGTTGACGTTGCACGTTCCACCTTGCCCGAATCTGCATTTGAAATATGGGGATCTCCTCAACTTACCGATTTCACCTGGTATTATCTCGTGGTACTCACGATTGTTATTTTCATCAATATTTGTACCCAGGCGAACCAATTGGTAGCCTGTGGCTCGGCCAAAGATGATTACACGGCACGTTTTGGATTTACATCGGGTATTTTTCTCAAACGAATTGCCAGTTTATTATGGGGCTGCACAGCGATCTTGTTAATCATATTATACAGCGATTATATTTCTAACCCAGATTATCTATGGGGCAAAGCCACCAGAGATCTACTGGGCCCATTAAATTTAGGGCTGGTAGGATTAATGATTGCATGCTTATTGTCTGCCCTTATGTCAACTGCAGAAGCATTAATGCTTACCTCTTCCAGTCTTTTAACCCATAACCTTTTCCGGCCGCTCTTCCCGAACCGTTCAGAAAAATCATATCTCAGGATAGGAAAGGTCAACGGGATATTTATTATGGTCGGCGCTATTCTATGTGCTATGTGGTTCGATAATATCTTTCAGTTGTTGAAAATTTTATGGGAATTCAATATCATCGTGGCAGCCGGTTTTTGGCTGGGAATGAAATGGCGCAAAGCCAACCGAAAGGCAGCATGGGCATCAGCCATAAGTACAGCAATAATATTTTTTGTTTTACAATTACTCATTCCATTAATCCCCGGAGTAAAAACGAATGAATACCTGACCAAGACGATTGAATCGAGGGAAATTGTTGTTAAATATAAGGCGCGAAATGTTGATGTTGAAAACCGTGAAAAAGAAATTGAATTATGGGAAAAATTAAACGAAAAAGGAATTGCAGACACGGAAAAACCACCACCACTTCAAGTGGGAAAAGAATTTGAGAAGAAAACCATTACCAAGAGAAAATCGATCTTCTGGTCAAATGGATTAAAATATGGCGAAAACGGGGAAGTATATGGAACTGGATTGCTTTCTTTAGAGTTGCTTGCAATGGATGCACTGGGCTTTGAGCTGTCGAAAAATGATTATGCAATGAATGAAACATTAAGACTATTAGCCCGTTCGATCTGGCCATTTCTAATACTCCTCCTGGTAGGCTCGTTTACCAAAAAAGAGCCCAAAGAAATGCTTGACCGTTTTTATGCAAAAATGAAAACACCTTCTGTTGCTGACAAAGAAGAAGATGACAGGCAGATGCAATTGTCTTATGAAAATCCACAACGATTTGATCATAAAAAAATGTTCCCTAAATCAAACTGGGAATTTGAAAAAATTGAAAAAATTGACATCAAAGGCCTGCTTTACTTTTCAGCAGGCGCAGCTTTGATTTATGGAATATTATACTTTATATCATTTCTTGGCAAATAAAACATAAACCATATGATTAAAAAATATTTAGACGACCTGGAAAGCAGGATTAATGCGGAAGAAGAAGACCGGTTAATCAAGCATTGGGATGCATTCATCCACAACCAAATAGAAGAAGACGTATTTATTCCCCGGCGGAATTACACTGCCCCGGAAACTGTCGAATTCCCTCAGATATTAGGGAATAAAGCCATGGAAGACATAGATATGATGGTAATTCGCGAGTTAAAAGGGTGCTCGAATTTACTCCTGAACAATTTTGGCAATCTCCTGAATGTACGGGCTAATTATAGCGTTGGTATCTTTCCTTCTTTTTTTGGAGCAGAGATTTTTTATTCAGATGATTCTCTTAACCTAATGCCCATAACCCGGGAATTACCACCTGAAAAAATTGACTATATACTAGAAAAAGGAATTCCTGACCTCAACACGGGATTGGTAGCCAAAACATTTGAATTTGGGCATTATTTCATGGATTTGATAAAAGATTACCCGAAGATTAAAAAATACATTCATCATTACCACCCCGACTTTCAAGGCCCTATGGATATTGTAGAATTGCTCTGGGGTTCTGAAATCTTTACTGATATAATTTTAAAACCAGACAAAGTGACCGATCTGTTAAAACTTGTTACAGATACATATATTAAATTATTAAAAAAGTGGTATCAAGAATTCCCACCGTATTACGATGACATGTCGATTCATTGGGGCTTGATGCAGCCCGGCCATGTTATGATAAGGGATGACTCGGCCACCAATTTTTCCCCTGACCAGGTAAATGAATTTATTTTGCCTTATGACCAACTGGTGTTGAATGCATTTGACGGTGGGACTATTCATTATTGCGGAGGCGGCACACATTTTATTGAAGATATGTGTAACCTGGATAAAATGTATGCAATTCAATTATCACAACCAGATTATAATGATATGAATGTGATTTTCGATAATACAGTAGACAAAAAAATAAAATTGCTCGGATTACGAGAGGATGGTGTGGAACAAGCGGTTAAACAGGGGCGCCCATTGAAAGGCCAGGTGCATACCGGGGATTTTATTTTTCATAGTACGAGTTCAAAAAATGAATAGCTTAACATGAAATGATTTACAATAATCTTTTGTTCCATTAAAAAAAAATAAAACTATGAAAATTAAAAATAAATTCTTTATTTTATTAAGTATGTTTTTCGTAACATGGCACATGCGGGGAGCTGATTTGCATGTAGGCCAGGGGCAAACATACAGTACAATACAGGCAGCAGTAGATGCCGCCTCACCGGATGATGTAATAATTATTCATCAGGGAACTTACAGGGAACAGGTCGAAATTGATGTAGAAGGCCTGACATTTCAACCCAATGGTACAGATACCGTAACAGTAAGCGGTACAGAAGTCATTACCAATTGGACAAGTAAGGGAAATGGTGTGTATAGTGCTATTGTAAATTGGGATGTAACTGAAGGCGGCCAGAGCAACCAGGTTTTTATTGACGGTGAAATGATCCATCTCGCCAGGTGGCCCAAACGTCCCGTACCAGAAACAGGTGATTTTGTCAACGACCTCGAACTTGGTGAAATGAACGGCGCCACAGATGAAGGGGATGAATTGGTGGAAATAATTGACCATGACTACGACCAGGACAGTTTATGGGTGGGGGCCAAAGTATGGCTTAATTTATCAAATGCGAAAGATAAAAAAGACGGACAGGGCCATTCAGGTGATGTATTGTCTGTAGACGGCACATATATCCTGTTAAATACAACAGGAAATGTTGGAAATGATAATTGGGGCATCAATGCCGGTACCCGGTATTATTTTTTCGACCCTGCCCCTGAACAGGTAGCAGCACATGGAGGCATAACAAATGTATTAGGAAAAAACGAATGGTGGAAACACAATGACACCCTTTATGTTAAAACAAAAGACGGAAATACACCGTCTGCCACTGGTACCGATGATAATGTGGTGGAAGTGAAAAAACGTGCATTTGGATTTATGCCTACAGAAACAGCCGGTTCATTAAAAAATATCACGATTAAAGATATTAATTTATTTGCCACAAGCATTACAACAGATACAAAATACGAAGGACGTAACACATTGTCAAGCGCTAAAAATAATGTCATTGATGGCATTAATGCAAAATATATTCACCATTTTACCGATGTAAGCGGTCATTTTCAGGTTCAATGGAATGGACAATCAGGCATCATTTTAAGCGGAACAGACAATATGTTGATAAACAGCACTATAAAATATACTGCGGGTTCTGCGATATCTTGTATGGGAGAAAGCAATAAAATCCATAATAATTATATAGACCATTGTAATTACCAGGTTACAGAATCAGGATCTATTAACTTTGGCCTGTATGCTACTTATACTCAAAATCATGACATAGGATATAACACCATTTCAAATACACCACATGCCGCAATTACATTGCGTGGGATTAAAAATGGAAATGTAAGAAGCAAAGGGGTTGCCAGGATACATCACAATATCATGCATGACTGTTTAACGAGGGTTCATGATTCGGGTTTGTTGGATGGGGGTAAAAATTATGACTGGCTCCGTATAGACCACAATATCATGTATAATGCACCCGGATATTTACAAATAGGGGTTTACCTGGATTTTGGTGATACAAAAATGAATGATATGGGACGTATGTTAATAGACCATAATGTGATATATAACATTGAAAGGCCTGTGCAGATGAACCATTGCAATTCATACAGGATTTATAACAATACAATCAGGGCAACCGGTGATAATGACGGACTTCGATTAAGTCACCGGGCATTAAATGATGATGTATATATTGTGAATAATATTGCTAAAAATTATACAACAGCAAATGCAGTTAGCCTTACGAATTATTATAATAGCACCTGGAGCAATGTCGTGGCAGATCCTGATTTTGCTACAGCTGACTTTCAGCTGGTTGAAAATTCTACTACCCAGGATAATGTCATTAACCAGGGAACAGAATTGGCTTTTTTTAGTGACTCACTTATCAATGACACCACAGATTTAGGCGCTTATGAATATGGAAAACCCAAATGGATTGCCGGTTATTATGGTACAACTATGACCAGGGTTTCCGAGCCGGAATTTTCTTCTGATGAAGGATCTTATTCAAGTCTTAACTTATCCCTTTCAACAAGTACATCCGGTGTAACCATTCGCTATACAACAAATGGTAAAACACCTACCAGAACCTATGGTATAGTTTATACAGGCAGTTTTGATATTTCATCATCCTGTGAAGTGAAGGCTATTGCG
>CAYFQI010000093.1:0-9777 GCA_964345135.1 uncultured Bacteroidales bacterium
AGAATATTCATTTATAGACGACATGGCCATACATTCTATTGAAGAGGTATATCATTATTTAAACAAACCTTTTAGATTTACTAAATCTTCTATTTGTTCTCCCGGATCAAGAGGTATTGATAAAGCAGATCGTCTTATTACAATCAATAAGGATTTACATTATCAAAAATATGTAAATGCTATTGGTGCGGTTGATTTGTATAGTAAAGAATACTTTAAACGACATGGGATAGAATTATCCTTTAGTCAATCAAAACAAATTGCATATCGTCAGTTCTCAAATGAATTTGTTCCTTCTCTTTCAATTATTGACATCTTAATGTTTAATGATAAAGATAAGGTGAAGGAATTCTTTAAAGCGTATGAATTGGTGTAGGGAATGTTAAAGAATATTATCGCCGATTTTAACATCATCAATGCGTTTTTTCCATTCTATCAATGATTTATACCATTGAACTGTGTAACATGTTTGATCTTCTGGTTCAGTTTCTGCTTTTTCAAGTGCTTGTTTAATTTCAACAATTCCTTCATGTACTTTTGTTGAAACAAGGTAACCTAATTGGTTGTTGATTTTATCAAATTTAACGTTGTAATTTCTTTTATCAATTGTGTCGGGCACCTTATGCACCTGTACATTAGGTATAACATCCACGACAAACTTTGCCAGTTGTTTTATTTGATAATTTTGTTCATTGGAACCTACATTAAATATCTCTCCGGATACTAGATCTGATGAGGATTCTAAACATTTAATAAAGGCATTAATGACATCTTTTAAATGAACAAAAGGCCTCCATTGATCACCCCCTCCCATGATATAAATAGTTCGGTCTCTCCATGCTCTCATGGTCATCACATTTATTGCCAAGTCAAATCGCATGCGGTCAGACAATCCGTATATTGTTGAATTTCTAAGAATAACCGTTTCGAAATTAGCGTCTTGCAAGGTTTTAAGTTCTCCTTCCATTGCAACTTTACTTTTCGCATATTGGGTTAAGGGTGCTAATGGATCTTTTTCAGTAAGGGCATTTTTTTTGCCCGCACCATATACGCTTGCAGAGCTGGAATATATGTATCGTTTTACGCCAAATTTTTTAGCATCTTTTGCTACTCTTGCCGCCCCCTGATGGTTAATTTCTTCTGTAAGTTGAGGATTTATTTCGCCTGAAGCATCATTACTTAAACCTGCCAAATCAATCACAGCATCAACATCTTTAAGTATGGTGGTATCAAAAAAACGGATATCATCTTTGATAACAGTTACATCTGGATTTTTATGAAGGCTTTTCAACTTTTCTATCCCAAAGAAATACCGGTCAAGTGCAATAATGCGATAATTATTTTTTAATAATTCTTTACATAATGGAATTCCCAGGTAGCCACCAGCGCCTGTTACAAGTATTTGCTTCATTGTATTAATGTTTAAAATATTTATCTATTACAGAAAAAAGATGATCTATTTCAGATTGCTCCATGATTGAATGGATGGGCAAAGCTACAATCCTGTTTTTGATTGAATTTGTATAATCCAGATGGAGTGATTGGTATTTGTCTTTATAATATTTTAATGTATGAACTGATGTATAATATCTTCTTGCTGAAATATCATGATCTTTTAAATGCTCAATGAATTTCGTTGCTTCTTCATTCAGGATGATCGGAAAATAAAGATAGGGACAAAATACATCTTCATTAACATGCATTACATCAAGATATCCTTTGTTTTTTAATGCATTGAAAAATGTATTATAATGTTGTATGTTCTGTTTGCGTTTGGAGAGGATATGTTCAAAATTTTCAAGGTTTTTTAATCCTATTATAGCAGATATTTCCTGCATTTTTGCATTTAGTCCTGGAATGTCCACATCCCCGATGTTTTTTTCATATTGACCAAAATCCCTTATTCTGGATAGTAAGGAATGTATTTCTTCATCATGCGTTAAGGCTGCACCTCCTTCCATGCTGTTGTATATTTTTGTAGCGTGAAAGCTGTAAATCTCCTCTATTTTATAATAAGCAGGAGGGTGGCCTTTATAAGTGGCTCCAAATGCCGGAGCGTTATCAAATAATAATGCCATGCCGTGAGCTTCAGAAAAAGCTTTTGCCTTTTCAATATCAGGAAGATTGCCATATACTCCAACAGGTAGAAGCATTTTGACGTTGTCATTGACATTGTCAAGCTTACTAAAATCCATTGTCAGGGTATTGTCGATATCGCAAAAAACAGGTTTTAAATTGTTTGATACCAGTGCATTGATGGTGCCTGAAAAGGTGAATGAAGGGACCAGCACATCAAAAGTATCATGAACACCATATCCTAATTTTGTTTTCCATGCCTGGATCAATCCATGAAGTGCAAGTTCACCATTACAATAACATACTGGTGTTTGTGGAGAGCGGAAATATTCTTTTAATGCTCCCTCATAAGACCTTAAATAGTGTGAGTTGTTTGTAACCATACCGGATGACAGGCATTGTTGGAATTCATCCTGAATCTCATTTATATGGGGTAAGACAGGTTTTACAATGTTTATTTTCATCCGTTTGTTATTTTTTTTATATGGTCGGATGGAACTCGCCATGTAGTTTATTGAGTTGACGATATGCAATAAGATCATTCATAATCATTCCTGTGTGTGTCAATGTATGTTCCATGCCTCGATTAGTCCAGGGAGGTGTCCTTGATGACAATGATTTAGATTGATGAATAAAAAAATTATCGGAATAAATTTATTCACTCGAAACACTTAATTTTTTTCTTCCTTTTCTTCTTCTTGCTGCAATTATTTTACCGCCATTATGTGTAGCCATTCGTGAACGAAATCCGTGTTTGTTTTTTCTTTTCTTGTTTGATGGCTGAAACGTCCTTTTCATCGGTATAATATTTTAAAATTACAAAATTTAAATGTATTCCTTATACAATACTATAAGGATTTTTAAAACCACAAAAATAATGCTTTTTATGTAAATCTAAAATTTAACGTCTGATTTTTTACAATTTTATGTTGTGATTCTTCTACAATGAATGCTATTTCTTTTCCCATCCAAACTATTTAAGCTAATTGTATACTTTTTTATTGTTTTATTTGACAGGGAGGTATAACACATATTTTTCTTCATAATACGAAGATGGGAAAAATTTCTTTAAGGGTATTACCTGAAGGCTTTTATATTTCTTTTGGTCATCTTCAATGGTTCCTCCTTTTAAATAAAAAATGCCGTTTTTCATGGAGTGTTTTGATGTTCTATGTATGTTTTTTTTACATGCATTCACAAACGAAGGAAATGATGAAACAGCTCTTCCGGTGACAAAATCAAATGATCCATTTAAATGTTCTCCACGAGACCGGATGGTTGTAACATTGTTTAAATCCAATGCTTTTACTACTTCGTTTACAACCTTTAGTTTTTTTTCAATGGTATCAACTAAAAAAAAATGTGCCAATGGATTTACAATCGCTAGAGGAATGCCTGGAAAACCGCCTCCTGTTCCAATGTCTGCTATTTGTGCACCCGGCTTAAATTGAATGATTTTTTGTATCGATAAAGAATGCAATACATGGTGTTCATAAATAGCATCAATGTCTTTACGTGATATGACATTGATTTTTTTGTTCCAGTTAGTATAAATGGGTCTTAATTTTTCAATTTTATCATATTGTTCCGGTGTGAATGAAGGGAAGTGTTTTTTGATATGATCCATGCTATTGTGTTAGCTAATCTGTTTTATTAATGTTTTTGTTTGTTCTTTTTAATATGTTGAAAAGCAATTCCCTTGCACGGTATAACTGTGCTTTGATAGTGCCTAAGGGCAAATCGAGTTCCTGGGATATCTCTTCATATGAATATTCTTTAAAATATCGAAGCTCAACGAGTTTTTGGTAGTGGGGTTTTAGTTTTTTGATGATGGAACGTAAAACAGTAATCTTTTGATTATTGATCATGTATTCTTCGGGATCTAATCCGGTATCTTTTACAAATATTTTAGTCATTCCTTCTTCTTCATTTGCTTTGTCAAGTGAAATGCTATCTTCTTTTTTCCTTCTTATAAAATCAATACAATTATTGGTGGCAATTTTGAACAACCATGTGCTAAATGCATACGTAGGAGTGTATTGTTCGATATTATTAAATGCTTTACTGAATGCTTCAATAGTCAGGTCTTCTGCATCGGTTTTGTTGTTGACCATTTTTAACAGCATAAAGTAAATAGAATCTTTGTATTTGTCTACCAATTCAGCGTATGCAAGCTGATCCCCTTCCAATGCATTTTGTATCAGCATATGGTCATGTTGAGCTTTTTCTGAAAGATGTGATTTTACTGCCATTTATTTTTATTTGGAGCAACTAAATTACTAATAAAAATTATAAAATAAAAAAAAGGCAAAACTATATCATAAATTACTGAAATAAAAAGAAATGATTTTTCTTTTAGCTTGTTTGCTGCTAACTTAAAGATAATCAGTTGTGTTACAGTTCGAATAAAGAACAAATAAAAAATGTAATGGAAAAATAAATGATTGATTATTAAAAATAAGAATGAACCATAAAACACTAATCTTGAAAATATTTCACTACCAAGTAATATTTTTATTGAAAATTTATAATATTTACTTGTGCTGATATGCCTTTTTTTTTGTTTTATCCAATCATATAAAGAAGAAGGACTTTTTGAACGGGTATATGCTCCCGGGGATATTGCTACCCGAGTATTCCCTTTGTTGGATGTTTCCTGAATAAAAAGGTCATCATCACCTGAAGCAATATGAAGATGAGATGCAAATCCTTTATTTCGGAAAAATAAACTTTTTCGATAAGCAAGGTTTCTGCCAACTCCCATGTATGGCATCCCTGCTAAGGCAAATCCAAGGTATTGAAGCGCTATAAAAAAATTATCAAAACGAAAAATGTTATTTAAAAGGGTAAATGTTGAAATAAATCCACCATATCCTATGACAATTTCTTTTTCTTTGACAAAATGATCCTGCATGCTTTTAATCCATTGATCGTTTTCCGGTTTGCAGTCAGCATCAGTGAATAAAAGCCATTCATTTTTTGCTGCTTTAATTCCAATAGTTAAACCCAGCTTTTTCCCTTCGATAAACAGTTTTCTTTCTTCTAACATTCTTATTTTCAGGTGCAGGTATTTTTTGCTTAATTCACCTAAAACTTCATCCGAACGGTCTGTTGATCCATCATTGATCACGATGACTTCAAAATCGGGATAATCTTGTTCTAATATAGATGGAAGATTTTCAGAGAGATTTTCTTCTTCATTTTTTGCACACATGATTACGGAAACAGGCACGGGTTCATGTTCAGATACTCTCTTGGATGATGAATAAAATGAAACCCGTGATAATATGCTCCAGTAATAAATAAGCTGAATAAGCAGGGAACCTAAAAAAGAACAGGTGATAATATTAATAATAGTACTGTAATTCAATTTTTTTAACAATAATATAAAAAAAAAATGGTATATCATAATTCTTTTTATGATTCAACTACATTTTAGAGGAATTTGATTTTGAGTATCCAGCATTCAGAATAGTTTTTTATAAACTTTTACTTTAGAGATTAGTTGTCCTGTTGTCTTTCAAGAATTTTAAATTTCGTGTAGACTTTTTTCAGGACAAGAAGACAGTATTTTATGGCACAGTTTTTGGAAAATCACTTATAAAAATAATCATTATGCCTGAATTACCTGATGTTGAGATATACCGGAAAACTATAGAAAAAAAAGCAATAAATCATACATTAAAAGATTTTTCAATAGAGGTTAACAAAATAATAAAGACTTCTTCATTAAGTGATTTAAAACAAAAAAAATTAATATCTACAAAACGATGGGGAAAAAATTGCTTTGTGGAATTTGAAAATAATAAATGGATGGTCATGCACTTTGGGATGACAGGCAATATATCTTATTTTAAAGATGAAAAACCAAAATATTCTGCATTATTACTATTTTTTAATGACAATGTGAACATAAGTTATATCAGTAAACGGAAACTGGGGAAAATTGATGTTTGTGAATCACCGGAATCATATGCAAAATCAAATGATTTAGGTCCCGACGCTCTGAGTATACCTGAAAACAAGTTTATAGATTTTTTTAAAAATAAACGGGGATACATTAAAAGCACACTCATGGATCAATCGTTCATTTCCGGCATTGGAAATGTATACTCCGATGAGATTTTATACCATGCCCGTATTCATCCCCAAAAAAACACTAAAGACCTTGATAATAAAAATCTGGAAAAGGTTTATGATACCATGCATCATGTATTAAAAACAGCAATAAATTCAGAAGCTGACCCGTCGAAATTTCCGGGTGATTTTATTACACCACAACGGGAAAAAGGAGGAAAGTGCTCTTGTGATGGAGACATACAAAAGATTAAAGTGTCAGGGAGAAGTGGCTATTATTGTCCTTCATGTCAATCAGAATAACAAAATACTATTTAATTATGGAAAAATACATTGGTTGTTCAGGATATCATTATAAAGATTGGTTGGGTACATTTTATCCTGAACAAATGAAACCCAAATCATGGCTTGCACATTATGCTCAACAATTTAATACTGTTGAGATCAATAATACATTTTATAAGATACCCGGACGTGAAACATTTGATGAATGGGATCAACAAACCCCTTCAGATTTTAGGTTTTCAATAAAAGGCAGCCGTTATATCACGCATATGAAAAAATTAAAAGATTGCAAACCACATCTTGAACATTTTTATCAATCTATTGAACCTCTCAAGAAGAAAATATATACTGTATTATGGCAATTACCCGGAAACCTGCATAAAAACATGGATAAATTAGAAATGTTTTGTCAGGATTTAGATCAATCGTATATAAATGTAATTGAGTTCAGACATCATTCGTGGTTTGATCAGGAAGTATATGATTTGCTGTCAGCATTTGATATAGTGATGTGTAGCATCTCAGCTCCGGGCGATTTACCTGAATTTATAGAAGACTCAACGGGTAAAATATACCTTAGAATGCATGGCAAAGATGAATGGTATAGCTACAATTATAGTGATGACGAGTTAACAACATGGAAAAAAAGAATAACCCACTCTAACGCCAATGAATGCTATATTTATTTTAATAATGATGTTAATGCCTATGCGCCGAATAATGCATTAAAAATTTGGAATATGCCGGGGTGATTGATGCCCTGTTAATACCTTATAACAAAATGCTGTTTACTAAGTTCCTTTTTTAAAAAAACAAACCCCATCCTATAAATATCAATACTTAGTGTCACTAAAGGATTGTTATAAATCGTTTTCCATGCACGACTCATTTCTTTACTCCAATGGATGTCATCAATTATAATTATTGTATCGTTGTGAGCGGCCTGTATAAATTGGTTGAAATAGTCCAATGTCTTATCTTCCCTGTGGTTTCCATCAATAAATACCATGTCAATATTTCGTATTTTTTTTAACATTTCAGGAAGTTCATTGTCAAAATTTCCATTTATCAGGTGAATATTTTTTAAATTCAATGATGACATGTTTTCCAATGCTTTATTAAAACATTCCGGACACCCTTCAATGCTATAAACAGAGTGGTTTTGATTTCCCAATGCCAAGTAACACGTGCTGATGCCCAATGAAGTTCCCAACTCTATGGTATTTGCAGGTTTAAAATGCCTGGCTAATCTGAATAACAACCTCCCATATTTAACGGAAACACAAGAATATTTAACCAAATCAGAAATAAGAACTTGTTTGTTTTGTTGGAGTTTTGAACCATGTCCCAAATCAAATTTTTTAACGCATTGATGCGAGGACTTCAATTGGTTAATTAGTTGTTCAACCTTTCTGTATTCATAATAATCATGTTGATCATTAAAAACGGTTGTTATAAAATTGAAAAGGAATGGAGAATGAATGCCATAGCCTTTTTTGTGCCTTGCCGTCGTTTTATATGATAAATATTTTATTAAAGAATGCATAATGCGTTAGTATTGACTACATCTTTTTTATATAAATAAAAATAAGCCGGAATTGGATTGTCAAATTTAATAATATTTTTTAATGCCCTTTTTAAAGAATTATTTTATTTTATATATTTACTCTTTTAAGTAACATTTTTAACAATACATTTATCTATTAATTAAACATAGTTGAATATGACAAAACAAAGAAAAATTTATTTAACAGAACAAGAGATGCCACGGCAATGGTATAATCTCGCTGCAGATTTGTCTCATCCTGTTCAACCACCACTTGGACCCGATGGACAGCCACTGACACCGGATAAGTTGGCTCCGGTATTTCCAATGAATCTTATTGAGCAGGAAGTAAGTACAGAACGATGGATTGATATTCCAGAGGGAATTTTAGATATCCTGACCCGTTGGAGGCCTGCCCCGTTGCACAGGGCTTATGATTTGGAAAAAGCGCTTGGTACTCCTGCGAGGATCTATTATAAAAATGAGAGTTTATCTCCACCCGGGAGCCATAAACCAAACACGGCAGTTGCTCAGGCGTGGTATAATAAAGAATTTGGTATTAAAAAACTTACCACGGAAACCGGTGCAGGCCAATGGGGTAGTGCTTTGAGTTTCGCCGGGGCATTACTCGGGTTGGATATAAAAATTTATATGGTTCGGGTCAGTTTTGATCAAAAGCCCATGCGGAAAACCATGATGCAGACTTGGGGCGGAAATTGTGTGCCCAGCCCAAATCCGGCTACCAATACCGGGAAAAAAATACTCGAAAAACACCCCAATACACCAGGAAGTCTTGGAATAGCTATTAGTGAGGCCATAGAAGAAGCGGTATCCGATCCCAGGGGAGAGACCAGGTATGCACTTGGCAGTGTATTGAACCATGTTATGCTTCATCAAACCATCATAGGGCTTGAAGCAAAAAAACAACTTGAAAAAGTGAATGAAAATACACCTGATATTGTCATTGGTTGCGCAGGTGGTGGCAGTAATTTTGCCGGTTTGGCATTCCCATTTGTAAATGATAAAATAAATGGCGCCAACATTGATATTATCCCTACTGAACCTACATCATGTCCTACATTAACAAAAGCTCAATTTTTATATGATCATGGAGATCAGGCAAAGTTGACGCCTTTGTTACCGATGTATACGCTAGGACATGATTTTATCCCCCCACCAATTCACGCCGGTGGCTTGCGATATCATGGAATGGCTCCACTTGTAAGCCAGGCAGTTGTTGATGGTTTACTGGCACCCAGGTCTATACATCAGTTAGAATGCTATAATGCAGGAGTTTTATTTGCCCGGACTGAAGGTATTATTCCTGCTCCTGAAACTACACATGCAATCGCAGCTGTAATACAGGAAGCCAATAAAGCAAAAGAAGAAGGGAAAGAAAAAGTTATTTTATTCAACTTCAGCGGACATGGTTTAATGGATCTCGTTGGATACGAGAAATATTTTGCAGATGAATTAAAAGATTATGAACTTCCTGATGAAGAAATCAATAAGTTTTTAGAAGAGATTAAAGATTATCCAAAACCGAAAACATATTAATCTCGATATAATTCATTTGTTCATCAAATAATAATTGGAACTATCTTTATTAAGAGGTGTTCAGCTATAACTTTTGCGGTGTTTGGATCATGATGTCCCCTAACTTCGTTAAGCTTGCCCAAAATTACTCGTTTTGTGGTTTTGCAAGACTCGTTATCAAACATCATCATCCAAACACTAAATAGTGCCTGTCCATAAAGTCAAGTGTTTGCTCTATAAAGTTCAAATTCGAGGCG
>CAYFQI010000094.1:0-9687 GCA_964345135.1 uncultured Bacteroidales bacterium
TCTTCTACACCGAGCTGCCGGATAAAGCAAAAAACCAGATTAACTCAATTAACTCAATTAACCCAATTAACTTAATCAACCCAATTAACTTAATCAACTTAAAAACTTAGAAATATAGACACATGAACTATTTCCTTCAAAACATAGCCCGTGACCTGCACGCCAAATATGGCAATGACGTTTCGGAATTTTGTATTGTGTTTCCTAATCGGCGGGCCGGCTTGTTTTTTGGAAAGTATTATGCAGAATTAATCGACAAACCCCTCTGGAGTCCTCATATTATTACTGTCAATGATTTAATGCAGGAATTATCAAACTTACAACTTGTTGACAGGCTTACATTATTATTTGAATTGTTTCATGTTTATAAACAAACCAGGCAATCGGGCGAACAATTTGACGAGTTCTTTTTTTGGGGTGAAACATTGCTGAATGATTTTGATGATATTGATAAATATCTTGTAAATGCTGCTGATTTGTTTCAAAACATGGCATCCATCAAGTCTATCGAACAACAATTTAACTATTTAACCGAACGGCAGATAGAGGTTATAAAAACGTTTTGGGAAAATTTTACTCCACCCAACAGCACTCAGCAGGAAGATTTTATTAGTATTTGGGAAGTACTGAACACGATCTATGAACAGTTTCAGCAAAATTTATTATCTAAACAACTGGGTTACGAAGGAATGCTTTATAAACAGGTTGTTGATCATTTTAAATCAGGAAACTTGCCCGAATTCTCTTATAAAAAGGTCGTGTTTATCGGGTTCAATGCATTGAACCGGTGCGAAGAAGAATTGTTTACTTACCTGAAAAATATCAAGAAAGCAGTTTTTTACTGGGATTATGATCATTATTACACGGATGACCCCATGCAGGAAGCAGGATGCTTTACCAGGGAAAACATGAAAAAATACCCGCCTGAAGCTACTTTTGAACACGACGAATTTTTAAATGCATCAAAGCAAATTTCAATATATTCTGTTCCAACAGAGACGGGACAGGCAAACTTGATTGAAAAACTAATTGAATCCCGGGATAAAGCCCCGGGTAATGATAATATTCACACTGCCATCATCATGGGAGATGAAAAATTGCTCCTGCCCGTGTTGCATTCACTACCTGATTCTATTAATGATGTGAACGTGACACTTGGATACCCCTTGCAAAATACACCTGTTTTTGGTTTTATTAAGCATTTGATAGAACTTCAGAAAAATGTTAAAAAAAATAATGAATTTCAACCTGTTTTTTATCACCAACACGTGGTCAATATTCTTAATCATCAATATCTAAATCTCTTTAACGACAACGGGATTTCCAGGTTGATACGGGATATCGCCGAGAAAAATATGATTTATCTTACCCCCGGGGAACTCCATGTTAGTGATGTATTGGAAAAAATATTTAAACCAATAAACACGGTTCAGGAAGTTTCTCAATATATTCTTGACATATTATATGATGTATCCAGGAATATAGAAATAACACGAAACGATGATTCAGAAAATAAAAAAGCGCTCGACAAAGAGTTTATATACCATTTATATAAACAGGTGAAAAGAACAGGGGAAATAATTAAGGAACAAAACATTGCATTAAGTCTTAAAACTTTTTTAAAAATACTCGAGAAAGTAATGAAAAGCCAGCGTGTTCCATTTACCGGTGAGCCCCTTGCAGGCATCCAAATCATGGGGGTTTTGGAAACGCGGAACATGGATTTTGAAAATATTATTTATCTTTCCGTGAACGAGGGAAGTATCCCGAAAAGAGAATACTGTCAATCATACATTCCATATAATTTACGAAAGGGGTTTGGTCTCCCGACAGTTGACCATACTGATGCAATGTATGCATATTATTTTTACAGGAGCCTGCAAAGAGCTAAAAATATTTCATTGGTTTACCATACTAAAACTGAAGGCATAAACAAGGGAGAGATGAGCCGGTATTTATATCAGCTAAAATATGAGACCCCGTTTGAGATCAAAGAATATAATATTGTGCATCGCACAGCCACTTCTCTTCCCAAACAGGTGGTCGTGGAAAAAAATGATGATGTACTATCAACATTAAATGAATTTATATCTCCCGGTGGATCCCGGGTATTATCTCCCACTGCGTTGAATACCTACCTGGATTGCCCGTTGAAATTTTATTTTCATTACATTGCCGGGCTAAAAGAGGCTGAGGAAGTCAAGGAAGAAGTAGACCCCATGATTTTTGGGAATTTATTACATAAATCTATTTATGAATTGTATTATCCATACCTTGATCAAAGGCTTGATAAATCATTGATTCTAAATCTTTCAAAAAATAAAATTGAAATAGACAGGGCAATTGATGAAGCATTTATGAAGGAGTATTATGGAACACGAGATAAAAAACCGGAATACCTCGGTAAAAATATTATTGTAAAACATATACTGAATAAATTTATCTTGCAGTTATTGCAGAAAGACCATCTGTTTGCACCGTTTCACCTTAAAGAAATGGAAGCATCATATTATACCGAATTGCCTGTAAATATCTATAATATTACAAGAAATGCACGTCTTGGAGGTAAGATAGACCGGGTAGACTCGAAAGACGGGATGACAAGAATCATTGATTATAAAACAGGGGAGACAGCCAACCGGTTTAACGGGATCGATCATTTATTTAAATGCGAAGATCATCATCGAAATACCACGGCTTTTCAGCTTTTTTTCTATTGTATGCTTTATGCTGACAATAAAAATCCTGTTATAACGCCAGCGGTTTATCCTTTAAAGACTATTTATACAAGTGGATTTGAGACAATATTAAAAGATGGTAAAAAAGACGTGTCTGACTTTAACGAATATAAAGATCATTTTAAAGAACGTGTAATGGATTTATTGGAAGATATTTTTAATCCTGGCATACCATTTGTACAAACAGGCAATATTAAATGTTGCGAACATTGCCCGTTTCTCGAGATATGCCACCGCTAGAAAATATTCCGAGAAAAATTATATTTTTGGGTATTCTTATTTTAGTAACATCAAAAACATGAAAAAATGAATAATATGTGGGAAGCAATGCTTGATAAACTTCAGAAATGGGTGGTTGGTGAACTGCCGGGCTTATTGATTGCTCTTGTTATTGGCATTATTGCATTAAAGGTTATTGGTTTTTCATTTAAAAAACTTAAAAAGACATTGATCAAACGTGCCGCCAAATCACGAAAAACATCTCCCGTGGAAGCAGAAAAGAGGATCAACACACTGATTGCAATAGCTCAAAATGTCACGGCGATCATTATTTGGTCAGTCCTAATCATGATCCTTTTAAAAAAAGTAGGAGTAGATATTGGCCCTGTTTTGGCTGGTGCCGGGATCTTTGGTTTGGCTGTTGGGTTTGGCGCCCAGGAGTTAGTTCGGGACTTTATCTCCGGATTTTTCCTGTTACTCGAAAATCAAGTGCGTACAGGTGATGTTGCGATCATTAACGGAACCGGGGGGATGGTTGAAAAAATTGAGTTAAGAACTATCACGCTAAGGGATTTTTCAGGTGTTGTTCATATTTTTCAAAACGGGAAAATCAACAGTCTATCAAACATGACTAAAGAATGGTCTGCCATGGTTTTTGATATGGGAGTGGCATACAAAGAAGACCCGGATACGGTTATGAAGATTATGAAAGAAGTGGGAGATGAATTGTATAATGACCCTGAATTCAAAGAAAAAATTATTGAACCCATTGAAGTATTTGGAGTAGATCAGTTCGCAAACAGTGCAGTGATCATCAAAGCCCGTGTGAAAACACAACCTATTCAGCAATGGACGGTTGGACGTGAATACAGGAAACGTCTGAAATATGCATTTGATAAACAAAATATTGAAATTCCATTCCCGCATACCACTGTTTATTGGGGTGATAAAATAAAGCCTTTACAATTGGATGTGAATGACGAAATGTTGGATAAAATTGAGAATAATAACAATTGATTGAAATTAGGAGTCAATAGAAACGAAAACAAAACCAGCGATTCAGAAAGAGTGGGAGAGAAGACGGTGTTTGTAAATGCTTTACTGAATTTTATATATTTCCCGGGAGCTGAACATGAATTGATTAATATGAATAGATAACTAAAAGGTGAGATGAATGTCTTGATTGGATTAGCATGTATCGTGTTCGTGATAACAATTATTCGTTTTTGTATTGCTGTGATAAATATGTTTTCTCCGCTTTACTTGCAAAAAAATAAATTCAGGAGTACAAAATGTATTTCTGTCCTGATACCAGCCAGAAACGAAGAAAAAAAATTACCCGGGTTACTGGTAAGCCTTATGAACCAGTCTTGGCAAAATATCGAAATACTTGTTTATGATGATCATTCGACAGATAAGACCGCTGATATTGTTAAATCCTATAGCCAACTCAATCCTGATATCCGGTATATTAAAGGCACATCATTACCTGGAGGATGGATCGGAAAAAACCATGCATGTTATCAATTGGCACAACATGCAAAAGGTGAAATTCTCGTGTTTGTAGATGCTGATGTTTGGCTGACTGACAATGTATTAGAGGATGCAGCAGCAAAGATGGAGGCAGATAACCTGCAATTATTATCTGTTTTTCCCGATCAGGTTATGAATACAACCGGGGAGTATTTAACTGTTCCTTTGCTTAATTGGTTGTTGTTAAGCTTTTTACCAATTATGATAGTGAAAAAAATAAATAAACCTGTATTTTCAATTGCCATTGGGCAATTCATGATGTTTGACGGGCATCATTACAGAAAAAATCAATGGCATCAACAGGTTGCAAAATCCATTGTTGAAGATTTGGCAATTGCCCGTTTAATAAAAAATAAAGGGCTTGCAACAGGCTTTTGCTTAAGCAACAGGAATCTTTTTTGCAGGATGTACAGGAATTACAAAGAAGCTTTACACGGGTTTTCAAAAAATATCATCCAGGTATTGTTTGGAAGGCTGTTTACATTACTTTTGTCATTAATATATCTTGTTTTTGGGGGTGTCATTGTTTTTTTTGTTTTACCTTTGGAATATACAATTGCTTATACTGCAATGGTTATACTCATAAAATTTATAACAACCATACAAAGCCGTCAGCATGTGATAAAAAATATTATTTTACATCCATTCCAACTGATCAGCCTGTTGGTTATTTCAGGTATGGCTGTTATGAACAGGATAAACAAACAAAATACATGGAAAGGCAGGAAAGTTGAATATACTAATAATTAAACAATTGTCAGATGTCCAGTAGATATATTATGATATTAATAATGATTACTTTTTGTCATTTTTCATTATCAGCTACTCGTAAGTATGATTGCCAAATGCTTGGAGCATATGTGCATGAAGATATGGAATCGTGGGCTGATATGATTGTGAAACTGAAAGCATATTATCAAAAAACAAAAGACAAAGAAGATTTGTTTGACGCTACATTCGCACAATATGGCTATCTTGGATATTTAATTGATGAAAAACGTTATGATGAGGCAAAAAAAATCCTAAAAGAAGCTGAGGATAATATTGATATATTGATAGAACACGAAACCTGTCCTTCCCGTGCAAAATCACTTAAAGCTGCATTATATGCTTACGAGATTGCCATGAATCCGGGCAAAACTATTTACCTGGGGCCCAGAACCCTGAGATTAATAGATGAAGCCATCGAAATGGATTCAACATGCCCTTATGGATGGGTTGAAAAAGGGAATGCGTATTACCATATGCCTAAAGTTTTTGGTGGCGATTATAATGCATCTGTTGATTACTACAAGAAAGCCATCAGTTTATTTGAGAAAAAACCAAAAAACATTGAATGCAATTGGTATTATATGAATGCACTGATGTGGCTTGCAAAAAGTTATGAAAAACTGGAACGATATGAAGAACGGGATGAGGTTTTTAAAAAGATGCTTAAGATAGCACCTGATTTTGACAGGTTGAGGAAATGGATGAAAACATGAATACATGAACAAAATCACAGCTGATTATATTTTTCCTGTCATTTGCCCGCCACTTAAGAATGGTGTCATTATATATGATCACCTTGGGACGATAAAAAAAGTTGTTTCAGGTCATGATTTTGATGGTTCATGGAGTGATGTTAAAAAATATCAGGGCATCCTTGTGCCCGGGTTTATCAACGCTCATACTCATTTAGAATTATCGTGTTTAAAAGGGCAAGTTCAAACAAGAAAGGGAATATCTTATTTCATCAAGCAGGTACAGGAACAAAGGAAATCGTTATCACCCGGGGAATTGATCAATGCAATGCAGTCAGCAGATACAAGCATGAGACAAAATGGTGTTGTAGCTGCCGGAGACATTTCCAATTCTATTGAAGGTATGCATGTTAAGCAAAAAAGTCATATTCAATATTATACATTTATTGAACGTTTTGGATTTGATACGGATCTTGCCGGTTCTGTTTTTGAAGAAGCTATTGAGGTAAAAGAAACGTGTGAAAAAAATTACAATATGCCGGCTTCACTCAGTCCGCATGCTCCTTATTCTACCAGTGCCGGGTTGATCGCTCTGATAGCTGAATATTGCGACCGGAATAAATTGATTTTTAGTATCCACAACCAGGAGAGCAATGAAGAAAATATAATGTTCAAAAATAAATCCGGAACATTGTATGATCAATTGCTTCAATTTGGTGTTTCATTTGATGAATGGAATGTCCCGGGTGTTAATTCTCTTCAGGCTATAGCACGGTTATTGCCTGAAAAAACGAATTGTTTGCTTGTACATAACACCTACACAACGGAACCGGATATCCAGGAAGCCATAAGGCGAAACAATAATATTTATTGGATTTTAGCACCACGTGCCAATCTATATATTGAAGATAAACTTCCTCCCGTCCATCTCCTTCGAAAACATAGTCATAGCATTGCATTGGGAACAGATAGCCTTGCCTCCAATCATTCCCTTTCAATACTCGACGAAATTAAAACCATCCACGCCGCATTCCCGGGTATTCGTTTAGAGGAACTATTAACATGGGCTACATTGAATGGAGCAAAAGCACTGGGCTATGATAAGAGTACAGGCAGTTTTGAACCCGGGAAAACTCCCGGTATTAATTTAATTACAAATGTTGATTCGAATACACTTACCCTTAATGAAAAAAGCAACATCCGGGTAATTGTATGATACATATCAGGAAATTATTTATTGTCTGTCTTCGAGAGAAATATATTGCCCGTCGGATTCAACATGTTTATATGCAGGCCTGATAATACGTCCTCCGGAAATAATTTCTTCCAGGCGATGGGCACACCAGCCAACAACCCGTGCCATAGCAAAAATAGGAGTAAAGACGTCCTGGGGTATCCCGAGCATGGTATATACCATGCCTGAATAAAAATCAATATTTGCACATAATGTCTTATCCGTTTGTTTAATTTCTTTGAATAAAGCGGGAGTAAGCCGTTCTATTGCCTCGTAT
The DNA here is from genome assembly GCA_964345135.1 of uncultured Bacteroidales bacterium. Taxonomy (GTDB): domain Bacteria; phylum Bacteroidota; class Bacteroidia; order Bacteroidales; family JBBRXJ01; genus CAYMKE01. The sequence continues at coordinate 7,465 of CAYFQI010000094.1, forward strand.
AACTTGAATTCTTTTTCAAATCCTTTTGCTTTTGATAATTCTTCAGCATATTTTTTCAGTAATACAGCCCTGGGGTCTGACTTAGTATAAACTGCATGGCCGATACCATAAACCAGTCCTGATTTATCATATGCTTGTTTATTCAATATTTTAACAATATAATCACTGATCTCATTTTCATCTTCCCAATTGGATATATTTTCTTTTATATCTTCCATCATTTGCATTACACGTAAATTGGCACCACCATGTTTTGGCCCTTTTAATGAACCAACAGCCGCGGCAATAGATGAATAGATGTCTGTATCTGAAGAAGAAACAACATGTGTGGCAAATGCGCTGTTATTCCCGCCACTGTGTTCAGCATGTAAAATCAGTGCAATATCAAGCGTGGTTGCTTCAAGTTCTGAAAAATGTTCATCAGAACGGATCATGCTTAAAAAATTCTTAGCTGTCCCGACCCCCTTTTTGGGCATGTGGATGAATAAGCTATTTTCTCCAAAATAATGAGCTTTGGCCTGATATGCATAAGCGATCATTGTAGGGAATCTGGCAATTAATTCTATTGATTGACGTACATTATTTTCAATATTCAGGTGTTCAGGATTTTCATCGTACGAGTATAATGCCAGAATACTCCTTGCGAGTTTGTTCATGATATTATTGCTTGGAGATTTAAGGATCATATTTTCTGTGAACCCGAAAGGAAGTTCTCTTGCTTCGTCCAGAAGAGCATTGAATTGAACGAGCTCATCTTCTGATGGAAGTTTGCCAAAAAGTAATAAAAAAGCCACTTCTTCAAAACCGATGCGTTCCTCTTTTTTTATGTTTTCCACGATTTCACTTACATCAATGCCCCGGTATGTTAATTTTCCTTCATCCGGGATGACTTCTTGTTCATACTTGTAATAACCATGCACGTTTCCAATTCTTGTAAGTCCGACAAGTACACCACTTCCATCTGCATTTCTCAGGCCGCGTTTCACGTTGTATTTATCATACAATGACTTATCAATGGTATATGCATTATGTAATGATTTTATCAATTGATTAATATCCATAATTTTTTATATCATTTTTTTAGAAGAACGTAAAATTAACATTTTAAAAGGAATGATAAACACTAATTTTAATTTAAAATCAATTCTTTCCTTTACTAATTGCTCTAAATATTTAATAGAATAAGCGTTAAAAAATCAGATTAATTGTTTAAAAAGTCTATGAATAAAACTATTTTTGTAAATCATTTTTAATCCTGTATCTTAATTATTTATTTATTTCATGGCAACTTTTTTATTCGGACAAATCATATTCGGACCAGTCAAAAGCCGCAGGCTTGGTAATTCTTTGGGAATTAACTTGTTGCCTGTTGAAAAAAAATACTGCGATTTTAATTGCATATATTGTGAATGCGGATGTTCAGATGAAACTGACATGCAAGACATAAGATTACCTGAAAATGAAGAAGTTACTCAATATCTCGAAAGAAAACTGATCGATTTAAAATCACACGATGACTTGATCGATGCAATTACATTTGCCGGCAATGGGGAGCCAACTTTACATCCTGAATTTGAGGGAATTATAAACGAAACCATTCGATTAAGGGATCACTATTTTCCAAATGCCCAGGTAGCCGTATTATCAAATGCATCTAATATTGTAAATATCTCTGTTTTCAGGGCATTGAATAAAGTAGATCAAAGTATTTTAAAATTAGATGCAGGAACTGAAAAAACGTGCCGTTTGATTAACAGGCCTGCTGAAAATTATGATTTTGATGAAATCATTTATAACCTAAAACAATTCAAAGGGAATTTAATTATTCAGAGTTTATTTTTCAAGGGATATTATAAAGGGCATTATATTGACAATTCACAACCTAAAGAACTTGAACGATGGTTGTTGCTGATCAATGAAATCAAGCCACGAAAAGTAATGATCTATACTTTTGCCCGTGATACAGCTGTTTCCGAATTGCAGAAATTATCATTTGATGAATTAAAAAAAATTGCAGAAAAAGTGGAGAAGTTAAATATTAAAACCCAAATATCAGGATAATCTTCAACCATTTGAACTTGGGATTTTGAACTTATAGGCACTTCTAAAAACTCATTTCTTTTAAAAAAAATATTATGACAAGCAAGATGCAAGATATTTTTTTGAAGTAATAGGGGGCTATTTCAATAAAAAACAGCGAAGTCAGATTGCTTGTCATAATAG
>CAYFQI010000095.1:0-9652 GCA_964345135.1 uncultured Bacteroidales bacterium
TTCTAAGTTTCTAAGTTTCTAAGTTAATTGAGTTAATCTGTTTTTTTGTTTTGTCTGACAGCTCGGCATAAAAGAACCTTTTATAATCATAGGCATTCTGATTATAATACGGGATAAAACATTATTAATGTAGAATTAGTTATGCTAAAATATAAATTTTATTGATACGAAGATCATTTTAGTAAAAAAAATAGAATTAATCTAAATAAGAATAATTGGTTGAATAATTCATCATTTGTTCCACAAAATCGTTTTGATATTGGATTGTAACATCAATTATATTTCCGTTTTTCGTTTCGGGAAGTAATACCGGATTAATAAAACCGGTATATGGTGCAAGGTTAAGTTTTTCGTATCTGGACATTACCTCTTCGTGGAGTGTATCATTAATTTCTACTCCATATGTTTCAATGAGAGATTTGGCTGCTTGTAGGTCTCCTTCGGATTTAATGCGTTGAATTTCAGCAAGTAAGTCAGCAAAAAACGTTCTTAGTTTTTGGTAGTCATGAATAACGTAATATGTTTTTCCATTTTTTTGTTCCCTTGTTATAACCGAATCGGGTTGTCCCTTTTCAAATACCCATTTGCAAATAAGCTGACGATTGCGCATATGTGCTTCTTCGAGTTCTTTTCCTAATGATACCCGGGTCAATTGGGTTATGAATCCATTGCGTATGTAAGCATTATAACCTGCTTTAGCAACATTTTTATTTGGGATGAGGCCTAAGTCTGTTAGTTTATCATCCATTAAATAGTATAATGCGAACAGGTCTGCCCTGGTTTCTTCAATGGTAGAATGATAATTTTTCAGGTTTGTTGAACTTATCCCGGGTAGCATTTTTCCAGACCCATGTCCTAATACTTCATGCATGTCAACATGTAGGTTATGTGCCAGTAAACCATACTGTTTAGCCAGCTTAATCTCTTCTTCTGAATATGCGAATTCCTGGAGCATCCCGCTTTCCAGAGACGCATTATGATGCGCTTGCATGATATTGTTGAGCGTGACAGATTTAGAGCCGTGTTGTTTCCTGATCCAATCTGAGTTGGGTAGATTGATGCCAATAGGGCTGTATGGATACACGTCACCACCTAATTGTACTACATTGACTACGTTGCCCGTGATGCCTGTTACTTCTTGTTTTTTAAAATGCGTTTCAATAGGAGAGTGGTCTTCGAACCATTGAGCGTTCCGGCTTAATTTTTTCATCCGCTGGGTTGCCTGTTTGTCAATCATCTCGACAACAGACTCCCAGGTGCCTTTTAAATTAACAGGATCATTATACACTTCTATAAACCCATTGATAAAATCAATGGTTGAATTAGTATCTTTTACCCATGCAACATTGAATTGATCCCATGTTGCAAGATTGCCATTTTGATAAAAGTTTATCAAGTGCTGGATTGTGGTTTTTTGTTGTTCATTTTCAGCTACATTTTCGGCTAATTTAAGCCACGAAACAATATTTTCTATGGCTTTAGAGTACATTCCTTCAATTTTCCAGACCTTTTCAATGATTTTGCCATCTTTTTTGATTGTTTGGGTGTTGTGGCCGAATTCAATGGGTGTGGTGTCATTTGGGTCTTTTTGTTTTTTATAATATGAAAAGACTTCATCAGCTGTTATGTCTTTGTAAAAATTGGTTGCTGAACTTTTAAGTAAGCCTGTTTCAGGATTTCTGTTTACGCGCTTGGATGCAATTTCCGGATCAAAAATAATGGGGATAAGCCGTTCGGTGAGTTCATTTATATTTTCGTCTTTTTTGAGTGGGAATGAGGCTTTTTTTGTGTTGGAAATCAAATGATTGAAATATTCCTGAGAAAATTCGGGCAATATTTTGTCAGTAGAATAATGGTGATGAATGCCATTGGAAAACCATATTCGTTTAAGATATACCATGAATTTTTGAAATTCATCTGATTCCCTGTCTCCGTTGTATCCTTTATAAATGGCTTCTAATGTACGTCTGATTGTGAGGTTGTGTTCATAAAACTGATTATATAAAATATCCCTTCCGCAAAGTGCAGCCTGGCTTAAATAGAATGCCAGTTTTTTTTGTCTGAGAGATAAATCATCAAATCCATTGACTTTATATCTTAATACTTTAATATCTGCAAATTGTTCAATAAAGTAATTGAACGGCTCATGTTGTTTATCTGTTTTTGTTGTTTGATCTTGGTTTTTACATCCCATTGTTGATATGATCATGAGGTATATTATGGTTATGCAACACGTTTTCATTGCTATTCCATTTTTTTCAAGTATTTATATAATTCACTGTCGGTTGACAGGAATACAGTGGTTGTGGTATCAAACGTTTTTTTGTATGTTTCGAGGCTTTTCAGGAATTTATACAATTGTTGTGATTGGTATGATTGATTGTATGCATTGGCATATATAGAAGCAGCTTGGGCATCGGCTTTCCCTTTTGTGATTTCGGCTATTTCAAAGGCTTCGGAGCCAATCTGGTTCAATTCCTTTTCTTTTTCCCCATTAATCCGTGATGCCTCACCCTGTCCTTCTGACCGGAATTTATCGGCAATCCTGTAGCGTTCACTTTTCATTCGTTCATATACCCGTTCTCTTACATCCTGTACATAATTAATTCGTTTAAAACGAAAATCAAGTATTTGAATTCCCAGCTCTTTTGTTTGTTTATTAGCAGAATGCTGAATTAAGCTTTGGAGTTTTTTTCTTCCTATGTTGATATTAGGCAATGAGTCTTTGATAATAGCACTGATTTTTCCTGTAGTATCAGCTTTCCTGTTGCTGCTTCTTACAGCTTCTTCCAGTAAATGACTGGCAAGGACATCCCGGGTTTCCCCGTCAAGCAAGTCATCGATCCTGGAGTGGGCCCCCCGTTCATTGGTTAAGCGCTTGTAAAACTGTAGTGGGTCTGTAATTTTCCAGCGGGCATAAGTATCAACAAATATAAATTTCTTTTTCTTTGTTGGTATCTGGTTCGGATCACCATCCCATTCCAAATAGCGTTTTTCGAAATAGTTGGTTTTTTGAATAAACGGCGTTTTAAATTTTAATCCGGGGTTAGTAATGGCTTCCCCAACTGGTTTTCCGAATTGAGTGATAACGACTTGTTCTTTTTCATTGACGATAAATGCACTTTGAGAGATAATGATAACACCCAGAATTGCAATAGTAATAATATATGTTAATTTTTTTTGATTTTTCATTGTTAGATATTTTTTTTTGATTTAATGATTGAGGTATGTGATCAATTAATTTCCTAAATTCATTTTAAGCAATGGAAGTATGTTATTTCCTTCTCCCGGGGTAATGATTTTATCTCCTAATTTAGGAATGACTTCCTGCATTGTTTCCAGGTAAATCCTTCGTTTCGTAACTTCAGGAGCTTTGATATATTCTTTGTATAAATCATTGAATCTTGAAACTTCTCCTTCTGCTGTATTGATTCGTTGGACAGCATATCCTTCGGCTTTTTGAATGGTTTCTTTTGCTTGTCCTTTGGCTTTTGGAATGACTTTATTATATTCCGAGTTGGCTTGATTGATCAAGGTTTCTTTTTCTTGTTGTGCTTCATTTACTGCATTAAAAGCTTTTTTTACCGGACCGGGCGGATTTACATCTTGCAATACGACCTGGGCTATTTGTACTCCCAATGAATATTCACGGCTTATTTCCTGGATCAATTGTTTTGCTTTGCTGGCAATTTCTGCTCTGCCAACTGTTAATACTTCATTTACTGTACGGTCACCAACTATTTGTCTCATGACAGCTTCTGATATATCACGAAGCGTTTTTTCTGCTTCTCGTACTTTAAAAAGATAGTTATATGGTTGATCTACACGGAATTGTACGACCCATTCCACGTCAGCCAGATTTAAATCACCGGTTAGCATAAGCGATTCATCCTGTGTTGAGCTATTTGAGCGAGCATAACTTGTTCTTATATCAGAGTTTTGGGTTCTGAATCCGAATTCAAGCTTTTGTTGGCGTTCTACAGGTACTTTGTGGACCCTTTCAATAAAAGGCACTCTCGCATGAAGACCGGGGTCGACGGTTCGCTGATACTTTCCAAAACGCGTGATCAATCCTACTTCTTCCGTTTGTATTTGGAACAGGGAACTGATAAGCAGTATAATAAATACAATAGCAAAGATTAATGTTTTCTTGTGTTTTTTAAGCCATTGTTGCATTTCAGGCGACAATTGAGGTTGTGTGTTTTCCATAATATTTTTTTGTTTATAATCTGAACGCAAGATAAAACTTATTGTTTGATAAATCTAATAATGTTTGTTTTTTTTATTAAGAACTATGTTTTAAATATAAAATTTTATTCAAAAAAAATAACCTTTATCAGGCCTGATAAAGGTTATTTTTTAATTATTTTTAAATTTTATTTATTCTTTGATCAATGTTCCTTTATGGATTTCCCCGTTTATAATGATGTTATAAAAGTAGATTCCCTTGTTTAAAGTAGTTAACTGGATTTGTTGTCCATTTGTAAACGGTTTGCTTATGATAATTCGTCCATGCTGGTCAAAGATGTGAATTTTTCCTTGCTTACCAGATCCGGTCTCAATAGTAATTAAATCATCTGCAGGGTTCGGATACACCCCGATATCTTTTGTTGTAGCATGGTGGACGTGTTGAATTGTTTCAAACGAATAATTATAAATGCCTGTGTCACTTATTTCCCATGCATCATTAATGTAATCATATTCAATGTATCCTTTTATCATGTTTACATGTGGATTATCTGGCCAATAACAATCGGCAGCTGGCATAATAATATCCGATAGCGTATACAAATAATTATAATTATATTTGACTTTCCAGGTCGGAACCCATTCTGTCGTATATTCATATTCTATTTCTTCAATGGGATTTCCTATGCTGTCATAGTAATATATTCTTTTTTCTATTGAATCCCATTGATTTGAATTCTGGTGACATTCCAAACTGGATGTCCGGAATCCATTACTGTCATAAGTGTATTCATTTTTTTCCATTATTCCAAAAGGAGAAAAAAGTATTCTTGCAGTTAATACGCCTTCTGAATTGTAGGCAAAAGAATCTATAGTAGACAAACTACAGGAATTGAAATTACTATCACATTCCAAATGATAATCTAAAAATGGGTTTCCATTCGTATCTAAGTAATACAAGAATACATCTAAGGTGTCATAGTCAGAAGGAGGAGTATTCATGCGTATATAAAAATTAGCAATTAGATTATTATTGGTGTCATAAATATAATCTATATAACTTTCATCAGTGTCATATTCTTTATCTATCCTTCCATCTTTATGCAACACATAAGTATAGCTTTCATCAGAAACCCATTGATCCGATTCCCATTCGAAATATTCTATCACGTGTGTTGTATCATTTTCATATGTATAGACTTCTTTATTTGATTTTAGCCAATTTCCATTATCATAATAGCTCCTTAGGTAACTATTTAACTGATATTTTTCTGCCAGGGTAGATTTTTTGTTTTTTGTGGATGCCTGGTTTTCTGTAACTGAAAAAGGAACATCAATTCTTTGTTTGAAGTGTTTTTTTTGGGTTGTTTGTGCATTTAAATGAGCAAATGCAACAGCCATAATTAAAAACAAATTAAATGGTTTCATAACAATAATAATTTTAAAAGATTAAATAAAATAAATTATACAAATATAAAATTTATTTAATACTTCCCGAAATCATCACTAAAACACATATCATCACATAATCAAATCATGAATTCTTTTTAGGATTCTCTATATATTATTACTTTTACGTCTTCAAAAAAATGAAGAATGCAGGAACTCACAAAGGGAAATGAATATAGGATAATATTCCGGTTTGCACTGCCCATGCTACTTGGCAACGTGTTACAACAATTGTATGTGTTTGTAGACAGTATCATAGTCGGACAATTTATAGGAAAAGAAGCATTAGCTGCAATCGGAGCCTCTTTTCCCATTATTTTTGCATTGATTTCATTGATCATTGGATTGGTTACAGGGACTACTGTTGTGATTGCACAATATTATGGGGCAGGAGATATCTCCCGTGTTAAACGTGCTATTGAAACCATGTATGTCTTTTTGTTTTTTATTTCATTGCTTGTTCCATTGCTTGGAATTGTGTTTAGTGATGATCTTTTTCGTTTAATTCAACTACCCGATAAAGTGATGCCCCAGGCATTGATGTATTTTAATATATTCATTAGCGGGTCTATATTTTTATTCTTTTTTAATGGTACCAATGCTGTGCTGAGGGGGTTGGGCGACTCCAAAACGCCGGTTTATTTTTTAGTGGTATCTACTGTGCTGAATATTGTATTTGATATTTTGTTCGTGATCGTGTTTGACAGTGGTATTGAAGGTGTTGCATTTGCAACAGTGTTAGCCCAGGGGATCGGGTTTTTCGTTGCATTCAATTACTTAAAACGAACCCGGGAGATATTTAAAATATCATGGTTGAAACTGCGATTCGACAAAGACCTGTTTCGTAAAAGTGTACGGATCGGACTTCCTTCAGGGTTACAGCAAACATCTGTTTCATTGAGTTTTTTGGCTCTTGTAACTATTGTAAATCTTTTTGGTACGGATGTACTTGCCGCTTATTCCGTGGGAGCAAGGATCAATTCGCTCGCTACCATGCCGGCCATGGTATTTGGTAATGCACTTTCTATATTCGTAGGGCAAAATATTGGCGCTCAAAAGATGTACCGCACATATAAAGGCTTTAGGGCTGCATTGATAATGACAACAGGAGTGGCTGTGTTTATCGGCTTTATTGTTCTTGTCTTTGGAAAAGTATTGATACGGCTTTTTATTCTTGATGAGCAAGTGATCAGGGAAGGATATAATTATCTTTCAATCATTGGTTCCTTTTATCTTATATTTAATGCGATGTTTGTTGTTGCTGGATTTTTAAGAGGAGCAGGGGATACATTTGTTCCAATGCTGGTCAATATTTTAACCTTATGGGTTGTTCGGATACCAATTGCTTATATTTTATCTTCTAAAATCGGCCCGGCAGGTATTTGGTGGTCTTTCCCTGTGTCGTGGGGTGGTGCTGTCATCTTGTATTATATAAGGTATTTAACAGGGAAATGGAAAGAAAAAGTTGTTATAAAACAAAATGAAGAAAATGAACGTGATAATATATAGTGATATAGATATGCTATACATTTATAAACATCAAAAAGGAATAAATCCTTGAAGAAACGTATTTATTAGCATTGAGATTCCCGTTTAATCTTCTTTATATTGGTATAATTTTTCCAGCAGGTTTCAGGGATTTGATATATCAATATATTGCACGGAACAGGTATAAATGTTTTGGGATGAGAGAAAAAGAGTTAAACAATTGAGTTTATATTCAGATTCTAATTTGTACCTCGTGATTAGGTGGCTTATTTCCGGTTTAGTGCCTTATCAAGGTTAAACGCAGCGCTTATTAACCCTAAATGAGTAAATGCCTGGGGAAAGTTTCCCAGGGTTTCTCCCCGGTTACCGATTTCTTCGCCAAACAAGCCGAGATGGTTTCCATAACTTAACATTTTTTCAAAAACAAGGCGTGATTCTTCCAGCTTTTTTTTATCAAAACGCCCGGCACGTGATAATGTTTCTACAAGCCAAAATGTACACATATTGAAAGTTCCTTCGTTACCGGCCAGACCATCAGGAGAATCGGTAACATTATAACGATAAACAAGGCTGTTTGATACCAGGCCGCCTTTGTCAGGAGAGCGGTTGATTGCATTGAGGGTTTTTACCATTCTGGGGTCAACAGGCGAAAGAAACAAAACCAGTGGCATGAGCAGGTTTGCAGCATCGAGTGTTTTACTATCATAGCTTTGTACAAATGCCTGGATTTCATGGTTCCATCCTTTTTCCATGATGTCTTCATAGATGTTATTCCGGCATTTGATCCAGCGGTCAACAGGTGCCGGAAATGAACGTTTGTTTGCCAGACGGACAGCCCTGTCCATTGCCACCCAACACATAAGTTTGGAATAAAGGAAATGTTGCTTTTCTCCGCGTACTTCCCATATACCTTCATCTTTTTTGTTCCAGTTATTGGCAACATAGTCAACTAATCTTCTGAGTGTTGTCCAAAAGTCATATGAAATGGGACTTCCATATTTGTTATATAGATATACCGAATCAAGTAATTCGCCGTATATATCAAGTTGCAGTTGATTTGCTGCTGAATTGCCGATTCGGACAGGCCCCGATCCCATATATCCTTCCAAATGATTTAATATCTCTTCATTTTCTACTCTGCTGCCATCAATTTTATACATGAGCGGCAATGAGCCATCTGTATTGAAATGTCCCGAACAATTGCTGAGCCATTGGATGAATTTGGATGCTTCTTCGGTGAAACCAACCCGGATTAATCCATACACTGTAAATGCTGCATCACGGATCCAGGTGAACCGGTAATCCCAGTTGCGCTCTCCTCCGATATTCTCAGGGAGGCTGCACGTGGGAGATGCAATGATGGCACCTGTCGGGTTGTAGGTAAGGAGTTTTAATGTTAATGCCGAGCGATATACTGTTTCCCGCCATCTGCCTGTGTAGGTGCATTTAGCAATCCAGTTTCGCCAATAATCCATTGTTTCCCTGAATAATGAAGACATTTCCTGTTCCAAAGAGGAAGGAATAGCCTCATGATTATCTTGGTTATTACTGAGTATGAATATGGCTTTTTCGCCTTCTTTAAGGATGAATTCCGAATATATTCCTTGATTTTTTTGTTTTAATTCACAATTGGAATTAAGCATTATTTGTAAAGCCGGTGTTTTAAAAATAGCTTTATTTTTGGATATTGTTAATTGATGTACATCCCGTGCATAATTAAAAGATGGAGTGCATTCCATCTTAAATTGCATTGTTCCACGAACTGCTGTTATTGTTCGTACCAATTGCTGAGGTTTTACTTTTTTCTCGTTGGCTTCTACATGCATAAAATCAGTTAACTCGCCAACACCATCGGCAGAAAGAAAACGGGTGATTAGTACATTGGTGTCGGGGAGATACATTTGTTTGTGCTTCACATCATCTTCCAGGGGATGTATATTGAATCGTCCGCCTTTTTTCTCGTCTAAAATTGAAGCAAAAATACTGGGGGAGTCGAAATGAGGAAAACACAGCCAGTCTATAGAGCCGTTCATTCCGACTAATGCTACGGTATGCAGGTCGCCGATGATGCCGTAATTTTCAATGGGTTGATAAGTCATATGTTATTGATTGATGTTTTACTCGTTTTTGTTCGATGAGAGTTTAAAAACTGACAAGGGCCTGAATTGAGCATAAAATGTTTTTTGAAGAAGTCTGAATGTGCATTTAGAGAGCAAAAAAAATATTATACCAATATAAATAAATAATTTAATAATACTCCCATTTAATTTTCTTTTGTTACCAATGAGTAATTTAAGATGATACAATAAACATTATAAATCTTCATTATTAACAAGAACTATAAATATTATAAATGTAATTTTCATAAAATTTTTATATTTGTTATTATTCCATATTTAATTTAAATATCTATTTGACATTTTAAAATGAAGGATTATTTTATTTAATTTAGATGTTTAATATATGAAACATCCATGATAAGTCATTTAACACACATGCGCATGATTATAAAAGGTTCTTCTACGCT
>CAYFQI010000096.1:0-9492 GCA_964345135.1 uncultured Bacteroidales bacterium
CCACGACTTTATAATCGCCTGCTGTAAGGCCTGTTTGGTTGCCTTCATCATTATTATCGGTTCCTGATCCACCGTTTGAGGCTGTCCAGGTATAGGAATAAGGCGATGTACCGTGATCTACAGTTACAGTTATGGAGCCATCACTATCGCCATAACAGTCAATTCCATTAACCGTTGTGTCGGTGATCAGGCTATCGGGGCAACAATCAATCACTACATTTACCGGTTCTATATCTTCACAAGGCTCATCGCCTGCTTTTATATAATAGGTACCTGATGTGATTACACTGTCGGGATTGCTGAGTTCCGTTGTGGCAGAAGCATCAGTCCAGTAGGTTACATTACTTCCAGTAACATAAGCTATCCCTGGCTTGTTTGTGGCATTTTCTTTTGACTGATATTCGGCATATTGGCTGGATGCACCTTCTATTATTACGGAAAGTTGACCTCCTGCTGCCGCATTCACTTCATTTGTGATGTCAACTTCCTTCCAGCCATTGCTACCTATATTCCATGACCCTATTGTACTACCTATATTTGTTGGCCGGCTATCATACGTGATACTTCCTTCTGCCCAGGTATTATCATTAACTATTTTCAAAGTTTGTGTTGCTGAACCATCATTGTACGATTGATAAATTCTAAATGTAGCGGTGGTTACAGAACTAATCCCTGACAAATCAAATTTTAAATATGTGATGCGATGAGAGTTACCCGTTGATAATTTCACATGCAGCTCTGTTGACGAACCATAATTATCACCGGAATATGTTCCACCCCGAACATAGGCATCTTCGTTTGCCACAACCGTGTCTTCTGATGTTCCTTGTATTACTCCCGTACTGCCATTTATTACAGCTGGGTCTGTCAAGTCAACAGACGGACATGCAGGGGCGGGGTCTGTGATGACAAGATTGGGTTGTTCTATAACAGTTATATTAACAGTATCCTTAGCTGTACAGTTGCCATCGTCTGTAATGTTTACAATATAATTTCCATCAGCAGAAGTGGTAGCAGAACTAATGGTTGGATTTTGAATACCTGAAATAAACCCGTTAGGCCCTTCCCATGACCAACTTTCAGCATCACCACCATTTTCATTCAGGCTGATGTTATCTCCTTCACAGATAGTATCTGTTGTAGTAGTGGCGTTTGCATTTGGTATATTGATGGCTACAGTAACAGTATCCGTGTTTTCGCAACCGCTGGCATCTGTAACAGTGACAGTATATGTACCGGCTTGTGCAGTACCCGCAGGAGTGATGACGGGATTTTGTTCTGTTGAAGAAAAGCCATCGGGGCCACTCCAGTCCCAATCAGTTGCATCACCTCCGGTTTCTTCTAATTTCAATGAATCTCCATCGCAAACAGGAGAGTTACTGCCAGCTGTTGCTGTGGGGGCTGTTACTGTTACAGTTACGGGTTGTATATCCGCACATGCGCCTTCGCCTAATTTAATATAATATGTGCCTGCAGTTTTAATACTGTCAGGATTGCTTAACGGAATAGTTGCCGCTGGATCTTCCCAGTAAGAATAAACAGGAACAGGAACATCGTATACAATGGTTAACATAGGACGCTGGTTCACATTACTCGCTCCTTCATGTTGAAACTGATTTACTTCTACATTAGTATAATCTTGCATAATGAAGCCATAATTAGAAGATGTCCCATCTACCCAATTCTGAACTACATCTATTCCATTGTTATTCAGAAAAAAATCTCTTGATGCACCATATCCCATTCCGGATGCATCTATTTCTCCCAATATGGCTGACCCATGATCAGTAGCTCCTTGTGCACCGGCTATTTCCCAAGACACACCTGTAGATAATATCTTCCACGTTGCACTCCCGGCATCCCAATCTTTTGTCAGTTCATATATTTCATATAATTCGTTACTTGGAGTTGCCCTGATATTTATGAATGTCATTTTTGCTTCTTTCACCATAGCATTTGCCGGGATAGAACTAATATCCCATTTTATCAAAGTACTCATAAATGCCCCCATCTTAACGGATTCATCTTCATGGTTTACAATTTGTTGCCAGTCTGCTTCCCCATTAAAAAAAACATCTTTAGTGCCATCATATCCGGCATCCGGGAAGGCGCCGTCTCTGAATGAAATTGTATCTGTAACTTTATCATCGAGTCCGCCTGAACTTCCTGAAACGATGGCAGTATCTGTTAAGTCTACCACACAACTAGCATTGGGGTTTGTAATCACTAGGTTGGCATTTACTTTGACAATTATGTCCACCGTGTCCATATTAATGCATCCGTTATTATCTTTTACTGTCACAATATATAACCCGTCTGCAGACAAACCGGCTGATGATATGGCAGGGTCTTTTTGTGTTGATGTAAAACTATTTGGCCCTGTCCATGACCAGCTTGTTGCCTCTCCCCCTGTTTCATCCAGATTAATATTATCTCCTTCGCATATTGTGTCATTTGTTGCAACTGCATTCACATCAGGGAAACTTACAATATCGTTTATGATATTGTTCATGTAATCACATTCATTGAGTGTATCTCCTGCTATACTGGGGAGCGATATTGGTACCGGTTGTGTGCCATCTGCATTAGCTACAATGTATATTGATGTTCCGTTTGCTGATTCCGGTATTGATATGCATGGCAACAGGAGGCTATCGCCTGCTATGACTATTTCCGTTGTTCGGATGCTATCAAGAAAGATTGCCCCGGATTGTTCAGGGTTGCCCTGATAAATTGAAATCGGAAAACCCGTCGGCAGGCCAGCATCTCCAATATTTTTTACTGTTACACACACACTCCTTCCGAGGCAGCTGTCAGGATATGTAAATGACAGAACAGCATCCGGTAAAGGAATCCTGGGATATTCAAAATGAGAATAATCACTGGAAGATTGTGCAAGAAAATTATTATATCCTTCTACCAGATAGTTTTCCTGCATGTATTGAGGTATGGTTCCATCATTATTGACATTTGTTATATTGTATGCAAAAGTATTCCACAGTGGCCTGGCGGGATACCAGGGATAAGCTGCCCCATTGGTATAGATAGAAACTCTGCTTTGGCATGTAACGATGATCTCTGCATATTGATCCCCGTTCATGTCGGCCACAGTTGGATATTCTACTCCTGTCTGGCTAATACACGTGTTGGCTCCTGAATTAAATATGACTTCAGGATTGCCTGCGCCGTCCCCTATTCCACGGAATGCGCGCAACTTGTCTTCATCACGATAGACCAGTTCGGCCAATCCATCGCCGTCAAAATCAAATGCAGTGACACCTGTTTTGGCACTAGCTGCCACATCGGTTACTGCTTCTTCCCATAAAACATATGTAGCCCCCCATGTTGTCACATCATCAAAAGCTACCAGTTTTTCAAAAGCACTACAGGCAAATTCTGGTAATGGATCATCATCAAAATTATCAATGGTAACTCGTCCTCCACCTTTGACATTGGCCGGGGTAATCGGGCCATATATGGTATTGGTTTGCATATCCCAGGCAATAATCTCATTAACTTCACTATTAGAAACTCCATATTGCGGATTATAAGAACTTATTACGGCATCCACATCTCCATCATTGTCAACATCGGCAATGGAAACCTGCCCCCGTTTAGTCCACATATCGGTATCATAAGGTGCAGGTAAAGCTTTTATGAGGTTCCACTGATTGGCAGAAAAATCATACCTATATATCTCGGTTCCTCTTATGAGTTCTACATCCCCTTCATTTCCATTATTGCCAAGATCTGCATCTGCTGTAAACCCATATATTCCTGTATTCGCCAAATCCCCATCTGTACCAGGATTATGCAATGTTGGAATTTCACCACTATAAACCGAACCGGTCAATGCATCAATCATATAACCACTATTCGGTATTAATTCCGCATTGCCGTCCCTGTTGATATCCAGTATGTCCAATCGCGGACGTCCATTAGAGGCAATTCCATCCGCTGTTTCCCATAGTTTTTCAAATTTTGTTCCGTTCCATTCATAACGGTATACCCGTCCATTTTTATCCGGGAAAAAAATATCTATAATCCCATTTCCATCAACATCACCTAAGACTGCCCCAGCCATTTTTTCAATCGTTTCAGCATTGCTTGCATCAGCATTGCTTGAGGAAGTAGGATGTATAAATCCTAACTCATTACAATTATTATCTATTATGGCTATTCCAAAATTTCCATTGACTACAATTTCAGGGGATCCATCACCATTTACATCTCCAATCATAGGCACGCTATAATCTGCTTCATCTGTTCCATAACTACATATTAGCGAGGGCTGGAACGCACTGGCAGGTTGACGTTTCCCTTCCATGTAACAATCTATTGTATCTTCGCATTCAGGATCGAAGCGGTCAATTAATCCGTCGCCATCATCGTCCATTCCATTAAAACAATCTTCCTGGGAAAATGATATCTGTGGTATTATTAATATGAAAACAACTATCACATTAAGAATATTTTTTTTGTAATTTAGTCTATTATTTTTCATCATTCAATGATTTAATATTTCGAAATCAAAACTATCCGAAAGTTAACCCCTGACATGATACATTATTGGAAGCAGGTAACATCATGTATCATACATCCAAAAATGTATCTTACAGACCATAAAAAAATTGCGAAATCCTTAATTTCGAAGGTTCTTGCCCGATGTTTGCTTTATCTGCCAGGATCATTAGCCGTTCTTAAAACAGATCTAATTTGGTACTACTGCAATTTTTATGGAAATAAGATTCTTAAAATTCAAAAGACAGAAGACAAAATGGCGTGCCTTATCCTGAAAAAACATCTACACAAAATTCAAAAACCATGAAAGGCAACAGGGCAATTAATTGTTGCAGAGAAAACTTTAAACATCAAAAATTGAATCTGGCATTTATGCTAACGTTTGCAATGATATTTATGCCTGATTATAATGTGCGATAACTTCGTAGCGTTTGGCTCAAAATGTTTTCTTAACACCAGACAGCGGATTCATTGCAGTGCATTGTTTTTAAAAATTATTTTCTTTCAATATCCGAAGGTTTTTTTCCATAATGTGCTTTAAAAGCTTTTGAAAAATGGGAAAGATCTTTAAACCCTACATCATAAGCTACTTCTGATATTGTTAATTTTGGTTCGGTTTTCAATATATGCATTGCTTCATTGAGCCTGCATAATTTTATAAATTCACTTGGGGATATGCCCATGATGGTTTTTAATTTCCTGTTTAAATGTATACGGCTGATGTTTAGATCATCGGCTAACTGATTCACAGAATACGTCTCGTTATACATGTTTTCTTTTACCAGTGTCTTTACCCGGCTTAAGAACTTATCTACATTGCCTGACCCTTCATTTTCATTTTCATTTGATACAATATTATTGTCCAACAAATACCGTTTGCGATAAATTTCTTTCAACCTGGCACGATTTTTCAACAAATTATTTACACGAGCAATTAAAAGGTCGCTACTGAATGGTTTGACAACATAATCATCTGCTCCGATTTGGTATCCTGTAAGCTTATATTCCTCCGCTGTTTTTGCTGTAAGTAAAATCAACGGGATATGATTTGTTTGTTCATTTTGTTTAATGTCATTACAGAAGTTAAATCCATCGTATTCGGGCATCATAATGTCTGATATTATAATATCAGGCATGTATTTTAGTGTTTTTTCAAATCCATCCTTTCCGTTTTCAGCTTCAATAATTTTATAATTTTTAACAAATAACGAATGAATAAAGGCCCTAACTTCTTTATTATCTTCTGCTATGAGCATGACTTGTTGTTCACCGTTTTGTATCTTCTCCCCGCTTTCGTCTGTACTTTGTTCGCTTATATCCGGATAGGGAATATGTGTTGCAGGTATGAATTTATTTTTATTATCATTTAGCTGAACAGGGGCAGGAAGGTTGGGGACAGGTAAAAGTACAGTAAATGTGATTATTGCTTCCGGCTTACTATCAACAGCAATAGTGCCATTTAACATTTCCACCAATTCTTTAGATAGTGCAAGCCCAATACCTGTGCCTTCTTTTTTGTCAGATGAGCTATATTCAGATTGATAGAATCGTTCAAATATTTTCTGAATTTCATTTTCAGGGATGTATTTTCCCGTGTTTGTAACTTTGATTATCAATGTTTTTTCTGAAGATTCAGCATCAACATTATTCTGTTCTTGTATTTCCATTTCAAATATTATTTTTTCCTTTGCCGGGGTATGCTTAAATGCGTTAGAAATAAGATTCATCAGGATTGTTTCCAATTTTTCTTCATCATAAAAACACTCATATGTGTCATACGGGCAAATAAAATCATATTGTATATCATACTGCTTTGCAAGAGGATCAAATGAAAAATATGTTCTTTTTAAAAAAGGGATGATATCTGCATAATTATATTCCGGTTTTAATTTTCCTATATTTAATCGTCGCAGTTCAAGTACCTGATTCACTAAATTCTTCATTCTTAATGCATAGTTATATAGGATATTCAATTGTTTACGGATGGACTCCGGAAGTTCTGTGTTTTTAAACAATTGTTCTATCATTCCATATAATAACGTAAGCGGGGTTCTGAATTCATGGGAAATATTTGTAAAATATGTTAATTTCAATTCGTCCTGCTCGTGTTGAAATTTTGCTTTTTCCTGATGTTTTTGAAAATTTCGAATTCTGAATAATATATAAATCAACCCAACAAATATCAGGAAATACATTATATAAGCCCACCCTGTATTCCACCAGGGCTGTAAAATTTTAATCTGTACAGTTTCGGGTTTGTTATTCCAAATTCCATTATTATTGGATGCTTCCACTAAAAAAGTATATTTCCCGGGTTTCAAATTATTATATACAGCTATCCTTCTTTTCCCGGAGGTCGTGTTCCATTGTTCTTCGGCTCCGTTTAATTTATATTTATAATGGTTTTTTTCGGGGAATAGGTAATTCAAAGCTGTAAATTCTAATTGTATAGATGATTGATGGTGTTGCAATGTTATGATTTGTTCCTGTATTTTTCCGTAACCTTTTTGTACAATTTCATTGTTAGCCTGAATTTCAGTTATATAAACAGGTGGTGCAATTAGATTTATTTTGATGTCATTGATACTAAATACATAAAAACCAGTGTTTTTCCCTCCCAAATATAAAACAGAGTCATTAATGAACATCCCCGAATAATTTATTGACAGCCCATCATTTTTATCAAAGGTGATGATTTCCTTTGTCTTTAGATTCATCCTGGACACTCCCACGCGGGACAACATCCATAAGTTACCCTGCATATCTATATCCAGATTAGTTATTTTATTATCTATTAATCCATCCTGTTTAAAAAAATAATCTATGGTGTTTTCTTCAGGATCAAGCCGGTTCAATCCATAATCGGTTGCAATCCACACTCCCGTGGTGTCAATATGAATTGCATTCACCTTTTGGTTACTCAGACCACTTCCGGTTTGCGGATCGTAAACATAATTTTTAACTGATTCATTTTCGGAATTATAGCATGAAAGTCCGTATTTAGTACCAATCCAAATATTTCCTTTTTCATCTTCAAGCATTGCATTCACTTTTTTATTGATAATCCCATCCTTTTCTGAAAAATGCTTTGTTTCTCCATCCGGTGTTAATAAATCAAGCCCTTCCTCTGTCGCAATCCATTTGTTCCCTTTGCTATCGTGCAGTATTTCATATACTAAATTATGAGATAAAATATCATTATTTGATTCATTGTTCCTTATGGTTCTTACAAATTGTTTCTGAAACGGATCATAGACCTTGATGCCATTATTCGTACCAACCCAGATATTATCATTTTCATCCTGCGTTATTGACCAAATAAATGACATGCGGCTTGAATTCCCAAAAAAACGTTTTTGTAATTGAAGTGTTTTGTCAAATAACATTAATCCATCTCCGAATGTGCCAAACCAAAAATTTTGTTGCCGGTCAACAAAAAGTTCTTTTCCATAATCCCTGAATTTAGGGTTATTGATTTCATGAAAATATTTATTAAAATTATTTTTATATATGAAATATACACGTATTCCCCGTCTTGTAGAAATCCATATATTTTTATTCTTATCCTGAAATATCACGTCTATCAGACTCCCTTTTTCAAGTATAGTTTTGCCATCATCTTCAGCTTTATAATATGCCAGGGTCGAATAATCTTTCCCGGAATATATGATCAGTTCATTGACTCCGCCGGTCCAAATATTTCCTGAATCATCAATCATTACAGAACGTATTCTTAAAGAAGAATTAATGGTATCGATTATTTTTTCAGTTACCGGGTCGAATAAAAAGTGATGGTTATAAAATGCACCTATATGCAGCATATTATTTTGATCCTCTACGATTACAGGAACTCTGTTGATATATTTTTTTTGATGAATATAAAATTGTTTCAGTTCTTTCTTTTCTGTATTAAACTTTATGATGCCATGGTTATATGTGCCGAACCATAAATTCTCTTTATGATCTTCACATATGGTTAGGAATGAAATATTTTTATCTTTTTCCCAATGATTTTTTTTTATTTTCTCAATGGCTTCATCTATATCTACCCTGGCCAATTGTTTATGTTGAACATCATAAACATTCAGGCCTTTAGATGTTGTAATCCATATTTCCCCGTTTTTTCGTTGGATTATATCATTGATTGAATTTTGCCATAGTGAATTATGATCTTCCGGATCATGAAAAAAACGCTCAAAATCACCTGTTTGTTTATTCAAAACGCTTAATCCATAAATTGTTCCAACCCATATCCTGCCTTCATTGTCTTCCATGATGCACTGGACATCATTATTGGACAAACTCGTGGTATCTTCCGGGTTGTATTGAAACAGGTCAAACGTGTATGCATCATAACGATAAAGGCCATTGGCCGTGCCCAACCAAATGAACCCCTGCTTGTCCTGGATAATATTACCAACCGAAGGTGGTGCCTCGCCTTCTTCATTTGTAATATCTTCAAATACAAGATTTTGATAATCAACACCTCGCTCATTGGCATGAATAATAATATTTGAACATATTATAGAAAATAATAAGATGTAGTATCGAATAAATTGCATGTTATCTTAATAAAGAAAAATTTAATGGTTTAACCATCTAAATTTACAACTTTTATTTGGATTTTTCAAAATAAACGTTTTTTATATAATAGCCAACAATTTACATAAAAAAATTTAGGAACATCATGCTTTTGCCCTCACCAGGGTATATAGGCCATTATTTTTTCCTATGGGACTCTGGCTTATGTTTGTCCATACTATCCGCTAACTTCGTCATGTTTGTCATATAATTGCTCATTATCATTAATAGTATAGATAATACCGGGGGTTAAACTGCCATATTTTTTTCATGTTGTATTGGTTTCTTATAGCCATCAATCAAAAAAAGGTGGGAAAGCCTTGCTACCCCCCACCTTTTCATCTGTTTATTTTTTATTTTTCAAAGGTCAGATGGAGCTCGCCATGAGTT
>CAYFQI010000097.1:0-9477 GCA_964345135.1 uncultured Bacteroidales bacterium
AGTTAATTGAGTTAATTGGGTTTATCTGGTTTTTTGCTTTATCCGGCAGCTCGGTGTAGAATATCCTTTTATAATCATATGCGTGCATGTCAAAAACTTTATCATGGCTCGGTTCATAAAATCATAAATTTAGTTATTCCAGTAATACCCTATACCCCATTCAACAAAATCAGCATCAGCATAATGTGCTTTTATAGCAAAATTAACCATTAAATGATTATTAATCTTATATCGCAATCCTATTCTATCATAAATACGCTGATCAGGGATAGGGCTATAAATATAATATCCTATCTGCATGGTAATGGCCAATCTGTTTAACAAAAAATCATGAAAAACATGAATCCCCGGCCTGATTAAATCTATTTGCGAAATAGATTCGGTTTGTTTTTCAGAATAAATAGGTTCAAGAGATTGGTTATAGAACACATCAATCCCCAGTCCTGCTTTACGTTTCCAACTAAAATATTTTCCGGCCTCTGTGCTCAATGAAGAAGCAAAGTAATAATTATCATCATCAATGTCATGCACCCTAAAGCCGGCGGAATAGATCACCAGAAACTCAATACCCCGGGGGATGTCTGGAGCTTCAAGCTGTGTATCAGAAATTGCTTTGTAATTAAATAAATGATTCATCCCAAATGAGACTGCAACAATATTCAATCCCAAGTTTGGTTTTTTATAATTTCCATTAGAAAAATGAGTAAACCCGGCTCCGGCAAATAATTCATTTTGCTTATTTAGTTTAAACCGACCATTCAGACAAAAATTAAAATAAATATTCCCATGCGAACCAATGGCTGTATTCCATAAATTTTCTTTCAAATCAAATTTTTTTGTTAAATACGCCATTCCGAATGCAATTTTATAATGAAGGTGGAATTTAGCCGATTGATCACCAAACGGAATATTTATATACGGGAAAAATGCATGTACTTTCCCGAACACTCCGTCATTTCCCAGGGTGCTCATATAATATCCGGCACCAATTCTTGGTTTAAAAAAGATTTTTTCATAATAAGATCCACCAAATGTTGGTTTACTGATATTTATCTCAATGCCTGAAACATGGTCTTCTACATTATATGCGATCTCCCGGGTATGAGAAAGAATGAATCCATAATGGTACTTTGCTTTTACATAAATATTATTCCAGAATGAAATACGTTCTTGTGTAGAACCATTATAATATGTTACCAAAAATAGTGTTATAAATATAAATTGTTTCCGGTTTTTCACATTAAAAATTTAAAAGAGTTTAACAGTTTAAATCTGCTTAATTTTTTTTTAGCATCAAAATAAATTATTTTTGGGAAATATTAAACATTATTTTCTATGTATTCATTATACAAAAAAGAAATCAATACTTTTTTCAGTTCATTATCAGGTTATATAGTTATAATAATTTTCCTGGTTATCAACGGATTATTTATATGGATATTTCCCGGCCACATGAATGTATTAGACACCGGGTATGCCAACATTGATACACTTTTTATCATTGCCCCATGGGTCTTTTTGTTTTTGGTACCGGCCATTACCATGCGCATGTTTTCCGAAGAAAAAAATTCAGGTACCCTTGAATTGTTATTATCACGTCCCCTGACAAATATGCAAATTATTCTATCAAAATTTCTCGCAGCATTAACCCTGGTGTTATTTTCCATTATCCCTACCTTGATTTATTTTTTAAGTATTTATTTATTAGGCGATCCGGTTGGCAGCATAGACGCAGGCGGAACATGGGGGTCATACATCGGGCTCTTTTTTTTGGCAGCCATTTACGCATCTGTTGGAATTTTTTCTTCATCCCTGACGTCAAATCAAATCATTGCTTTTTTAATCAGCGCATCATTGGCATTTATTTTATACCTGGGATTCGATTTCATCGCATCTACCTTTGTATCCGGGGAATTGGAATACATTATCCTGCAAATAGGCATTAATAAACATTATGACTCAATGAGCCGTGGCGTTATTGATTCAAGGGATATCATTTACTTTATAAGTACCATCGGAATTTTTCTTTTTGCAACAAAAACAGTGATACAAAGCAGAAATAATTAAACCATGAATAAATATAAATTCACAACTCAAAATATTTTTCAATTTTTAATCATTGTCCTGATCATTATCCTGATCAATTATATTTCTTCATTTATTTTTTTCAGGGTGGATTTAACTTCGGAAAACCGCTATCAGCTAAAGCCTGTTACCAAAGAAATCCTAAAAAACCTGGATGATATTGTATATATTGAAGTCTATCTTGATGGCGATATGACCGTTGAATTTGAGCGTTTACAACGGTCAATAAAAGAGGAACTATCAGAATTTAAAGTATATGCAGAGGACAACATGGAATACGAGTTTATTAATCCTTCCGGTAAAGAGGGAAAAGCCAAAGAAAACCTATTTAACGAACTCAAAAAAAAGGGAATTAATCCAATCAACCTCAAGCACAAAGACAAAGAAGGGACCATGTCCCAAAAAATAATATTCCCCGGGGCTGTTATGCACTATAAAAACAGGGAAATAGCTGTTAATCTTTTAAATAATAATAAAAATGCAACAGCCAGGGAAAATTTAAACCAATCTATTGAAACATTGGAATATAAGATTGTACTTGCCATGAAAAACATTTCCTCGGATACACCTGAGAAGATTGTTTTTCTTGAAGGACATGGAGAATTAAATCAATACCAGGTTGATGATATTACCCGTGAGATGGCTAAATTTTACAGGGTAGACAGGGGCACGATCACTCATGTAACGAGCCTTATGGACTACAAAGCCGTAATCATTGCGAAACCACGAAAAAAGTTTTCCAAAAAAGAAAAATTGGCCATTGACCAATATATTATGAATGGCGGAAAGATCTTATGGTTCCTGGATATGGTAAAAATAAGCCATGACAGCCTGAGAAACGGTTCTACCATTGCCATGATGAATGACCTGAATATTACAGACCAGCTCTTTAAATATGGCATTAGGATAAACCCCTTCTTGGTGAAAGATGTACACTGTAATGCCATCCCGGTAAAAACATCACTCCCCGGGGTCGGGGACGATTTCACACCCGTTCCCTGGCCTTATTTCCCTTTGCTAAATCCGCCCAAAGATCACCCGATTACAAGCAATCTTGATTTAATAAAAGCAGAATACATCAATACAATTGACACGATTCGACATGACCCCGGTATTGAAAAAACAATCCTTCTCACCACGTCCGAACATGCCCGTGAAATTAATTTTAATACCCCCGGTATGGTAAGCCTGAAAGAAATAGAAGAAGAAATAAACAGGAATGTGTATAATAAATCATTTCTTCCTGTAGGTGTATTAATGGAAGGTGTGTTCCCGTCTGTATTCCAAAACAGGCCTGTCAATGCATTGATAAATAAACAGGAACAATTTATTTTTAAACCCACAAGTGATACTACACGAATGCTTATTATTGCTGATGGTGATATGATTAAAAATGAAGTTAAAAGAACACCACAAGGGGCTATGATATCACCATTGGGATATGACAGGTATACAAGGCAAACATTTGGAAACAAAGCCTTTATCATGAATTGTCTGCATTATTTAACAGATGAACAGGATTTAATGCAATTGCGTGCTAAAAAAATAAAATTACGTTTACTCGACCGTTCTCAAATAAAAGAACAACGCCCGCAATGGCAATTACTCAATACATTGGCACCTGTTTTGTTTGTTATCCTGTTTGGAATAATCATTTATTTCTTGAGAAAACGAAAATATGCAAAATAAACATATGAACCGATTTATTAAACCCATCATCATACTTGGCTGTTTAATTGGAGTGGCTGTTTATTTATTTACCACAGACACTTATAGTACCTTAAATCAAAAAGCAAGAAATCTTAGCATCAGGGATACCGGAGCCATTACCCGTATTGAATTCAATAAATCTTCAGATACAATTATTCTTACAAAAAAAGATAAAAACTGGTTATTAAATGATCAGGTCAAAGCCAAAAATAAAGAAGTTCAAACGCTCCTTGATATATTAAAAAAAATTGAGCCGGGAGCTCCTGTATCAAAGGAATATAAAAAAGATTTGCTCTCTAAAATGGATACACACGGTATTCATGCCAGGTTTTTTAAAAACGATAAATTAAAAAAATCGTTATCTATTTATCTTGACACCACGGGCCCTGACGAACGAACATTTATAAAACGAGAAGGATTCAGACAACCATTTGAAGTCAGGCTCCCGGGATTTCAAATTGAAATTGCACATTTTTTTATTACTAAAAAATCATTTTGGCTGAATAATGTATTGTATAATTATTCATATAATGATATACAGGAGATAACGATAAAAACACCAGGGGAAAAAAAGAGAAATTTTACAATTAAAAAAAGGGGGCAAAAAAACTTCCTGCTTTTTTTAAAAGATACAGTCTACCATGATATCAATCAATTCAGGGCACAGGCTTATTTTTTCAAATTTAAAATACTCCATTTTAACAAATATGCAGATGTAACAAAAAAGAAACAATCCGGAATCCTTTCAAGGACACCACGTCATATAATTTCTATTAAAGAGGCTGATGGTACCACTGAAGTAATTAAAATCTTTTCTATTACATATAAAGACGACGCTCCCGGTAATTTTGTTAAATACGATCCTTACAGGGTCTACGCACATAAAAAATCGTCGCCTCACCTGGTCATTCTAAATTACATTAAAATAGACCCCCTCGTAAAAGAAATAGATTATTTTTTAAAAAAGGATTCCTGATTTTTTAAAAAATATACTAAAATTTAGTAAATTGCTACGCTATTTTTAACAGATCAATTTAAAAATTAAAATAAGATAAAAAATGAAATTTGTTGTATCAAGCACAGTATTATTAAATCATTTACAGTCGATTAACAGGGTTATTAACCTTAAAAATACACTTCCAATACTTGATAACTTTTTGTTTAAATTAGACGGAAAGAATCTGGAAATTACAGCATCTGACCTTGAGACAACGCTGATCACCAATATCCATCTTGAAAACTCGGAAGAGACAGGAAGCGTGGCTATTCCTGCGCGTATATTAACAGACACCCTGAAAGAATTCCCTGAACAACCTCTCACGTTTGATATTAATTTAGATAACTACACGGTTGTTATTAATTCTGAAAATGGCCAGTTTACAATCGTGGGGCAAGATGCTGCAGATTTTCCACAACTTCCTGAAATTAAAACGGACAAAACGTCTATCGTCATTTCTGCGGAGATTCTCCAAAAAGCCATTGCCAAAACAATTTTTGCTTCATCAGAAGACGAACTCAGGCCTGTCATGAACGGAATATTTTTCGAAATCAACAAAGATAATGTCACATGTGTAGCATCTGATGCTCAAAAACTTGTGAAATACCAACGGAATGACATTCAATCCGAAAAAGAATCTTCATTTATATTACCCAAAAAACCGGCAACCCTTCTCCGTGGTATCCTCCCGAAAGAAGAAAATAATGTAACAATTGAATTTGATGAAAAAAATGCAGTTTTTACCTTGTCTTGTTACAAAATGGTATGCAGGCTTACCGAGGGGCAATATCCAAGTTACAACTCAGTGATCCCTACTGATAATCCCAACAAACTTTTAATAGACCGGCTCGCTTTGCATAATGCACTTAAACGGGTTTCTGTCTACTCAAATCAAGCCAGCAACCTGGTTAAACTGCAAATCAATGACAACCAACTAACTGTATCGGCCCAAGACATTGATTATTCCATCTCTGCATATGAACGTTTAAATTGCCAATACGAAGGAGAAGAAATGGAAATTGGGTTTAAATCTACATTCATGATTGAAATACTTGCCAACATATCATCTGATAATGTACACCTTGAAATGTCTGACCCATCAAGAGCCGGGATTTTTCTCCCGGTAGAAAAAGAAGATGAAAACGAAACAATTCTAATGCTTCTAATGCCTATGATGACCGGTTCATAATTCTTACTATTACCTTTATCAATTGCTTGTAAATAATAATCATTGAATCCCTCATTATTTAGTGTTTGTCTGTTTTATCCAACTTCTTTGTTGTTGAAATAGATATCATGTTTACATAAGGGAACAAAAAATTCTTTTTTAAAATGTTAAATATTTTCAACACATGGAATTAAACTTAAAAAAACCAATCATATTTTTTGACCTTGAAACAACCGGGATCAATATAGCCAAAGACCGTATTGTCGAAATTTCTTACATCAAAGCATCCCCCGGGGGACAGGAAGAAACCGACACGATAAGATTGAATCCAACCATTCCTATAAGCGAAGAAGCATCATCAATTCATGGCATTACCAATGAAGATGTGAAAAACTGTCCTCCTTTTTCGGAAATTGCAAAAGATATTGCAAAAATATTCCAGGGATGTGACCTGGCCGGGTATAACTCGAATAATTTTGATATACCCATGCTGGCAGAAGAATTCATACGTGCCGAAGTAGATATTGATCTGCAAAAAAATCGGTTTATTGATGTGAAAGTCATATTCCATAAAATGGAACAACGCACCCTAAGTGCCGCATATGCATTTTATTGCAATAAAGAATTAGAATGTGCTCACAGTGCACAAGCTGATACTTTAGCCACGTATGAAATTTTAAAAGCACAATTAGACCGTTATAACGGGATGACCAGTAAGAATGCAAAAGGTGAAGAATCCGAACCATTTTCCAATGACATTGATGTACTCTCGCGCTTTTCCTCTCATAACAAAAACGTTGATTTTGCCGGCAGATTCGTGTATGATAATAAAGGAAGGGAAACCATTAATTTTGGTAAATATAAAGGATTGCCTGTTGAAGATGTTCTTAAAAAAGACCCCGGGTATTTTGGATGGATTATGAATAACGATTTTCCATTATATACAAAAAAAATATTGACGAATATTAAATTGAGGTTGATGAATAAATTGTGAAACCAGCGTGTGTTAAATACGAGTGTTTGGCCTGAATGTCCGTCAACTAAGATACACCTGCTCCAACAACGTGCGCTTATGGACTTCAGATGTTTTATTATCAGGGAATTAATGCCCAGACACTTGAATCTATTATGAACAAATTTAAAAAAATAAACAAGTGAATAACATTAAAATAGCCATTCAAAAATCAGGAAGATTAAGTGAAAAATCGTTCAATCTTTTGGAAGAATGTGGAATAAGCGTTGGAGGAGGCCAGCGGAAACTTATTTCCAGTGCAACAAATTTTCCCCTCGAAATTCTTTTTCTCAGGGATGATGATATCCCTGAATACATCAGGGACGGTGTTGCAGATGCCGGGATTGTTGGAGAAAATGAATATCTCGAGAGCAAAATGCCATTGAACATTATCAAGCGGCTGGGTTTCTCGAAATGCAGATTATCCCTGGCCATTCCAAAAAGCCACGAATATAAAGACATACATTATTTTCAGGGCAAACGGATTGCAACTTCTTATCCAAACATATTAAAAAACTTTCTTAACACGCACAGTATTGAATCTGAAATACACAAAATCAGCGGATCTGTAGAGATATCCCCCGGCATTGGATTAGCAGATGCTATTTGTGACATTGTAAGCACGGGCAGCACGTTAATCAGCAATGGTTTGAAAGAAGTCGAATTGGTATTGAAATCCGAAGCAGTGCTCATTGCACCGGAAACCATGGAAAAAGCAAAAAAAGCAACATTAGATAAATTACTTTTCCGTATCAATTCTGTTCTTGAAGCCAAAAACTACAAATACATCTTATTAAATGCCCCCGATGATCAACTTGACAAAATCATTGAACTGATCCCCGGGATGAAAAGCCCGACCACGGTCCCACTTGCCCAGGATGGTTGGAGCTCTGTCCATTCTGTTGTAAATATCAATGACTTCTGGCAGGTCATTGACAAACTAAAAGAAATCGGAGCCAAAGGGATATTGGTCGTTCCTATAGAAAACATGATCCGGTAATCCACCATCTCATTAGAAATATGTCCGCTTTTATAAACTTTTATACTTTTGTAAATAAAACCAGAAAGCTAAACCTTTAATAATTAAATATTACACTCAAAAAAGCACCATATCATATGGAAATCATCAGGTATCCAAAACAAACCGACTGGGATTCGATTATGCAACGGCCACTCTTCGATACATCGAAAGTAGATCATGTCGTAAATGAAATCCTGCAAAACATAAAACAACACGGGGATTCGGCTGTAAATAAATACACAAAAAAATTTGACAATGCTGATATACAAACACTATCTGTCTCCCAAAAAGCGATTGATGAAGCAGGATGTAAATTAGAACCGGGATTAAAAAAAGCGATTGATGAAGCATCATCCAACATTACAACATTTCATAAAGCACAGCAACAACCAATTCAAAAGATCGAAACATCTCCTGGTGTGCAGTGCTGGCAAAAAAGCGTTGCAATTGAAAATGTTGGTTTTTATATTCCCGGGGGCACGGCTCCATTATTTTCAACTGTATTAATGTTAGGCATACCGGGAAAAATAGCCGGATGTCGTGAAATGATTCTTTGCACTCCCCCTGATGAAGAAGGCAATATTCATCCTGCCATTCTTTATGCCGCCCAATTGGTTGGAATTACCGGGGTATATAAAACAGGAGGGGCTCAAGCTATTGGGGCCATGGCATATGGAACCGAAACCATTCCAAAAGTACATAAAATATTTGGGCCCGGGAATCAATATGTTACAGCAGCTAAACAAATTGTGAGCAGAAATGCTGCAGCCATTGACATGCCTGCAGGGCCTTCTGAAGTAGTCGTGATGGCAGACGAATCAGCAAATCCAGCATTTATTGCTGCAGACCTTCTGTCTCAAGCAGAACATGGCAATGACAGCCAGGTTATCCTTGTCACAACAAAAGAAGAAATCATCAATGCCGTTCAAGAAGAGGTTGCATTACAGCTTGAACAATTATCACGGAAAGAGTATGCAAAAGAAGCATTGCAACACAGCAAAGCCATTTTGGTTAATAATGAAGAAGAAATGACAGGACTGATCAATGCTTATGCCCCGGAACATTTGATCATTTCACTTGAAAATTACGAGAGAGCAGCTGAAAACATTATCAATGCAGGCTCTGTTTTTCTTGGAAATTACACTCCAGAAAGCGTGGGTGATTATTCTTCAGGAACAAATCATACATTGCCAACCAATGGATTTGCAAAATCGTATAATGGGGTGAACCTTGATAGTTTTGTAAAAAAAATCACGTTCCAGGAATTAAGCAGGGAAGGAATTGAACAAATTGGTAACATCACTTTAGAAATGGCAAATGCAGAAGGCCTTACAGCACATGCAAATGCAGTAGCTATCAGGATGAACCAAGCATATGAACACCCATGATAAGTCATTTAACACACTATTTATCCCGTATTTTAATCGGGATGCGCATGATTATAAAAGGTTCTACTACGCTGAGCTGCCGGATAAAACAAAACC
>CAYFQI010000098.1:0-9241 GCA_964345135.1 uncultured Bacteroidales bacterium
GCCTTGGCAAAGAACAAAATAACTTAGTTTAACTTGTAAACCTTATTTCGCATTAAGCCCTAAGGGCTTGTTTTTGTAGCTTTTTTGCATTTTTAAAACCTCATATCAATTACCTCAACATCCGGGTATTTTGACTTGTCAAATGTAAATTTATCATCAGATACATTGAGGTTCGTGTTAAAATTATTTATTTCAAAAGTAAAATGCTCACCTTGTTTGCTGAATACTTTTACAAATTGAATTAATTTAGCCTGTTCATCAATTAAAACACGGATCCGATGATAATCCAGGTTCAGGTTTCGCGGGTACAAATCTATTTTATGATATGTTTTACCGTCTTTTGTTATTTCCCCAACATATTTGCTTTTATAATCTTCTTCTTCTATTGTAAATAATTGCTTTGGATTTGTAAAGTCAAGCGCTCCGCTTGTAGTATCAGATTCGGGTTTTATTACATTGACTTCATTGGCATTTTTTATGTAATTCCACATTGTATTGCCATTGTAATAGATATCCGTTTGGGGCATTGATATAAAGTATTTATTGCCTTTCAATAAAAGTGTACCATTTTGAGTTTCTAATGTTTCATTTTTTATGTTTTCATGGGTAAATGAAAATTTGAGTTTTATGCTATTATAAGACTTGATGTTTTCTGATGCCCTGGTAAGAATTTTATTTGCTTTTTCGGACGTTTGAGCTTGAATGTTTAATCCGAAAACAACGGTTAGCATGTAAATGTAAAAAAGTTTCATGTGTTTGGGTTTAAAAGTTTAAAAGTTTAAAAGTTGAAGTTGTTGAGCATGTGGTTTGTGGGGTGTGAATTTTCTGGTTTATATGCCTTGAGAGGGTTGTGCGTTGCATTATTCTTAAAGGTGTTCTGATTTTTTGCTTCTGCCTTCGGATATTTTTTGATGGTTATTTTCCTTTTTGTCAAATGTTTTGTCATTTCCTGATCAATGATTTTACTATTTATAACGAATTAATATGTTGTTCAAGTGTGTATTCATCCGGGATTAATACTTTCCTGGCTTTGCTTCCTTCAAAGGGGCCTACAATTTGTGCTGCTTCCAGTTGATCAACAATTCTTCCTGCACGGTTGTATCCAA
Source organism: uncultured Bacteroidales bacterium (assembly GCA_964345135.1). Taxonomy (GTDB): domain Bacteria; phylum Bacteroidota; class Bacteroidia; order Bacteroidales; family JBBRXJ01; genus CAYMKE01. The sequence continues at coordinate 1,107 of CAYFQI010000098.1, forward strand.
TAGAAAATTTTCGTTGAATTAACGAAGTTGACCCTTGTTGGTGGACGACAATCAATCGGGCAGCTTCTTCAAACAGGTCATCGCGTTTTGAGAGGTCTACATCTGCTTTGTCTTCATCTTCATCTGATTTATATTCAGGGAGCATCATGGCCGAGGGATATCCTTGCTGTGAACCTATAAAATCTGTTAGTGTTTCGATTTCCGAAATGTCAACAAAAGCACATTGAATACGTACCAGGTCATTTCCAGAAGTAATGAGCATGTCACCCCGTCCGATCAATTGATTTGCACCAGGGGAATCGAGAATAGTCCGCGAATCAATCATTGAGGTGACTTTGAATGCAATCCTTGCCGGGAAATTGGCTTTAATTACTCCTGTAATGATATTGGTTGTTGGACGCTGGGTAGCTACGATCAGATGGATTCCAATGGCCCGGGCAAGTTGGGCAAGACGGGCAATCGGACTTTCCACTTCTTTACCTGCCGTCATGATCAAGTCTGCAAATTCATCAATAATGACAACGATGAATGGCATGTAGCGATGGCCGTTCTCCGGATTCAGCTTTCGTGATATGAATTTCTCGTTATATTCTGTTATGTTGCGTACCCGGGCTTGTTTTAATAAATTATACCGATTATCCATTTCCACTGTTAGAGAATGAAGTGTTGTAATGACCTTGTGGGTATCCGTGATAATTGCTTCTTCCGAATCATCCGGCAATTTTGCTAAAAAGTGTCTTTCTATTTTGGAATATACACTAAGCTCAACTTTTTTGGGATCAATCAATACAAATTTTAGTTGAGCAGGATGTTTTTTGTATAATAAAGATGTGATAATGGCATTTAGCCCTACTGATTTACCCTGTCCGGTAGCCCCTGCTACTAAAAGGTGGGGCATTTTGGCAAGATCAAATACAAACGTTTCATTGGAAATGGTTTTTCCTATTGCTATAGAAAGATCATGTTTAGCTTCCTGGAATTTCCTTGAATTGAGGATTGAACGCATGGATACAATCTGGGGGTGCTGATTCGGAACTTCGATTCCTACGGTTCCTTTGCCCGGGATGGGTGCAATGATCCTGATTCCAAGAGCAGCAAGACTTAAAGCTATGTCATCTTCCAGGTTTTTGATTTTTGATATGCGAATTCCCGGGGCAGGTACAATTTCATACAATGTTACTGTAGGGCCAATGGTCGCTTTTATTTTATTAATTTGTATCTTGAAGTTGGCAAATGTTTCTACTATCTTGTTTTTATTGCCTATCAACTCTTCATCACTTACTTCAAAATTATTGGATTCATGTTTTTCCAGTAAATCTAAAGGTGGAAGTTTATAATTGGACAAGTCAAGCGTGGGGTCATAATCCTCCATTTGTGATATTTCTTCATTCATTATCCCGTTTTCTTCAGCTTGTTGTTGTTCCACTGTAAGTTCTACATCTTCTTCTTCGTTTTGATTTTTATCTTCTTTTTGTGTGTCATTCATTCCTTCAACATCATGGTATTCATAGCTTCCAGCGTCATCTTCATTGATCTTTTCGGTTTCGAAAACCAGGTCTGTTTCTGTGTCTGGTTCTGCTTCATTAGTGTGTTGTTTTTCTTTTTCAGTATTTTTCTCATTCTGCACTGAATATGCTGAATCTGTAGCAAATTGTTCCTGTTTTCCTGTTATTTTATAAAATTGTTTTTTACAATATTGATATGAAGAAGGGAATAAAAATATGACATAGGTGATTACAGAAATAGAAAGCAACAAGCCTGTGCCGAATTTACCAATAAATGCGTTCAACCAAGCACTTATAGAAAAACCATAATGACCTCCCAGGCCACTTCCTAAATATCCGCTTAAATTTCCTGATATAAAACCTAATACAATGGAAAGCAGTAATAGTCCAATAATTGCCCCCCTGATAAATGATGTCAACCGGAATGTTTTAATGTTTACTAACCTGAGGCCAGCAATGACCATAATGAGTGGAATAATAAATGAGGATATGCCAAAAAGTTTGAAAATAAACAAATTTGAAAGTTTGGCTCCGGTTTTTCCGGCCCAATTATTTACTGTAACGTCTGCTCCTGATAATGATTTTCCCCACTCAAAACTTTGATCTGTTTTCCATGTGAAAAAAAATGAAATAAAGGCAAATGTTAAAAAGGCAGCAAAAAAGAGAAGAAACAAGCCCAGGATGAATTGAAACCTTTCATCATAAATAAATAATGAGGATTTTTTAGTGTTGTTATTTGAGTTTTTTGCACACATTATTTTATTTTACAATTTATCCGGATATTTAAATATTAAGAAATAAAAATCAATAATAATTTTTATTAACGTATAGCAAACAGAAATATGATAGGGATATTATAAAAAATGGCTTACTCCATCAGTGTGTTTAAAATTTCTTCCATGTCTTTCATGGTCACTTTTTTATAATCTGAAGGGTGTTTGAATTCTTTCTCAGAAATGGTGTTATCTGTGAATTTGCCAGCAGTAAGCGCCATTCTTAATTTATTCAATTTAACCTGAAAGTTCATAAGTACTCCGTCAACTTTATTATATGGATTTCCAAAATTAGGGTTTTTTAGATTGATCTCATGAGTATAAAAGAAATTAAAAGGTTCTTCTTTTCCTTGTTTAAACGTTACTTTTCCTTTTTTGCATTTTAAACCTGTAATTTTTTTCCCAATATTATTATTAGGATATATTTTCATTCCAGGAATTGCATCAAAACAAAATGTTTTTTCCCTGGGGTTTCCTGTGTAATAATATTTTTTACCGAGGACTTTTAAAAATGCTGTTGTTATGGTTTCTTCATGGTCTGTAATAAGCATTAATGAAAACAATCCCATGAACCCTTCAATTTCCCGTTTGGAAATATTATCTTTAAAGGTCATGGTCATTTTTTTAGGGAGTAGGTTTGTCGGGATGTTTTTTTGCATATTATTTTCAAGGTACTCGATGTTATATTCAATTATCCCTTCTGTAATTGACCCCTTTTGGACAGACTTTTTACATGAATTGCAAACAATAAGTGTTGTTGCAATTAATAAAATTGCTATATATTTAAATTTAACTAAAGTACTAAAGTGCATCATTGAATTTTCCTTCTAAGGAACACAATTTTGAAATTACAAAACTAAACAAAACTAAACAAAAATAATGAATATATTATTTAATTCTACTTAATTTATATTTTTGCAGGATAAAAATATAAAAAAAATGTTTTCTTTACAGGTAAATATTTTACCTGTTTTGATTTTTTAAAAAAATTGGTTGAATTGAGGAGTATTATTTAATTATTAAATTTGAGATTACTATGGATATTGAATTAAAAGGAAAGAGTTTTCTAACATTATTGGATTATTCAATTGATGAAATTTATTATTTATTAGGATTGTCTTTACAATTTAAAGCTGATAAATATAATAATTCGGAAACCCCGTATTTACAAGGGAAAAACATTGCCCTGATCTTTGAGAAAACGTCTACCAGGACACGCTGTGCTTTTGAAGTTGCTGCATATGACCAGGGAGCCAATTGTACTTATCTTGGGTCGGTGGGATCGCAGATAGGGCATAAAGAGAGCATCCGCGATACAGCAAGAGTATTGGGCAGAATGTATGATGGCATACAATATCGAGGATTCGGGCAGTCTGTTGTTGAAGAACTTGCTGAATATTCAGGTATCCCTGTTTGGAATGGGTTGACAAATGAATATCATCCCACGCAGGTTATGGCTGACTTTCTTACTATGATGGAGCATACAGACCGGGATTTAAATGAATTGAAATTGTGTTATATCGGTGATGCAAGAAATAATACATGCAATTCATTGCTTGTCGGCTCAGCTAAACTCGGTATAGATTTTAGAATTGCTGCACCTGCTAAATTTCAGCCAGAGAAAAAATTAATAGATGAATGCATGGATATTGCCCAGGAAAATGGTGGTAATATTTTAATTGGTGAAAATCCGGAACCGGCATTAAATGGTGTTGATTTTATTTATACTGATGTATGGCTTTCAATGGGAGAGCAGGAAAAACTATGGAAAGAAAGAATTGAATTGTTGAAATCATACCAGGTAAACCGAAAAAAATTAGATTTGACAAATAATGAAGACGTTAAATTTCTTCACTGCCTGCCGGCTATTCATAACCGTGAAACAAAAGTAGGGCAGGAAGTATATTCAAAATATGGTTTGGATGGACTGGAGGTCACGGAAGATGTATTTGAATCTGAACATTCCATTGTATTTGACCAGGCAGAAAACAGGCTACACACGATTAAAGCCATAATGGTCGCGACCATGGGAGATAGTAGTATGATGGAATAAACATCTGGATAAACGTATGCAAGATAAACTCATTGAATGTGTTCCAAATTTTAGTGAAGGAAATGACCTGGCTGTTATAGAAAAAATAGCAACAGAGATCAGAAGTGTTCCCGGCGTTTATCTTTTGCATATAGATTCCGGGAAAAGTGTTAACAGAACTGTTATGACATTTACCGGCAAGCCTTCGCAAGTGGTAGAAGCAGCTTTTTTAGCTGTTAAAAAAGCTGCTGAACTTATTGATATGAGACGACAATCCGGACATCATCCGAGAATCGGTTCAACCGATGTATGTCCACTTGTCCCTCTTCACCAGTCAACTATGGAAGAAACGATTCGAGTTGCACGGGCATTAGGAAAAAGGATTGGAGATGAATTGAAAATTCCGGTTTATTGTTATGCAGAAGCAGCTTTTGACGAAAAACGGAAAAGGCTTGAGCATTGCAGAAGAGGAGGGTACGAATTATTAAAGGAACAGATGAATTGCATCGACAGAAAACCGGATTTCGGCCCCGAAAAATTTAATGAAAAAACAGGTGTGACAGCAATCGGTGCCAGGAATTTTTTAATTGCCTATAATGTAAACCTCGATTCTTCATCCTTGGAAATAGCACAATCTATTGCAAGATCAATAAGAGAAACAGCCCCGGGAAATTGTTCTGCAGCTAATAATCATAATGGAATAAAAAATGTAAAAGCAATTGGTTGGCATATCCCTGAGTATAGAGGAAAAGTACAGGTATCTACAAACATCACGAATTTTAATGAAACTCCGGTTTACAAGGTGTATGAAAAAGTAAAGCAGGAAGCTGAAAAACGGGATGTTCAGGTAACAGGTTCGGAAATCGTGGGACTAATCCCTGAAAAAGCACTTCTGGATTCAGGATTTTTTTATATGCAGCAGACTGATGAAGGTGTTCTTTATGATGACAAAGAATGCATTCAATATGCAGTAAAAGGTTTGGGGCTTTCAGATTTATATCCTTTTGATACCCGGCAAAAAATATTGGAATATGTAATGGAGCAGGTGATGAAAGGGAATAAAAAATTCGTTTTATCCCAGGATTTTTGAAACAAAATGGCTATTGATTCAGTATAATTTAACATTAGAGATTGTGTTGAAGCCGTCTGACATTTGGAGAAATAATTTAGATAATATGTCAGCATTTCCATAAAATAAATCATAAATGACTGATAAATCTATTTAATTTTTTTATTTTTAAACATTCGATTTAAAATCAATTAATAAAATGGAAAGAATTTTATTATTTCTTATTGTCATCGTTACATTTGGATTTTATTCAAATACTACGCAATCAACATCCATTCCAATGATTTTTGTTGACGGGGGGACGTTTACAATGGGTAATAAAAAAGGTGAAAAAAATGAAAAACATGAGCACAAAGTGGAGTTAAGTGGTTTTTATATAAGTAAATATGAAATTACCAATGCCCAGTTTTGTGAATTTTTGAATGAAAAAGGGAATCAGGAGCAAGGGGGTGTTACCTGGCTTGATATTAATGATAAACATTGCACGATTGAACAAGAAGAAGGTGTTTTTGTCCCCGAAGAGGGATATGCCGATCATCCAGTATCAGAAATTACCTGGTATGCTGCGGAAGCATTTTGCGAATGGGCAGGAGGAAGGCTGCCTACTGAAGCTGAATGGGAATATGCAGCTAAAGGTGGGAAAAATGGGAAGAATACAACTTTTAGCGGAAGCAATAAACCCATGGAAGTGGGCTGGTATATTAAAAATTCCGGGGGCAGTATGCATTCCGTTGGAACCCAAAAACCAAACGAGTTGGGTATTTATGATATGACCGGTAATGTATGGGAATGGGTGAATGACTGGTATTCGGGTGAGTATTACAGGAAGAGTCCGGAGAAAAATCCTCCCGGCCCGGAAGAAGGAACATATAAAGTAATTCGTGGTGGCAGTTGGATTAGTTTTAGCGAAGCAAATTTAACCAATACCGTCAGGGTTATTGCAAATCCCGATGATACGGGGAATGTAGGATTTCGTTTATGCAAAGACAAAAAGTGATATATAATAAACCACATTATTCAGATTAAACACGAGAATTCATGATACAGTCAATGACAGGCTATGGAAGAGCTGTTTGTAAAATCGGTGAAAAACAGTATTCCATTGAAATAAAATCTTTGAATCACAAACAAATAGATATAGGAATTAAAATCCCATCATATTTCAGAGAACAAGAGATGGTTATAAGGGATTTATTATTATTGCATTTGCAACGGGGCAAAATTGAAATGTATATTGGAAAAGAAAGTACAGAAGGGAGTGAATTATATATCAATAAACAAATAGTTAAAAATTATTATCAGCAATTGGATGATATCGTTGGTGATTTAAATATTGAACAACAGGAATCGTTATTATCAACAATTTTGAAATTACCGGATGTTATTACAAAACAGTCTACTCACCTGGAACAAGAAGAGTGGACTGAGGTCAGGAAAAGCATTGAAGAAACAATACAAATGCTTATAAAACACAGAAAGGATGAGGGAGAAGCAATGGAAAAAGATATTCGGGGACGAATTTATTTTATAAAAGAATATATTCAGGAAATTAGTAAATTTGAGCCCCGTAGAATTGAAAAAATCAGGGATAGAATCCGGAAAAGTCTGAATGAGTTTTTGGATATTTCCAATAAAGATAATGAACGGTTGGAACAAGAGATCATTTATTATATAGAAAAGCTTGATATAAATGAAGAAAAAGTCCGTCTTGAAAATCATTGCGAGTATTTTTTAGACATATTAAAACTGGATGAACCGGTAGGAAAAAAATTAAGTTTTATTGCACAGGAAATGCTGCGTGAAATAAATACTATAGGTTCAAAAGCCAGTGATAGTGATATTCAAAAAATTGTCATCACAATGAAAGATGAATTGGAAAAAGCCAAAGAACAAATAATGAATATTTTATAAAAATTAATTATTTATTGATTCAGTGGAAAATACAGCAGATTCAGGTAAGTTGGTGATCATTTCTGCTCCTTCAGGAGCAGGAAAAACAACTATTGTAAAACACCTTGTTGAAAACATTAAAGAACTGGAGTTTTCTATTTCTGCATGCAGCAGGGATAAAAGGCCCGGGGAGATTTATGGGAAAGATTATTATTTTTTAAGCCCTAAAGAATTTCAAGATAAAATTGAAAATGATGAGTTTGTAGAATGGGAAGAAGTTTATCAGGGTAAGTATTATGGTACGCTTAAAACTGAAGTCAACCGGATTTGGGAAAAAGGCCATCATGTGTTGTTTGAAGTTGATGTGAAAGGCGGGATGAGTATTATGAAAAAATATCCAAATCGTTCATTATCAGTATTTATTCAACCACCTTCCATAGAGGAACTTCAAAAGCGGTTAAAGAGACGGGGAGCGGAAAATGATGAGGAAATAAATGCCAGGCTTAAAAAAGCAGGAGTTGAACTTCAGTTTGCTGGTTATTTTAACAAAGTGGTTATTAATGATGAAATTGACAAAGCATGCAAGGATACCGAACAATTAGTGAGGGATTTTTTATTTTCGTCTATTTGATTTATATTGTAATATATATGAGCCGAGCCATGACAATGTTTTTGCCACACATCTTGAAAAATTTTCTCCGACTTTATAGACAAGTACGATTTATCTTGTGTTTTAATTGGGATGCGCATGATTATAAAAGGTTCTTCTACACTGAGCTGCCGGATAAAGCAAAAAACCAGATAAACCCAATTAACTCAATTAACTCAATTAACTCAATTAACTCAATTAACTCAATTAACTCAAT
>CAYFQI010000099.1:0-9205 GCA_964345135.1 uncultured Bacteroidales bacterium
CGCCAGCGTTGGTGATCGTAGGGTTTTGATCTGTTGAGCTGAAGCTGTTCGGGCCACTCCAGTTCCAACTGGTGGCATCGCCTCCGTTTTCGGTTAAGTCAATATCATCGCCGGCACATATAGGTGAGTTGCTTCCGGTAGTGACTAAAGGCAATGAATGTACTGTAACTGTAATGTCATCAGTTGCTGTATTGTTTTCTGAATCAGTTATGGTGACCGTGTATGTTCCTCCTGCTGAAGTGCCAGCTGAGCTGATGGTTGGGTTTTGATCTGTTGAGCTGAAGCTGTTCGGGCCGCTCCATGACCAATTTTCAGCATCTCCACCGGATTCGGTTAACGTAATATCTTCACCTTCACAAACAGGGGAATTGCTTCCTGCTGTTGCAGTGGGGGCAGCGCCTGCAGTGAGTCCCCAAATTTCCAATAAAACGATACCACCACCAGAGCTGGATGTAGCCTGGGTTACTTCGATATATCCATTGGTAACTGTTAGACTGGGGGATTCGGGTTGTGATAAAAATGTTGCGCCACTACATTCAGGAACAACTTTATCACTGAATACGACGGTAGAATATTCATCAGGGGATGAACTTATATTATCTATTAAGGTTATTTCACTTCCTGTTGATCCGTTTTTTATTTTTAAGGTATTTGTTTGGTCCCATGCTGCATCTCCCATGGCTGCAACAAATTTGTAATCATCATTGGGTACATCAACTCTGAATATTATCTCTCCGGCTCCTGAAAGAGCAATATTCTGATCATATAGTTCTTCATCACAAACACAGTCGTTCCTGTCATTTGCAGTACCGTCTAAGTCATTGATTTCGGTATAACCATATCCTTGAGAGCTGGTATAATCTGGAACGTCTCCGTTTACATCCTGAACAATCTTGATATAATCGGTGCCTGTTTCATTTGGTGTTTCTCTTGTATAGTCTGTTGCACCAAAAGCAAATGCTTTGATAAGGGCTACTTCTCCGGATTCTACAAAATGAGCGGTAAGCTCTTTGTCATTATCCATGGTAATATTAATTTGTTTTGTTGTTTCATTGGATGCACCACTCCAATGGTCGAATTTAAACCCAGCGTTTTCAATAGCTGTTACAGTTACATTTTCACCATCTACATATTCATTTGTATCTGCCGGGGTTACTTTACCACTGCCTGCAGGATTAACATTGGTGATTAGTGTATGAGAAGCTATGTTTTTTGTAATTGCCAATTCGGGTATATTAAGTCCTTTTTCTTTTGAATTATATGATGAGTAAACGTCCTCCTGAGAGCATTCAATTATGAAAGATATACTATCTCCGGCTGCACTATTTACATAACTTGTAACATCCACTTCTTTCCATCCGTTTGAGGATGTTGACCAGCTACCAGCTTGGGATCCGATTGATGTGGGGCGGTTATTATATGTGATCGTTTCTTCCTTCCAATCATCATTGTTTACAATTTTTAAGAGGTTGTTAATGGAACCATCGCTTGAATATTGGTATATTTTGAATGTTGCTTCTGTGACATCTGTAATATCAGAGAGATCAAATTTAAGGTATGTATATCGTACATAACCTTGTAAATCCGTATGACTATAATATTTAGTTTCCAGTACATTTGCATCTCCATAATTCTTATTTGCTCTGGAACCTGCCCTGACATATGCATCATCAATGGGGTCGAGTGTGCCATTTGCGATTTCATTGAAATGAGCTGTGATGGATTTATTTGAATTCATTGTAATGGTTAGAGGATTGTCGGCTTCACTGCCTTCAGGAATATCACCAGACCAATATGTGAAACTGTAAAAACTATTTCCTGTTGCAGTTAAGTTGACTTCACTTCCTGCGTTGTGTTCTGTACCGGAAGGACTAACTGCGATTGTTCCTTTGCCCTGGTCATCTAATGTTAATGTATATGTATTAACAGATTGATAATTAGCAGTGATTGTTTTATCATCATTCATTAATAATTTTAGTGGGTTGTTGTTTGTATCATTGGTTGGAACATCACCTGTCCAGTGTGTAAATTCGTATCCAAGGTTATCTGTTACAGTGATATTAGCATAGTCACCGTCAAAATATATGTTTCCTGAAGGAGGATTCACAGAACCTTCAGTAGATGAGTTGATGATGGTTAAGACATAATTTTCCGGAGTTGTGGGTTGAGCACCTGCTACCCATGGTGTGACATCATATTCATATGCTCCGATGTCCGGATCCGATCCGCTTATCAGTCCGTCCCAATCAGTGGTTACGCCCCGGTCAATTAAGCTTGATGCACCAGATTTTAATGACCAATCACCATTTTGCCAATCGGTAAAATATGTATCTCTTTTACTGTCTCCTATTACGTCGTAATTGTGATCTTTCGTAAGAAGGTCGTCATTGGAAGAGAGGCTTACCAGTCCTGCATTATTTTGTGCTACCGTTCCATTGTTTAATTTTTTAACAGCGTTAATATCCGCCCAGTAATCTTTTCCATATAAGGTGTTGTTAAATATTTGGGTTTCATTTGCATGATTTACAGTTATGGGTGCCGTTCTAAATCCATCACAGACATTATGATCAAGGATGTATCTGGAAGCATAATTATCACTGGCACTTCCATAATCCAGGTAGATTCCTATTTGTAAAGGTGTTTCATCACCTGCCGGATCATTATCATGAATTAAAATATTATGATCAACACGCACCCAATTCCCCAATTCACCGGCTTCGTCAATATAACCGGCATCGTATATCCATTGTAAAGCATCATAAATATAATTATGGTGTATTCGTGCAACCCCTTTACTATTGGCATCCGAATTTTTTAGTGTTCGTAAAGAAATACCGGCATGAGCAGTATTGTATATTGTGTTATATCCAATATTATGGTCAACAGAATACCAATCTTTTCCTCCGTTATTAATGGCACCACATTCGCCAGCCATGTAATTCACTTCATATATTACATTATTGATTATTTTATTTCGTTGTCCGGAGTTGGAAATAGCTGAGGAAGCGCTGTATCTTATGGTGCAATTTTTTATTTCACAATCGGATCCGGAGAGGATGATTCCTGTACGCCCATTGTACATATGTTGCCAATCACCGAATGCATCGTTTGTATGATATACATATTCAATATCTAAACCATCTAAAATAACATTTTCTGCATCGGAAAGGCTTTTTCCAACGGGAATTGTTTCTTTAGGGTCTTTGGTATTGTCTTTTTTGTAGTATTCATAATCGTTGTCTGTGGTGATTGAAGTAGCAAAGAGTTTAATGTCTTTGATGGTAACATTTTTTAATACACCGGTAGAACCGTCGGGGCGAAAAGCAAAAGGGTGTTTTTTTGCTTCTACCAGGTTCGAACCGGATATAGAGCTTGCAGGAGCATTTCCATCGGGTGTTTTGACATATAGGGTGTTTCCGTTTTTCCACCATTCACCGTTACCCAATAGAGCGGTGACACCTCCGGAAGCTGCGACAGCATCCGGGGTAGGGTGAAACAAATAATATTGTGTTCCTTCATCTACTCCCCAGTTATCGTCTCCGGTAAACTTAATACCCACGGTATCTCCTTTGGTTCTGACATTGATTTCATTGCCTGATTTGGAATGAACAACTCCTGTCCAACCCTGTCCGTCTTTCATATTGTTTGGATTAGAAAGGTTAATGAATATTCTTGCTCCTTCCCATCTGTCATCTGATTCACCAGAAATATCATCATCAACAAGATCCCGGTCTCTGGTGTCATCATCATTTGTGTGAATACTTTCTAAAATTCCAAATACAGGATTTTCTATGAGGTCATTGCTCACAGGCTGTTTAGGCCAACGTGCTTCGTGTAGCATAACACCATCAACAAATATTTGGTTTGTCTGCAGGCTTTCAGTGACATTCCAATTCATGGTAGTGCTATATACACCGCTCCCTTCATCTGTCCAGCTTAGCAATGGTTCACAGCCGTTCATAATGACTTCATCGGTGCCGTTAGACTGTATCGTGAGGCCATCTACATCAATATTAACTTCTTCTCTGTATGTTCCTGCGTGGATAACGATGACATCTCCCGAAGAAGCGTTGTTAATTGCTTCCTGAACTGTAGTATAGGTTTGGGATGGGCCAACATGAAGATTGGCAGCGTTTGTAAAATTAATGTAGAAAAAGCATAGTAAACCTATGCTTAACTTTAAACTAAGTTTAATGTCTATTTTCATGATGTGAAATAATTAATGTTGAAAAACTTATAATTTTAGATGATGATATATTTCTTTGAAGGCAAATATATCCATGCTAATTTCAACATATAAAAATAGAGGATGGAGTAATTAAATAAAAAACAATAGGTTTTAATTCTTTACATGAGGTAGAGATTTATTGTTATATGCTATATAAAAACCATTTGTTCTTCTTCGGTTATTTTTTCACAATAATGACATTTTAACGCAACAGGTTTTTTGGTAATAATTTTAAAGCGGGTTGTGACTTCTTCATGATTTGTAATGCATTCTGGATTTACACATTTTACGATTTCAGAAATATAATCCGGTACCTCTACCAATCGTTTTTCCGATACTTTGTAATCTTTTATGATACTTAATTTTGCATGAGGAGCCACAAGTGCTATCTTGTTTATATCACTTCCATAAAAATATACTTCAGATAATTTAAGGATTGCTTTTTTTCGATGGTCCCTGCTTTCTAAATTGGTACCAAATGTCATTTGGGTTTCTATATTTTCTAAATCAAGTATAGATAATACTTTAAATAATTTGTCAGCAGGGATATGATCAATGACAGTACCATTTCGAATCGCACTTACTTTTAATTGCTTTTTATTTGTTTTCACGTGTATTTTGAATTTAAATTGCTGAAAAAAATCAATTATTATTTGTTAAACCCAATATTTCACTAATAATGGCCTGACGTATATATACACCGTTGAGCGCTTGGTCAAAATAATAAGCTTTGGGGTTTTCATCAACATCATTGCTAATTTCATTTACCCTTGGGAGCGGATGCAATATTTTCATGTTTTTTTTGCTTTTTTTCAACATGCTGTTCTTTAATACATATGCATTTTTAATTTTCTCATAATCAATTGGGTCTGTAAATCTTTCTTTTTGTATCCTGGTCATGTATATAATATCGGCATCCGGAATATTCTCTTCAAACATATTATCTTCTTTGTAAGATAATCCTATATCTTTCAAATGTTGCTTATATTGTTTGGGCATTTTTAATTCCTCCGGAGAAATAAATGTAAACGAAGTATTGTAGTTAGATAAAGCCATGAGCATGGAATGGACAGTTCTTCCATATTTCATATCTCCAACCATTAGGATATTTAAATTTTCTAATGTACCCTGGGTCTTTTGTATTGAATATAAGTCGAGTAAAGTTTGCGTAGGATGTTGATTTGCCCCATCTCCGGCATTAATTACGGGGACTCTCGAGATTTCACTTGCATAGCGAACGCTTCCTTCAAGAGGATGCCGCATGATTAGTAAATCGCAATAATTATTTACCGTTTTAACCGTATCTTTAAATGACTCCCCTTTTGACATACTTGAAGATTGTGTATCTGAAAAACCAATATATCTGCCTCCTAACCTGGATATAGCTGATTCAAAGCTAAGCCGGGTTCTGGTAGATGGCTCAAAAAACAAAGTGGCAATGACTTTATTTTTTAGGATATGCTGATTCATATTTTGTTCATAGTAATCAGCAACTTCAATGAGCCTCAAATAATCCTCTTTTGAGTAGTCATTAATAGAAACAAGATTTTTTCTATACATTATTTTCTATAATTAGTATTTATTTAGATAATTGTTTTTAAATATTTAATTTCTATTGTATAGTCCAACGAATTAAAATGGGGTAACATTTTTTTGGTTATCTTTTGGTCTATAGATAAAGTAATGGATACTTTATTGTTTTCAAATGTTTGGTTGATTATTTGTGGATTTTCTTTATGAATGATTTTCATGATGGTATCCAGGTGTTCATATCCAAAGATTATTTGATAAAGGTCTTTATGATGTTGGGTGATGATTTCAGCATGCACCAGGCTGTTTTTTGCTGCTGTCTTGTAAGCATTAATCAGCCCACTCACTCCCAAGAGTTTACCGCCAAAATAGCGAACCACGATGATTAAAATATCTGTGAGATGGTTTTTTAATATTTGGCTATAAATAGGTTTTCCTGCGGTATTAGAAGGTTCTCCGTCATCATTTATCCTGTATTTCATGTCCTTAAGACCTAGTTGATAAGCATAACAATGATGTTTTGCACTATGATGCATTTTTTTAGTGTTTTGAAGTATGGTATGTATTTCTGTTTCTCGTTTAACGGGATGAGCAAATGCCAGAAATTTGCTTCCTTTTTCTTTGTAAATTCCTTCGGCAGGAGCAATGATGGTTTTATGTTCGTTTAAATGTTCCATCATATCAAGATATTATTATTTAGAGCAAGAAATAACATAGCATGATAAATAAATTCATAAAAAAAGCAGAATCGGTTTTACCGAATCTGCTTTTTTTTATGACTTGATTTTTTTCTCAATATCCTCCACCTGGAGGCGGAATTTTTTATCAGTTTCCATTAAATTATTGACTGTTTTGTATGCATGCAGTACAGTGGCATGGTCTTTTCCTCCAATTTTTGATCCTATAGTTGTCAAAGATGCTTTTGTAAGGTTTTTAGAGAAAAACATGGATATTTGCCTTGCTTGTACTATTTCACGTTTTCTTGTTTTTGATTTAATGAGGTCAAGGCCTACGTTAAAATAATTGCATACTATTTTTTGAATAAATTCGATTGTAATATCTTTTTTTGTGTTTTTTATTACTTTGTCAATGATATCTTTGGCAAGTTCTATTGTAATTTCTTTTTTATTAAGAGTTGATTGTGCAAGAAGAGATATTAAGGAACCTTCTAATTCTCTGATGTTTTCGGTGATATGAGAAGCCATGTATTTTACGACATCATCACTCATATCAATCCCGTCATTATATATTTTTTTCTTGAGAATATTGATTCTCGTTTCAAAGTCAGGGGGTAATAATTCTGCAGCCAATCCCCATTTAAATCTGGATATTAAGCGTTGTTCAACTCCTTCTAATTCCACCGGTGGGGTATCAGATGTAAGAACGAGTTGTTTTTTTGAATGTTGTAATTGGTTAAATATATGAAAAAAGATATCCTGTGTTTTTTCTTTTCCGGCAAATTCATGTATATCATCAATGATGAGCACATCAATCATTTGGTAAAAATGCAGGAAATCATTTTTTGTATTGTTTCTTACAGAATCAACAAATTGTGTTTGAAAATGATTGGCATCAACATATAAAACAATTTTATCAGGGAATTTTTCTTTCGCTTTAATTCCAATTGCCTGTGCCAGGTGAGTTTTACCTAATCCAGACCCGCCATAAATAAATAATGGGTTGAAGGCAGTTCCTCCAGGATTGTCTCCTATTGCCAAACCTGCAGCTCGTGCTAATCGATTGCATTCTCCTTCTATAAAATTGCTAAATGTGTTTTGAGGATTTAACCTGGGGTCTATATTTAATTTTTTTATACCTGGAATGACAAATGGATTTTTAATAGCAGTATCTTCACCATTATCCTGTATGGGAGGTAAAGAAACAGGACGGTTTTGATAGTGCTTGTTGTTTTTTGTCGGGAATTTTACAGTATATGGACGCTGGTCAGTATAATAATTATTTTCTACTACTACATTATATTCAAGTTTGGCATCGCTACCCAATTCTTTGCGAATGGTCTTTTTTAATAAATCAATGTATTGTTCTTCGAGGTATTCATAGAAAAATGGACTGGGAACCTGGATCGTTAATATTTTTTTCTCAAGTTTTAGTGGAACAATAGGTTCGAACCAAGTTTTGTAACTAATGGAGGGAACATTATCTTTTATGATTTTCAGGCAATTATTCCAAACCTTTTTGTGCATGTGTGCTTAAGTTTATTATTATCAAAGAGTTGTTTTATTTTAACAGGATATTTATTTTTGAGCAAGTTGTAGAAAAAAAAATTAAATAACAAATTATTTTTTGCTTGTTTTTTTGAAAAAATTGATATGGTTTTAGATTTCAATATCTTACTAAATTAATTTTTTTAATTTTTTTTTGGTTTGATAATCAGCTAAATATGGCCAATGTTAAGATGCTGTTAAATAGGACTTTACATAAAATTAATATATAGAGCAATTAATTCAATTATATTATTTACTGCCAAAAACTGAAAATTGAATATATCGTTTGGGATTTTTATAAATATCGTTGATTAAAGTATCAAGTTCTTTGGATACACTTTCTAAATTTTTATAAAGCGTGTCATTATTCACGAGTTCTCCTAATGTACCTTGCTTATTATTGATTTTAGATAAAATACTTTCCATTTCCTTTAATGAAGATTCTGCCGAATTAATGGCTGATTTCAGGCGGGATGCTTTTAATGAATCACTCACGGACCGCATATTCTTGATTGTAGAAGCGATTTCAAGATTGTTTTCTTTGATTGTTTGGGTTACTGACTCCAAATTATTTGAAATGTTTGCAAGCGTTTCTTTTTCCTGCTTGAGTAATAAACTTAGGCTTTCTGTCGTGGTATTGATATG
Source organism: uncultured Bacteroidales bacterium (assembly GCA_964345135.1). Lineage (GTDB taxonomy): Bacteria > Bacteroidota > Bacteroidia > Bacteroidales > JBBRXJ01 > CAYMKE01. Next base: position 8,629 of record CAYFQI010000099.1, read on the forward strand.
TTGAAAACTTTCACTGATGTTTTTTTTGTTTGTTTCATTAAACACGTCATTTATAAAAATATTCAACGAAGCAATTAATTCCTCTGTTTTTTGCTTTAATGGGAATATCTCATCTTTAAGCTTTTCACTGAATCCGGTTTCTACATTGCTTTTTAATGTATCTCCTCCCTGGTGGAATTCTACATGGTCACTCAATAATAACTTTATGGATGATGTTCCCATTATATCACTCTGTATTAAAGCAGTTGAATGGAGGGGGATATTTACATTCTCCTCTACTCTAAATTCAACCTTTAATTTATTGTCTTTACCGGGGATAATGTTTATTTCAGAAACCTGGCCAACTTTATACCCGTTGAGTAATACGGGATTTGCTTCGGCCAGTCCTTTAATATTTGAATAAATAGCAACATAGGTGTTGGATGTTTTTAAAATATTCCTTCCTTTAAGAAAGTTAAATCCCCAAACAGAAAGAATGAGAACAATAACAAAAACAACCCCGATCTGAATTTCTTTTTTGATTTTCATATGTTTAAGTTTCTAAGTTTCTAAGTTTTTAAGTTTCTAAGTTTCTAAG
>CAYFQI010000100.1:0-9096 GCA_964345135.1 uncultured Bacteroidales bacterium
GTGATACATTTTTGAATACATTAGATACTAAAGGACAAAAACAAGGATGTTGGGCAAAATATTACCCTAACAAAACCATCCGGTATAAAGCATATTTTATTGATGATCAACCAATAGGAAAAGTTATCAGGTATTATGAAAACGGGGAAAAGATGGTTGAGATGATTTATACGGCTGAAAAGAACAAAGTAAAAGCAATACACTACTTTAGAAATGGAAATATAGCCGCTAAAGGCAATTATATAAACAAACAACGGGATAGTGTCTGGAATTTCTACAGTTATTATGAACAAAATCTAATTGTGCAGGAACAATATAACAAAGGAACAAAAATCGGAAAAACAAAAAGTTTTTTTGATAATGGTAATCTTTCTGAAGTGGTTGAGTGGGAACAAGGCATTAAAGACGGCGAATGGAAACAGTTTTATGATAATGGCAACATTCGCTTAGAAGCTCATCACGAGGATGGAAAAGTAAATGGAGATTTTAATTCGTATCATTATAATGGCAACATTCACATTGATGGTTTTTATAAAAACGACTTAAAACATGGTGATTGGAAATTCTACAATGAAGAACGAGAATTAAAATATACCATAAAATATGAAAATGGAAAAGCTTTAAATGAAGAAGTTCTGGAAGAAAGAGAGGAAGAATTCTTTAAAAAAGTGGAAGAAAACAAAGGAAAATATTCCGAACCATCAATGAATGACATGTCATCACCCCCTGAAAGCAGATAAAGAAATGCTAAAAATATTGATGATTCCACATCATAGATAAACTTGCCCCGGCGTTTATTATACAGTACCTTGCAGTATAATTCTTAGAAGCATTAAATACAGGTTCAGTGAATGATCTATAAATCCTAATTCATGGTGGTTTGTAAATATTTATTGGTGGTTTTGTAAAATCAACAACTAAAAAATGGATAAAAAAAAGATTTTATTGGCGATGAGCGGGGGAATTGATAGTTCCATCTCTGTATTACTTTTACAAAGATTAGGTTATGAAGTACATGGGTTTACTTATAAAGTTATAGATGAACCGTTCATTTGCAATACATTAGAAAAATCATCCAAAATAGCCGAAAAATTAAACATTCATCATACTATAAAAGATATTTCAAAACCTTTCAGGGAGAATGTAATAGAATATTTCATCAACGAATACCTTGCAGGGCGAACCCCAAATCCCTGTGTATTCTGCAATCCCACGATAAAATGGAAAACATTAATTCATTCAACAAAAGAGATGGGGTTCGATTACGTGGCAACGGGCCACTATGCCACGATAACACGTTCACGGAACAGGTGGGTATTAAAAAAAGGACAAGACAGCAAAAAAGATCAGTCGTATTTCCTTTGGAAATTATCCCAGGAGCAACTTGCACGTACCATTTTCCCGCTGGGCGAACTAACCAAAGATAACGTGATGGATATTGCCAAACACGAGGGGCTTGATGAGCTTTTGAACCAAAAAGAAAGCCAGGAAATATGCTTCATCCCGGGTAATGACTACAGACAGTTCCTGGTAAAGAATGTTAATCAATTGAATCAGAAAACCGGTCCCGGAAAATTCATTAACTCAAATGGCGAAATTTTAGGTGAGCATCAGGGACATCCTTTTTACACTATCGGGCAACGGAAAGGACTCAATATTGCTGTCGGATACCCGTTGTATGTCATTCGCATTAATCCGGATGATAATACAATCGTGTTGGGCCCGGAGGAGGAATTAAAACAGTCAGAAATATATGCTCAAGATATCAATATGATTAAATATGAAGATATCCCGGATCAATTTGAAGCCAATATTAAAATAAGGTATAATCATAAAGGAGAACAAGGTGTAATCATGAAACAAAATAATGGAATAAAAATTTCATTGAAAAATCCGGTCTCTGCTGTTACACCCGGACAATCTGTTGTTTTTTATGATAATGATGAAGTGATTGGTGGGGGTATTATACAAAAAAGTCCTGAAATCAGTCAAAAAGAGTAATATCAAATAGAAAACAATGAAAGAACGATTAAAATATATTGTCATGTTTATCCTTGTTCATGGACTAAGCATAACTTTATCGTTATCAGATGACTATGAAAAATACCTGCTTTATCTTACTGATAAAAACCAAACCGATTATTCAATTGAAAGACCCCGGGAATTTCTTTCAGATCGTGCGATACAACGACGAAATAAATCGAATATTGATATTGTCTTGAATGATTTACCTGTTTCGAAACATTATATCGACTCTATTAAATCGCTTGGGTTTGTCATCCATAATAGTTCCAAATGGTTAAATGCCGCATGTGTTGATTCAATTTCACCATCAATGGCAGATTCATTGCTTAAGCTTTCCTTCGTGAAATCTGTTGAAAGGGTTTACACTTATAAAAAGACAAAACATAAAATTGACAAGTTCAATGATTTTAAAGATATATCATTATATACAAGCAATAAAGAAAAAGAAACATTACATTATGGCGCTTCCTTACGCCAAATACAAATTCACCAGGGAGATTTTTTACATGGACAAGGATATTTGGGACAAGGCATTCATATTGCCATTTTAGACGCAGGATTCAAAAATACTAATAAACTGGAAGGCCTTTCACATCTTTTTACGAATAATCAAATTCTGGAAATAAAAGATTTTGTCGAAAATGACGATTCAGTATATGAAAACCATCACCATGGTACGCATGTATTATCAATAATAGGTTGCTGGGAAGATGACCATTTAATTGGTACGGCTCCTGAATCAATTTTTTATTTAATTAAAACAGAAGATGTTAATTCCGAATATTTAATTGAAGAGTTTAACTGGGTTGTTGGAGCTGAATATGCTGACAGCTCAGGAGCAGATATTATTAATACTTCATTGGGATATTACAAATTTGACGACCCCGGTCAAAATCATGATTATTCTGATATGAATGGGAATACAACCATTATATCCAGGGCAGCAGATATAGCAGCATCTAAAGGAATGCTGATCGTGGTAAGTGCGGGGAACGAAGGCAATTCGAAGTGGCGTTATATTACAGCTCCGGCTGATGCCGACAGCATCCTGACTATCGGCGCTATTGATACAGCAGGTGTAATAGCTGATTTTTCATCCAGAGGCCCTTCCTATGATCACGATATAAAACCCAATTTAGTAGCAGTAGGGAAAGGTAGTGTAATCCTTAAAGAAAACGGTGAATTTGCCCAGGGGAACGGCACATCGTATGCAGCTCCTATCATATCAGGTCTTGCTGCTTGTTTATGGCAGGCACACCCCGATGTATCCAATTACCAATTAATGAAAGCCATAGAACAAAGCGCATCTCATTATCTGTCTCCTGATTCAACGTACGGTTTTGGAATCCCTGATTTTAAAACCGCTCATAAAATCCTCTCCCATTATAAGTCTTCTCAGGATACCATAAATAATAATTTTATCAATATTTTTCCTAATCCATTTTATAACGAGTTAAATATTCATTTCAACAAAAAGATCAACGAGCCTGTCACTATTAAGGTACTCGACCTCAAAGGCCATGTTTTATTTTCAAAAACCGCCCCGTTGAATAAATATTATTATTCATTTTTGGTTATGAATGACCTTACTTTTCTTGCCAATGGAATTTATATTATAGAAATCAAAAGCCGTAGTATCCAATCAAGGATAAAAATCGTGAAACAAAAGGACCTTTAATCTTTTTAATAATAATCCGGCATATAATTGCACATGGTTATCAATGATTGTACTGAGCCTTAAAAAATGACCTGTCCTTCACAAGCTAACGCTTTTTATCTATTTGATCAATAACAATATTGTCGAGGTGACAGGGATGTTCCCATCAGGCAGGATATACCAGCAAGGGCATACGTGTATGGAATACTATGCGGTTGACTGGTTCTGAAATAAAATATTTTAAAAGGATATTGTGTTTATGCCTTGTCACCGAAAGCATGTTGATGTCTTTTTCCTTAATAAAATCCTGGAGGTCGGTCAAAATATCTTTTCCTTTTACCATACTGCATTCAACATCATAATCAGGATAATATTTATCGAAAAAGCCTTCAAGTTTATCCATGTTTTTATTCACCGCATCTGGATTTGCATCTTTGTCCATATGCACGCAATATACTTTGGGGTTTAATCCTTCCCACGTGTTCAGCAATTGGTGAAGAGATATAAAATCGGAACTATCAAAACGTGTAACATGTAAAATATTCATCCTGTCATGTATATCATAATTGGTATCTTCGGGTACAGTTAACACGGGTACATCCAGGTTGCCAATGGCTTTAACAGTAAACCGCCCCATCAAATCATGATATTTTTTTCCACTTCCTTTCGTGCCCATCACGATCAGGCCAGGATCATACGTATGTATTGTTTTCACCAGTCCTGCATATATAGAACCACCTTCAAGAGTACAATCCACTTCTATTTCACGGATACCTCTCTTTTTTAATGTTTCTCTCATTTCATTCATTATTTTCTCAAGCCGCTCCCGTGCCTCCTCTTCTATGCCATACACATGATTGTCAAAATACCCTCCTGATTTCATATCGTTAGTATATGCTTCGGGATTGGTAAACGGGTTAAAGTATGCATGAAAAATCCGGATATTTGCTTTGAGCTTTGTTGCCATTTCCAATGCATAATAACATGCATTCATCGAGTAATATTTGAATACAACCGGAATCAGTATCTCTTTAATTTGATTGTTTTCCGATGGTATTTTAATCTCTTCTTTGCCATAACGCTCATCTATTTCTTTGGCTATTTCGAGCGCTCTTGACAGGTCTTTTACCTTTGTCCGCACCTTATAATATTGTACTGGTTCTTCAATGGTTTGTTCTATCTGTTCCAGTATACCTTTCACCCCTTTCTTTTCAAGATATTCTATCATTAGTTTGGCACGTTCATTAGTTTGTGCAGCAAGGGTCACCAGTTTTTCCTTCATAATAATCCATTTTTGTTATTCCCCGTAGCTATATTCCAGTTTGTATAATACAGGAATATAAAGCAAAAAAGTAATAAATTTTAATATCAAAAAAATAAAATTAAAAAAATTTCGAGAATGATAAATGAACATCGCATAAAATGTTGTATTTTTTCACAATAATATTGATATCATTAAAAGGTATATTTCAAAATTAACTCTAAAGCATTGTCATATCCACTGCCAACCGTCCAAAATAACCATAAAACCAATTTTTACTGTACATCCTAAAAGCCTGTGCTTTTGAAAAATGAAAAACAGAAATAGAGTCTTTGCTCACAGTATATGCCGGGTTATAGTATGCCAGGTCTTTATGAAATAATTTATGGTAATCATAAGAATACTGACTTGAAGATATCTGGAATATAAAAAAGGTTAAGTGTTTATAATTACATTATAATGGATCCTTATAATAACTTCCACGTTTTACCCGTGTAGTGTCTTCACTCTCACCTAATAAGTTAGTTTTCAAACTTTAATAACTATAGTTACAACGACATAACAATTCCGGGAAATGTTTAGTTCAACAATTAAAAAGCAGTAATGAACAAATCAATATTTTGATACGGAAGGCTGTATAAATCCCCGATCCTGCTATTGGTCAGTATCCCATTATATACATAGATGCCGCTTCTAAGGCCTGTATCATGTTTGATGTGTTTAGAAAAACCTCCCGAAGAACCAATATTAAGAAGCAACGGGGTAAACACGTTGCTCAAAGCGATGGAAGCGGTCCTGGCTACTCTTGAAGGCAGGTTTGGCACACAATGATGTAGCACCCCGTATTTAATATAAACCGGTTTGCTCAATGGGCAGGGTTCACTTGTTTCAATGCATCCGCCCTGGTTAATTGTAGTATCTACAATCACAGAACCTTCTTTCATTTCCTTTACCATTTCTTCAGTAATCAAAAAGCCATTCATATTTTCTTCGGAGGGGATTGCACCAATGATCACATCAGCAGATTTGATGGCTTTATGAATAATTTTAGGATGAAAGATGGAAGTATACAAAGGGGTTCCAATTTTATCCTGCAGATTTCGTAACCTGTAAAGCGAGTTGTCAAATACTTTAACATGTGCCCCCAGTCCCAGTGCACCACGGATTGCATATTCTGCTGTAGTTCCTGCTCCCAAAATAATAACATCTGCCGGTGTTATGCCGGTTATGCCTCCCAGCATGACGCCCTTTCCTTTGTATGTATTGCTTAAATACTCAGCTGCAACCAATATAGCAGTATATCCTGAAATAGAATTCATTGATCGTTCAATTGCCAGTGTTCCACTTCCGTCTTTTAAAAATTCATACGAAATGGCAGTGACTTTCTTGCTCATTAATTTTTGAAAGTATCCCCTGTTCTGATTGATCAATTGAATGGATGAAAAAGCAAGCTGATTATTAGATTTAAACAGGTCTATTTCTTCTATCGTGAATGGTGAGACTTTTAAAATTACATCTGCATTAAAAATGTCTTCTTTTTTATCTAGTATCTGCCCCCCCATTTCACTGTAATGGGTATTCCTGTAATTTGCACCAGAACCTGCATCCCGTTCAATCATGACCTCATGGCCATTTTCAACTAATATTTCTACGGCTTCCGGTGTAAGAGGAATACGGCTTTCTTTATTAAAATCTTCTTTTAAAACACCAATGGCAATCTTTTGCTGTTTATTGCCTACTTCCAGCATTTCTTCCTGTGGTAATAACACCCCTTTGTCTAACGAATATCCCGGTGATAAAAATTTATGCATAGTAAGCGAAATTATTATGGTGTTAAGGCCTGAATATATAATATCAGGCTAAAGATAAATAATAAAAATGTAATTTTAAAATTTCCTATATTTAAAATTAGTAACAGTATAAAATTTTAAATATCTGTTTTGAGATTAATTGATATGATCATTCACTTCAATGGTCCTGCAATCATTGTCTTCCTGTTTGATGTTTATATATAATGTATCCCGGGGAAGTAATCCGCTTATTTTCTCAGGCCATTCGATAAAACAATGATTCCCATTATAAAAATAATCTTCATATCCCATATCAAACACTTCCTCTTCATCATGAATCCGGTAAAAATCCATGTGATATATAATATCTTTATTTTCAGTAATGTATTCATTGATAATGGCGAATGAAGGACTGGCAACATTGGATGTAACGTTAAGTTGCGAGCATATTGCTTTTATAAATGTTGTTTTCCCTGCACCCAACGTGCCTGAAAAAGCAATGATTTTATATTGCTCAAGATATCTTAAAAACTGTTTTGCTACAGGTTCAAGTTCATTTAAGTTTTTGATTTTAAGTGTATCCATATGTACAATACGATTAGAATTTAAAAAAAATATTAAGTAAAATTAAAATTCAAGTGACGAGCGTGGTTTTCCCGGCATATTCTTTACATGTACTATATGCCAGGATATTCTTGCCACAATCATTCAAGGGTGTCAAATAATTAAGGGGACTTCTAATAATTATATCCCGGTTCATCAAGTTGATTTTGGATTCAGGACCACGTAAGGAATCAGCATCTCTTCCATTGAAATGCCTCCATGTTGAAACGTGTTTTTATAATAATTTGCGTATTGATTGTACTCGTTCTGATAAACAAAGTAATCGTTTCCGGTAGCAAAAATAAATGAATGGTTTAATGATATTTTGGGCAGATGCGCGAGTTCAGGATTTTTAATTTCAAATACATCTTTGGGATTGTAATTCAGCTTTCTTGATGCTTTATATCGTAGATTGGTTGATGTTTCCCTGTCACCTGATATCTTAATCGGGTCTTTCACACTAATAGAACCATGGTCTGTTGTAATCACAACCTTAACATTTTCTTTTTCAGATAATTTTTGTAAAAACTGGTATAAATATGAATGCTTGAACCATGACAAGGTAAGCGTGCGATATGCTGGTTCGTCTTCAGCCAGTTCCTTGATCATTTCAACGTCTGTTCGTGCATGTGAAAGAATATCAATAAAATTATACACGATCACGTTAAGCTGGTAATTCATAAAATTTGAGAATTGCTTATTGATATACTTTTCTCCTTTTTTATTGTATACTTTATTGTAATTGAATTTTATTTTCTTTCCTGTCCTTGCTATTTGTGACTCTAACAATTCCTGTTCAAATTGATTCATGTTCTCATCCTGGTTCTCGTTGATCCAAAAATCAGGCATGAGCTGTTCTATTTCATAGGGCATTAACCCGGCAAACATTGCATTTCTTGCATACTGAGTTGTTGTTGGGATAATACTGCAAAACAATTCTTCTTCTTCAACAGAAAATTGTTTATTTAATACAGTGCTTAGTAATTTCCATTGATCCAAGCGTAAATTATCAACAACGATAACAAACACTTTGTCTCCTTGTTCGAGTAATGGAAATATTTTTTTTTGAAATATACTGGGAGACATTAATGGTTTGTTGGCTTTATCTTTTTCAAACCAATCGCAATAGTTCTTTTTAATATATTTTGCAAATGCGTTATTTGCTTCTTCTTTTTGCATATTTAGCACTTCTTCCATTTCAATACCTCTTGCATTTGCCAACTTGAGTTCCCAGTAAACCAACTTTTTATATACTTCTACCCAGTCGTTAAAATGCATGGATTCATTGATTTGCATTCCAATTTTAGAAAATTCGGACTGGTAATCCGAAGTGGTTTTCCTGTTAATCAATCGCTGGTTATCAATATTTTTCTTAATCGAAAGAAGTATTTGCCTGGGATTCACTGGTTTTAAAAGAAAATCATCAATTTTTGAACCAATGGCTTCATCCATGAGGTCTTCTTCTTCATTTTTGGTGATAATGACCACCGGAATTTCAGGGTGTATATCTTTTAACCTTCTCAATGTTTCCATACCACTTAATCCCGGCATATTTTCATCAAGCAATATTATATCAACCGGATAATTTTTGACTTCTTCAACAGCTTTTTCGCCATTTGTGGCTGTATGCACCTGGTAGCCTTTTTCCTGTAAAAAAATAACATGTGCTTTTAACATATCAATCTCATCATCAACCCATAGTATATTAATTAATTTTTCTGTCATTTTATTTCTTTTTTTATATTAAGGGGACTTCTATT
>CAYFQI010000101.1:0-9078 GCA_964345135.1 uncultured Bacteroidales bacterium
ATTCAAGTTGATGACTCATCAGATTTCTTGTATCAAATTAATAAAAAGAAAAGGCTAAATTAAAAAACAAAAATTCTTCTTCTTTTTCAATAATTTTTGTTATTATTGCATTGTGAAAAAATTAACAATTAAAAAAACAATTAGTTGATTATGGAAAAACAGGTACAATCCATTATTGATCGATTTAATAAGGATGAAACAAGACTTATGGATATCCTTATTAACATCCAGGATGAAGTTGGTTATATATCCGATGAGACCATTGAATTAATATCCAATCAAACAGGTTTGTCTAAAGCAGATGTAGAACAAACGATGTCATTTTATCATTTTTTCTCTGATAAGCCCACCGGAAAATATACCGTGTATTTAAACAATAGTGTAGTAGCCAATATGATGGGCAGGGAGGAAGTAGCCAAAGCATTCGAGGAAGAAGTTGAGTGCAAGTTCAATAGCGTATCCAAAGACGGGGTGATCGGATTATTTGATACACCATGTATTGGAATGAGCGATCAGGAACCTGCTGCATTGATTAATGGTAAAGTATTCCCGAACCTCACCCCATTCAGGGTGCAGGAAATCGTGGAAGACATGAGAACAGGTAAAGATGTTTCCGAAATGTACAGAGAAGGCTATGGTGATGGCAATAACAGTTCCATTGACATCAAAGCCATTGTGCGGAACAATATCCGTAAAATCGGTCCTGTTTTAGACCCCAACTATACGCCGGGAGATGCCATTAAGAAGTTAGCTTCTATGTCTCCCGAACAAGTGATTGACGAAATGAAAGCCTCCTCGATCAGAGGACGTGGAGGAGCAGGTTTCCCAACAGGATTAAAATGGGAATTATGCCGCAAAGCCCAGGGCGAACCAAAATATATATTCTGTAATGCTGACGAAGGTGAACCCGGAACATTCAAAGACAGGGTGATCTTAACCGAAAGACCAATGCTCCTGATCGAAGGAATGGCTCTGGCTGGGTATGCCGTTGGTGCAACTAAAGGTGTTTTATACCTCAGGTACGAATATAAATATCTCGAAACCTTCCTTGAAAACAAATTACAGGAAGCAAGAGACAAAAATTATTTAGGAAAAAATATCGGTAGTGTAAACGGATTTGATTTTGATATACGTATCCAGTTTGGTGCCGGTGCCTATATCTGCGGCGAAGAGTCAGCACTCATCGAATCAGCAGAAGGAAAACGCGGTGAGCCAAGAGACAGGCCGCCTTTCCCGGTAGAAAAAGGGTACCTTGATAAACCAACAGCCGTAAACAATGTAGAGACATTTTGTTCTGCTGTAAAAGTATTATTAAACGGGGCAGATTGGTATAAATCATTGGGAACAAATGATTCTACAGGAACAAAAGTGTTGAGTATTTCCGGCGATTGCAGGTATTCGGGCGTATATGAAGTAGAATGGGGTTTTAGTGTAAGTGATATTCTAAAAATGGTTGGCGCCGAAGATACACAGGCCGTTCAGGTAGGAGGCCCGTCAGGTACATTGGTAGCTCCGGTTGAATTTGACAGGGTATTATGTTATGCAGACCTTTCAACAGGCGGTTCCATGATGATCTTCAATAAAAAACGCGATCTGATAAAAGATGTGGTGACCAATTTTACCGAATTCTTTATTGATGAATCATGCGGTTCTTGTTCGACGTGCCGGATCATGCCGATCATTTTGTTAGGCAAGGTTGATAAAATCCTTAAAGGACATGGTGTGAAACAAGATCTGGAAGACTTGAAGGAATGGGCTAAAACATTGCTCGCCAGCAGGTGTGGTTTGGGACAAACAGCAGGAAATCCTGTTGTAACCAGCATTAAAAATTTCCCTCACTTGTATTATGAAAGACTTCAAACCGATAAAACATATGATACCGGTTTTGATCTTAATACAGCGATTAAAGATGCAAGTGAAGCTTCCGGCAGAAATGTGGAAGCATAAATAGTAACTATAGCATATTATTAATTATATAAAGCAATATCTATGAGTAATTTAGTAAAATTCACGATTGACGGCAAAGAGTGCATGGCAAAAGAGGGTACATATATTGTGGATGCTGCCCGTGATAATGATATATTCATTCCTACATTATGTAATATTGAAGGATTGAAGCCTAAAGGCGCATGCAGGATTTGCACCGTGAAAGTCAATGGCAGGTTGATGACATCATGTACTACACCTGTGACTGCTAACATGGAAATCGAAAATGATATTCCGGAAATTGAAGAATTGAGAAAAGAGATCATTGAAATGTTGTTCGTGGAAGGTAATCACCTCTGTCCTTCTTGTGAAAAAAGCGGAAGATGTGAATTGCAGGCCGTTGCTTATAAATTTAGAATGACTTCACCACGATTCAATTATTTTTATCCCGTGAGAGATGTAGACGGTTCCAACCCAAAACTTGTTAAAGACCATAACAGGTGCATCCTTTGTAAACGGTGTATTCGTGCCATCAAAGACGAAAATGGAAGAAGCTATTTTGCGTTTAAAAAACGCGGACACGAAGTAGAGATCAATATTGATCCTGAATTGTCTGAAAAAATTACAGACGAAATAGCTCAACAAGCCATGGATATTTGTCCGGTAGGAGCATTATTGAAAAAAGAAACAGGATATGATGTGCCCATTGGAGAACGGAAATATGACAAACAAGCCATTGGCAATAATATAAAAGAACAATAAATAATAAACCGGAGGAATAAACAATGAGTAAACCAGTTGTAGCTACCACATCATTAGCAGGTTGTTTCGGTTGTCACATGTCATTTTTAGACATTGACGAGCGGATACTAAAATTGATTGAATTGGTAGATTTTAATAAATCACCTATAGATGATATCAAAAAATTTACACGAAAATGTGATATCGGATTGATTGAAGGTGGATGCTGTAATGATGAAAATGTACATGTATTAAAGGACTTCCGTAAAAATTGTAAAATTCTTATCTCTGTTGGAGAGTGTGCAATTATGGGAGGCCTCCCGGCAATACGTAACGGATTGCCTGTAAAAGAATGTCTGCAGGAAGCTTATTTAAACTGCCCGACAGTTCAGGATAAAGAAGCAAATCCTAACCAGGTTATTCCCAATGATGAAGAATTACCTACTTTATTAGATAAAGTATATCCATGCCATGAAGTAGTAAAAATAGATTATTATTTACCAGGATGCCCTCCGAGTGCAGATTTGATATGGGAGGCTTTGGTTGCTTTAGTAACAGGTGATGAATTGAAATTGCCTTATGAAGTATTTAAATTTGATTAATCAAAATATTTAGAAGAAAAATGTCAAAAAAGATAACTATAGAACCTGTAACCCGTGTCGAAGGACATGGTAAGGTAACAATACATTTAGATGACAATAACAAGGTACAACAAACCCGGTTACATATTGTTGAATTTCGCGGGTTTGAGCGTTTTGTACAAGGCCGACCTTATTGGGAAATGCCTGTACTTGTGCAACGGCTTTGCGGAATTTGTCCTGTAAGTCACCATCTCGTTGCTGCAAAAGCTTTGGATGTAATCGTAGGAGCAGGAACAGGCAACGGATTAACACCTACCGGCGAAAAAATGAGAAGATTGATGCATTACGGGCAAATGTTCCAGTCTCATGCATTACATTTCTTCCATCTGTCAGCCCCTGATTTCTTATTGGGAATTGATGCTGACCCGGCTATAAGAAATGTTATTGGATTAGCCAAGACACCAGAGTTTACTAACCTGGCAGTACAAGGCGTGATGATGCGGAAATTCGGCCAAGAAGTCATTAAAGTAACAGCCGGTAAAAAGATTCACGGAACGGGTGCTATACCTGGCGGAATCAATAAAAACTTAACCATCGAAGAACGTGACAGCCTCTTAAAAGGAACAGAAGATTTTAATGCTGATAAAATGATCGAATGGTCACAAGCTGCATTGGACCTGTTTAAAGATTATCAAAGCAAGAATAAAGATGTTGTGGATAATTTTGCTAAATTCCCTTCAAACCATTTGAGCCTGGTAAGGGAAGATGGTGCTTTGGATCTCTATCACGGCGTCATTCGTTCTATTGACCATGAAGGGAATAAGATTATTAATGATGTTGATTATCAAAATTATTATGACTATATTGCAGAAGAGGTGAAGCCATGGTCATATATGAAATTTCCATATATGCGCGAATTGGGTGCAGAAAAAGGATGGTATCGTGTTGGTCCGTTGGCACGCTTAAATAATTGCGACTTTATTCCAACACCAAAAGCCCAAAAGGAATTTGAAATTTTTAAGGCGTATACTAATGGCAAGCCTAATGGAATATGCTTACATACTCACTGGGCACGGTTAATCGAAACATTACACTCAGCCGAAGTCATCAAGCAATTACTTGAAGACCCCGACCTGCAAAAGGATGACATTGTAACTAAAGGCCAAAAAACAAATGAAGGAGTTGGATTGCTTGAAGCACCAAGAGGTACATTATTCCATCATTATAAGATCAATGAAAATGACCAGATCACAATGGCCAACCTGATTGTATCTACTACAAACAATAACCAGCCTATGAATGAGGCCGTGAATTATGTTGCCAAAGCACAAATGAACGGACAGAGCGAAATAACCGAACCTATGATGAATGCTGTCGAAGTAGCCATTCGTGCTTATGATCCGTGTTTGAGCTGTGCAACACATGCACTGGGCAAAATGCCCCTGGAGATTTCGCTTTACGATCAAAACAACAATTTAATAGATAATAAGAAGTCTTTATAAGTGAAGAAATATTATAAAAAGCCCTGTTCATACGTTGGCAGGGCTTTTTTATTGATATAATAACTTTAAACAATTGAATAATGGACCATAAGATTCTTGTATATGGATATGGAAATCCCGGGAGACAAGACGATGGAGTGGGAGTGGAAGTAATTAACAAACTGGAAGAATGGAAACAAACAATTGGGATTCCAAATCTTTCACTTGATGCAAATTATCAATTAAACATTGAGGATTCGGCGGAGATGCAGGATAAAAGCATTGTAGTTTTCGTGGATGCTTCTCTTGAAGAAGATGTTGATGGGTTTATATGTACTCAAGTAACCCCTTCCTCTAAAGCCGAATTCACAATGCACAGCGTATCACCCGGTTTTTTGCTTGATTTGTCTCAGAAAATTTATAATCATAATCCTCTAACATACCTTATTCATATAAAGGGTTATGAGTGGGAGTTTCAGAAAGAGATGACAGCGAAAGCATCAAAGAATTTGGGAAAAGCTGTAGCTTTTATTAAACAAGCAATATTCAATCCGGAACTTTTTCATAAAGCAATATTAAAAAGTTCTGTGAATGAATTGTGAAAAAAATGTATAAACCAAAACAGAATAGAACCATGGACTTAAAAACGAATTATTTAGGATTATCATTAAAGAACCCCTTAATCGTGAGTGCCTCAGGCCTTACCGATGATATTAATAACATTAAAAAAATCGAAGAATATGGAGCAGGTGCTGTGGTGCTTAAATCTATTTTTGAAGAACAAATACTGGCAGACATTGATGCTAAAATTGAACCCAATGACATGTATTTTTGGTATCCTGACGCTGCCGAATTTGTAAAAAATATCTCAAAGCCACAAGGTGTAGAGCAATATCTGGAATTGATCAGGCAGGCTAAAGCAGAAGTTTCTATCCCTGTCATTGCGAGTGTAAATTGTATTCACAGTAAGGAATGGATTCAGTTTTCCAAACAATTGGAAGAAGCGGGTGCAGATGCCATTGAGTTGAATGTTTCTACTATGATCCCAGAAGATGTTGATATGGACTGCCGGCTAATCGAAGGCATCATCGTAGAATTGGTGGAGAATGTAAAGAATTATTGTAATATTCCGGTGGCTGTAAAATTGGGGAAATCATATACAAACCTGATTAAATTGGCTAATGCGCTCCAAAAAGCAGGGGCAGACGGGCTGATTTTGTTTAACCGGGAATTCCGCCCTGATGTTGACATTGAAAAAGAACGTGTGATAGCTGATAAATATTTAAGCAGCCCTAATGAAATCACAAGTTCATTGAGATGGGTAGGTATCCTTTCAGGACATAACATCGGGTGTGACTTGGCTGCCAGTACCGGGATACATGACCACACGGGTGTGATCAAACAATTGTTATCCGGTGCTTCTGCTACAATGGTGTGTTCTACACTTTATAACAACGGATTTACCTACATTAAAGAAATACTCAGCGGACTGGAACAATGGATGAATGAAAACAATTATGGTTCAGTCAGCCAATTCCAAGGCAAACTGTCCAAAAATAAAGCCAATACTGCTGCATTTGAACGCGTCCAGTTTATGCAAAAAAACATGGAAGATTGAATATTTAATATAACATTATTGAAACGCGAAGCCACGATGGATAATGCCTGTCGTGGCTTTTTTAATTCACTAATATCATCAGCAGGTTTGAGTATTGAGTCTATAGATGTTAAATAATTTAATATATTTGTTAATTGAAAAGTAAAACATAATAATAAATGTTAAACAAAATGAAAAAACGAAATCCCATTTTATTATTTATCGTTACCTGGTGTAATATAACAATGTTGTGTTCCCAGGAATTTTATACCGACATAGATGTAGGATTTGGGTTTGGTATCAGCAAACAAGATTTTGAAGAGTTTTATGATTATAATTATTGTGATGAAGAATATAGTTATAATCAAAGAAGCATTTCATTAGGGCAAGGATTTAATTTAGGTGTATCTTTGGGGTATATGTTTACTGAAAATATAGGTGTTGAGGTAGGGTTTGTGGGATTTTTTGGAGATTGTCTTCCTGATACTGATCAACAATCAGAAATCTGTCAGGAGGAGGATGATACAATAATATGTAGTTGTTATCATAATATAAGAAGCGATTATTATTATGTTCATTTATTTGGATACACGACTTCATTTATTTTGGAAACAGAATTTAAGGGAGTAGATATATATGCTAAATTCGGATTAATTGCAGTACATGGGGTGATTAAACATCATATTGAGTCACCTTTTTTTAATAAACACAGCGAATGGAAATATACAGGCGGGTTGTCTTTGGGAATTGATGGTAGCCTGGGGGGAAATGTGATACTCTTGCCTGAAAAATTTTTTGTTTTTGGAGAATTGAATACAGTAAATGTTTCGTATGCACCCTCTAAAGGGGAATTAATAAAACATAATATAGATGGCAAGAATAGATTGCCTGATATGACACGACATGAAAAGGAAATAGAATTTGTAGATCATTATTCTTATGATGAAGAAAATAGCCCTCTTGATTCAAAACCCCGGAAAGAATTAAAAAAATATTACCCGTTCAGTACATTTGGACTTAAATTGGGATTTAGATACACGTTAATTAAATAGTGTTTTATTATATTTATTGTGAACTTAGACAACGTGTTAGCAATTTTTGGTGTTAAAAACTATGGCAGAGGGTTTTACTTTTGAAAGTACACCGAAAATTATTCTTCCTGCTCTTTCTGTTCTTCTATTATATTTTTATAATGATCAAATCGTCTTAAAATTTCTTTTACATAATTATAAGGCTCTTCTCCTCTGCAATACCCATAACGTACCACTGGGTCTTTATAAAAAGCCGGTTTTGATTTATTTAAAAGAAAAAAGGCTACATTTTCATCCCATATTTTCGGGTTTTTGCCATACTTTCTTGCTAATTGCCTGGCATCAAGTATATGCCCTAACCCCACATTATAAGCACCTAAAATAAATTTAATGCGCTCTTTATCATCTTTTACTTTATCTTTTAATTTTAAATCCAACCATTTGATAAATTTAGCAGATGCCCATAATTGAGAAGTCACGGGCGATTCGATAGTTACATTGTATCTAACTGCTGTTTCAGGCATTAACTGTGCAATACCAAATGCTCCAGCCCATGATTTTACGTTTGGATTAAAACGGGATTCCTGGTAGATCATTGAAGCATACAACCGCCAGTCCCAACCCATAATTTTACTGTATTTTTTAAAGAGTTCATCATAAGGAGAGATTTTACCGCTGGCAATCGTATAATAATCACTTTTTACACGAATAACCGATTTCCTGTTTTTAAAATATTTATTATAAATCAGTTTATATTTTAATGTTTTTTTAAAATCAAGTAACCAGTGATTCACAATATTCAGTAATTCATTGGAATTTTTATCAACAGCCCAGGCAATGTGCTGGGGGAAGCTTATGGCGGTTTGGACATCAATATTCGGATAATATGTTTTATTTACTTTTGCAACATTTTCATCACAAATGGTATATTTAATATTTCCTTTTGCAACCAGCTTTATAAGTTCCTCAACAACCATAGGTACTTCTATGATGTTTATCCGGTTACCTATTTCTTCTGAAAGGTTTTTCAGTCGTTGTGCATGTGATGAATTTTCCTGAACATAAATGGTCTCACCTGCAAGATTTAATTGGTTGCGGATGATACCGATGTTCATTTCTTCTTTTTTTAATTTTCTCCAATTTTCTGGTTTTTGTTGCACAAGAACCTGGTGGGTTTGTAAAATTGGTACAGTAAAATCAATGCGTTTATTTCTTTCTTTTGTTATAGTTAAGTTAAAAGCAAGCAAATCTGTTTTCCCATTTTCAAGCATCTTAAAGCTATCTTCCAGTCCGTCTGCTACTTTTAGATCCAGCTCTACACCCAAATGATCTGCAAGTTCTTTCAAAAGTTCATACTGGTATCCCATAGGGGTACCGCGATAAATAAAATAATTGATTGAATTATAATCTGTAACAGCTCTTAATTTGCCGTGTTCTATAACTTTTTGAAGATGACTTGGTAAGAGGTTTTTTTTCTTATCATTTTTTCCTCCACAAGCTGTTATCAATACAACCCCAAAAAGAAATAAAATAATATATTTCAATATATTTAAATAATTAAAATTCATTTTAAACGGACATGATCAGTTGATTACTCTAATAATATTTTAGTACAGCTAAAATAATTAAAATTATATAATATTAATCATAAAAATTCCATGAAAGTCCAAACCGGAGATTTCTCGGATTCATAGGGTAATGCCATACTGTTATATAATTTT
>CAYFQI010000102.1:0-9040 GCA_964345135.1 uncultured Bacteroidales bacterium
TAAATAATGTACGAGACAAATCCGATATCACTGCCCCCTTCTATTTCATATTCCTGCCATGCCAATTGCCCATTTGAAAACTGGAGAAAGATCGGCTTATGGTACAAAGATTTGGCTGACTCGTTACCACAAGAATCTACAACGGATATTTTATAGAGGTCTTGTTGTTGTTCCGGTATCGAAGTATGGTCTATCCATACGGTTACACTGTCGAACGGGATATACCCGATAGAATCATATTGCCCTGATTGATTACCTTCCTTATAAACAGTGTATCCGGCCGTGCCATAGTCAGGTGTTTTTTCCCATACAATCATGTTTTTCCCGGTCAACTCATCAATGGTAAGCATGCATATTTCTTCCTGGCTGTAAGGAAGCAGGGAATCAATAAAATACGTCCCAAAAGCTGTACAATTCATTGAATCATTTATTGTTACAGTATAATTGCCTGCTTTAACACCTGACAGATCGCATGTATTTTCTCCATTGCTCCAATAATAATTATAGGGTTGAGTTCCCCCGGTAATATCAATGTCAATATAGCCAACAGTATGTTTCCAGCATATTGCCTGTCCCGGATAATTTGCCATGATGGCCAATGAGTCCGGCTCATTTAAAAGAATACTATCTTGTTCAGTATTGCTTCGTGAATCGGTTACAGTAACATGAAACATCCTGTTAGCCGGGAGGCCGCTGATGGTTGCAACAGTACTCATTGTATCAGTATCCCATTGATAGTTATACGGGGGAACCCCGTATTCCGCAAGGGCAGTTACCATGCCATTTGAATAGGCATAGCAAGAAATAACAGAATCTGTTTGAATTTTTAATCTGAAAGCAAGATAATCATTTACTGTATCTCCCACGTTATACAGGGTGTCTGTGAGCGTGGCCTTTAACATGACCGGGTTATTGCCCAGAGGACTAATGTCAATGCCGGTTATTTGTTGATTTGCCTGGGATATTATACCACTATCACGAATAATAGTATCTATAGCATATGCAGAAAATTCAAACACATATGTTGACGTTATTTCAGCATTAGAAAATGTAAAACTAAAATCATGGCTGTTGAAAGCTGTTATGGTATCTTGATCAATTGAAACCGAATATAATTCAGGTACCCGTGTGTCTTTAGAAAGGGTATCCAGAAATAGGGTACTCATATTATTCATGGTATCTTTCAGGTATATGCTGACATAAATACTTCCTTCGTCAAGTCCGCTTAGGTTTATAGGTTGTACACGTTGACTGGCATTTGACACCGGAACAGAATCACGGACAGATTTGCCGCTGGCATCTTCAAAGTCATACATACACACCGTACCAAGCTCACCACCAGAAATTAAAAAACTAATATTTTCCTGGTTTTGACTGTTGATATATGCCTGATCTATAGTTATAGTATGTCCCAAAGGTGCTACATCATCGGTTTCATAACATCCCATATCAATGGTATCATTCATAACACGTTCTTTGTTATCCAAATCAAATAAAAGGCTTATTGAATCATTCACTCCTTTATTAATACAGGGAGAATTTGATTGCAGATGAAAATCCCCTGCAATCGTGGGAATACTATTAGTATCAGGTGTATGATAAAACAGCGGGTTCATATCTATATTAAAGCCATTATCTGTTCCAAAATCGGTATTCCATGCAGCACTGCCTCCTGACCCCATAACATTGCAATGAGTATACTCTGGTATACCGCCAAACGGGGTAAAATAAACTGCTCCGGGAGCTATTGTGTTACCCCGGATGATGCTATTTATAATGTATGTTTTTGCAAAAGAAGGAGACATCTCGAAAATCGAAATAGCACTCCCGTTAGAAGTGGCATGATTTGCACTCAGCGTTGTATTAACAACTTTAAGGTTTGTTTCTGTACTTATACTATTATAGATACCGCCCCCATCTTCGGCCTGGTTTCCGCTTATTAAACAATTTTTAATCTTTGTATTGGTATTATTATAGACTCCACCTCCATATCTTCCTGTATTCCCTTTAATTGCGCAATTGACTATTGATGGGCTTGTTTTACTGTTTCCATAATTATAAATACCACCACCCATGGATTTGGCATTATTCTCCTGTATAATACAGTTGGATATAGTGACAGGTGCTTCCAGAACATCAAACATGTCATTATAGATACCCCCGCCACGATTCGTTTCTGTAACTGAACCATTGGCATTTCCATCCTGAATAATAAACCCATCAATTGTTGTTTTGATAAATGGGTTGTCAATGGCAATCACGTGATACGCATTCCCAGCAGTATCATTACTTTGATCAATATCTCCACTTAAAACTGTAATGGGTGTATATTGTTGTCGTTGTTCCAATGATGTTTCAGTCCCGCTAAATCCTCCATATACATCCGTTCCATTAGGAATACTAAAATACGATGTCCGGTTATCATCGGTAATTCCCTGCCCTTCATCCGGGTAGTACGTGCCTTTTGCCACCCATATCTGTGTGCCGGATGTAGCGTTTTTCAGGGCATCCTTTAATTTGGTAAATGCATCATCCCACGATGTCCCATCATTATTCCCGGTTGCTGCGCTGTCAACATAGATGACCGGTTGAGTTGTCTCACCTTCATAGGCTCCCATATCTGCTATACTTTCCTGGATACGTGTCTCAAATAAAAGATCGTATGTTACAGTAATATAATCGTTATTGCCTGTATTGATGCATGGTGAACCGGATATCAGGCGTAAGTCTCCATTCGTTACCGGGGCTTGCACAAAATTTGGAACATGATTGAATAAAGGGATACTATCTATGTTATTTCCTCCATCGGTTCCTACATCGGGGTTCCATCCCGTCCCGCTGCCACCAGACCCGCTAATATTGCAATACGCATATGTTGGAGTGGGGCCTAAATAGTTATTGATTTTATTAATGCCTGAATTATAATAAATAATAGTATTTTTAAATTCAGGGCTGCATGTTCCGCTGCCTTTATGATTGTATACAGCACTTCCTGAGCTTGCATTATTCCCGACAATATTACAGTTAATGTATTGAGGGGCACAACTACCACTTTCAGGATGATTATAAACACCGCCGCCAGCAGAAGCATCATTCCCACTCATTACACAATTTATAAACACGGGGTCACAGTCATTCACATACACTCCGCCACCGTTGCCTGCATCATTTCCAATAATTTTGCAATTGATGGCCCGTGCATTACATGTTCCATCCGCACCATAAAAATACATCCCTGCTCCCCGTCCACCAGAACTATACGTGTAATTTTCCCGGATAATACAATTTGAGACCACCGGGTTGCAAGTATTTCCAAAACCCGCGCCATCAAAATATATACCGGCACCGTATTTATGGATATCTGTACCGGTATGACTGGCATTACCTCCTTGTACTGTAAACCCGTCAAATAAGCATTGGCTGCTAACACCGCTGAATTTCACAACATGATACGCATTATTATCTTTATTGCCATTTTTATCTATATCACCATCCAGGTAACTGGTGTTGGATAAAGGGATTCGTTCACTAATTAATTGTTCATCGCCATTAAACCCACCATATATTTCGATGTCTTTATCAATAACAAATGATTCATACCTGTCATCACCTGTAAGGCCATCTCCTTGATCAGGATAATACGTGCCTTTAGCTACCCATATGGTATCTCCTGTCCCGGCATCATGAATGGCATTTTGCAAGTATTTATATGCAACAGCCCATTCATTCCCGGCACCGCCTTCGCTTACGGAAGCTTTAACATAATACCTGGTGATATTGGTTGTGGTAGTATTTACAGGGTTTTGGATATTAGTGGTTGTAAAATATTTTTCATACCCCGGCAATCCATTGTATTCACATGCCATTACCCGGTATGTTGTCAATGGAGATAAACCGTTAATGGTTATTCCTGTGCCTGTTCCATTATATATACAATACCAACCTGTTGACCCTATTTGCGAACCGGTGCCAAAAGTGGTTGACGAGGTATAAGTTGTATTATTGACAGGAGCTGGTGTACCTGAATTTCCCTGTCGCATGAACAATGCGACAAAATCGCCATTGCCTCTTTGCCAGGAAATTGTAACCCGTTTTTCAGATGTTTTGGATAATATGCTATCAGACTGTATACCTGGTGCAATCACTGTCTCGCCTCCTTCATAAGGCCCCATGTCAACAGTGGTATTCTGGATACGGGTTTCGCCATCCAGATCATATGTCTCAGTTACAATGCTGTTATTGCCGGAATTGATGCAGGGAGAACCGTTAAACACGTGGAAATCACCATTTGTAAATGGTGCCTGGGTGTATGAAATAGCATCAACAAAATATGGGGTTGCCTCAATATTGTTCCCGTCATCTGTACCAAAATTCGTGTTCCAGTTACTGCTTCCACCACTATGCTCAATATTACAGTATGATATCAAACAGTTTGAATTATAATTATATATCTGTCCCCATGTGCTATTGTGGTGGTTATTCCAAATAATAGAATTTACTATTGAGGGACAACATGTACCATCATGTCCGCTATTATAGATTGCACCATAGCCAAATCCTCCTGTATTATTACCTGCAATAATACAATTAATGATTTCGGGTTTGCAATATCCCTGTGTTGCAACGTTATAAATTCCACCGCCAAATGCTGCCTTATTCCCGGAGATTAAGCAGTTAATTATTTTCGCGAAGCAAGTGTCATAAGTAGTGGAAGAATTGTAGATTCCACCACCATTCATTTTTGCCATATTTCCTGTTATAATGCAGTTACTTATTTTGGGATTACTGCTTGTTAGCCCGGATCCGCCATTAATATTGAATATTCCGCCACCGTCTTCATCATGCAAAAAAGCATCCCCATTGGCATATCCCCCGGTAATAACAAAGCCATCCAGTACTGTTTGATCACTGGCACGGTCAAATTTTACAACATGATAAGCATTCCCGCTAAAACTCTGATCGCCATCTATGTCGCCATTCAATATGGCTTTGTTCCCGGTAATGTCTCGCTGGTTTAACTGGGTTTCTGTTCCTGCAAATCCCCCGTACACTTTAACACCCGATTTGATAAAGAATGTAGATGATAATGTATTGTCAGTTTGCCCTGCCCCTTCGTCAGGATAGTAAGTTCCATTGGCAACCCATATCACATCGCCGGAAGAGGATGCAGTCAACGCATCCTGTAGTGTAACAAAGGCATTTGCCCAGCTTGTGCCATTTTGGGTGCCAGCAGCAGCACTATCCACGTAAAAATCAGGTTGTGAAAATCCATTTATTGTAAAGAACAGGAATAACACTATGAATATTAAATTTGTCTTTTTCATTGATTATAAATTATTAATAAATATTAAAATGTCAAATTTATAACAATTTAAATTAACTGTATGATAAATTTTAGTTTTTTATAAAAACACGATACATTCTTACCTGTATTTATACAAAAAAATACAGAACGATTTGCAAGACTTAGCTCTCGCTTAGCCGATAGGGTAGTACTTCAATACAACTCATAATTTCTCCAGGGCCTGAATGGTACAAGAGTGCTTGTTTTGTCTGTTGAATAAGTTCCAAAAAAACCGATGGCCCCGTTATTTAGATTTGTTATTACATTCGAGGGCGGCCCTTTGAATGGGCTTTGCCCCCCAACTTCATCCTGTAATTGCATGAAGAAATAATAGTACTGTTCAGTAATGGAGTTTAGTTCAAATGTGATTACATCAAAAGGTTCTGTCATATCACTTAATAATGATTGCACAGGCACCCCTGTTTTCCTGCTGATGGTGTCTAAGAACTGGTCGTCTGCAGCTACGATTTCAGTGAGGGTGTCTGTATATAACTGATTGTTCAAATGCAATTTAAATAAATAATAATCTTTTCCCGGGGGTTCTTCTGCAAACAGGTGAACCTGCCATAATTGAACGAATGAATTCTCAAAATATAGTAATTTAACAGAGTCTGCTACCCCTATTGGCCGAATGGAGTCGGTAGCCTGGTATGTTTCTTTTTCACCATCATTATCTATATCAACATTATTAATGAATAATGTATAGGCAACCCCTATTTTGCCACACGTATTAGAATCTGTATCATACACTCCCGGTTCACCGGAACGTTCGTGAAGACTTATCACGGTCCCGTCCGTCCCTTCAATTTTAACGTCTGCTCCAGAAACCGCAGGTGGTTTTGATTCATCAAAATAATTGCTTGTTTCGGATAATCTAACCGTGTGAATTGTAGTGTCGGTGCTTAATGTTCCATATACAACCAACCGTGTTTGTTCATCATCCAGTTCAATCTCCATCTGTTCGGTACAAGAATAGATGCCCCATGCAAATAAAAAAATTAACAGTATATTGAATATGGCATATTTTTTCATGGCTTAAAATTTAAAATTATACGTTACAGAAGGAATGATTGGGAATAAATAGGTCTTTTCAGCATGAATCATATTTTGGTTGTCTTCATCCGGGACAAAGTTAATGGCCCAGGCATTATGCCGGTTATACACGTTATAAATTGAAAAGTTCCATTCCCCATGCCAAAATCTGTCAGGATTTTCTTTCCCTTTTAAAGTGAGTGCTATATCCATGCGATGATAATCAGGATACCTGTATGTATTGCGGCCAGAATAAATCGGTACCACAACTCCTCCATAGCTTGCTTTACCTGTTGGAAACGTCACTGCACGTCCAGTTGAATAAACAAAATTACATGAAAAAGTCATTCTTTCAAATAACTCATAACTCAAGACAAGCGATGAACTCACCGGCTTATCATACGGTGCGGGAAACGGGTCTTCTGCAATTTCAGGGATATCCCTGAAGGTTCTGGACAATGTAGTGCTTAACCAGCCCGTGAGCTTACCTAACGATTTCCTGAAAAGGAATTCAATACCATACGCTTCGCCTTCACCAAACCTTAATTCACCAGTAAGGTGTTTATTTAAAAGCAATTGTGCATCATTCCGAAAATCAATCACATCATGCATTTTTTTATAATATACTTCTATTGAAGTCTCTAAAATGTCATCAAAAAAATTCCTGAAGTAGCCTATGGTATACTGATCTGCTTTTTGGGGTTTGATATTAGGATTCGATGAAAACCATATATCTAAAGGCGTCCCGGCTGTAGAAACACTGGCTAAATGAATATATTGAAGTGTTCGGGTATAACTGGCCTTAACAGATGAACGTTCATTGAATATATAGTTCAGGGCAAACCTGGGTTCAGGTGCATGGTATAAATGATAAAAATCCCAATTATTATAAACAGTGGTATCAACTGGCTGATATAATTTATCTGACCCTGAATAATAGCTTTCATAATCATAAATTGTTTCTTTCCCAATGTTTGAATAAAAGGAATACCGGATACCATAATCCAATTTAATATTTTCGGATATTTCATGGTGGTTAGAGAAATAAATACCGCTTTCAAGTGCCTTGCTTAAAGGAAGTTCTATTTTAGCTAAAAAATTACCTTCTCCTGAACTTTCAATCAACCCGGGATCAAAATTATGCAAAATGGAGTGTACTCCATATTTAAATGTATTTTGCGGATTTAAATAATGAGTGAAATCTGCTTTAAGACTATAATCCGTCATATTCGACGTCCATAAAAACGATATATCATCAAGCCATGTGGCACCTAACTGGTAGTCATATTTACTCCGTATAAACGTGAGATTGCTGAATATTTTTTTTGAAAATAAATGATTCCATCGGCAAGAGAGGGTTTGGTTACCAAATTCTGTCCTGGCAAATTCACTTTTAAAAATATCTCTTCCAAAATACCCGGATAAAAAGATTTGGTTATTTTGATTGATGGTATGATTTACCTTTGCATTAAAATCATAAAAAAACAATTTCAAATCATGTAAATTTGTATCGCTTGCTAAAGGCAGCAGAAGATCTGCGTAGCTTCGTCTACCGGAAGCAATAAACGAGGTTTTATCTTTTATAATAGGCCCTTCCACGGTCAACCGGCTCGAAACAGGTATCCCGATGCCCCCGGTTACCTTGAATTCTTTTTTATTTCCTTCTTTCATCCTGATGTCCAGGAGTGAAGAGAGCCTACCGCCCGCCCTGGGCGGGATATATCCTTTGTATAACTCAATATTTTTAACAGCATCATTATTGAAAATAGAGAAAAAACCCATCAGGTGAGATGCATTATACACCGGGGCCTCATCTAGTAAAATCAGGTTTTGATCCATTGCACCACCCCTTACATTGAACCCTGATGACCCCTCTGAAGCTGTTTGAACACCCGGGAGCAACTGGATTGCTTTGATCACGTCCACTTCTCCCAGTAATGCTGGTATTTGTTTTATTTTTTTGGTTTCCAACTTATTTACGCTCATTTCGGTGCTTACAATATTTTCGTTTTTTCGCCTGGCTTCAATCCTTACCTCTTCAATTTCTTTTGCTGACGGAGCCAATTCAACATTCATCGTTTTATCTTCCTGGAGATTGATTGTTTTCTTAATACTTGTATAACCAACATACGAATATTCCAAATGATAAGCCCCGGGCTGTAAACTTATTGAATAAAAACCATATAAATTAGAAGATGTTCCTGTTTTAAGTTCCTGGATATATACCGTGGCGCCTATTAACTTTTCTCCATTTTTTTTATCTATAATATACCCGCTGATTGTTTTTTTTGCAACAGTTTCTTCTGCTTTTATAGAATAAAACAATCCCAAAAAACATATCACCCCGGTTACCATTGTTTTTAATAATCTCATTAGTTTATCATTTATTGATGATACGAAATAAATACTTTTTATCTTAGAAAAAAATAATTTTAAAAAAATTAACGATTATTTTTTGTTAGAACAATAAAAACATAATAAAATGTATTTATTTCATCTGTTTATTTTTCTAAGTTTTTATGTTTCTAAGTTTTTAAGTTTTTAAGTTGATTGAGTTGATTGAGTTGATTGAGTTGATTGAGTTAATTGAGTTAAATTGGGTTTATCTGTTTTTTTTATCCGGCAGCTCAGCGTAGTAGAACCTTTTATAATCATGCGCGTGTG
>CAYFQI010000103.1:0-9024 GCA_964345135.1 uncultured Bacteroidales bacterium
TATACGGATGCCAATGAATGCTCAAATTCCGAAACGCAAACGATAACAGTGGTTGACGGACCTGTTCAGGTTATACAGAAAAATTCAAGACAACATGAATTTATTATGCATCCGAACCCGGTAAGTGATGTAGTAAAAATAAGCGTTAGTGAAGCATCTGATTTAACAATTTTTAACCCAACAGGGGAAAAGAAAGTTTGTATGCAAATTGATGAACAAATAACAATCAATTGTTCCGGGATGGCACCGGGTATTTATATTGTGGTTGTTAACAACCACAAAGGAATATTCACTAAAAAATTGGTAATTAAATAAATAGTAAAGGTAAATATATGACAGAAATCAGATGACAGTACTTTTTATCGTGATTTTTCCCTTTCTCAGTTCATCTGATTTCTGTTTATTTTTTTAAATTCATAGGATGATGAGAAAAAGATTTTTTCTTATTGGTTTTCTGCTTATATCATTTCATTATTTAGCATATTCACAATGTACGGCACAATTTATATATCAAACAGATTCAGTATTTAAAGTGCATTTTACTGACTCATCATACATTGATTCATCAGACAATATTAATTCATGGATGTGGTTTATTAATGATTCATTGGCAAATTTTCAGGAAATATTTACATATATTTTTCCAGATACAGGGACATACAATGTCTGTCTCGTGATTACAACCAATGGTTGGTGCAGCGACACAATTTGTAAAAACATAAGAATTACTGCACCTGATTGTTATACTTCTTATACTTCACAACATATCGAGGGATATACATATTCGTTTACAAATATGTCGTCTGATGATTTAAGAACCCGGCTCTGGGACTTTGGTGACGGTCAAACATCAACAGATGAAAACCCACAACACACGTATCAAATTCCGGGCGTTTACCAGGTTTGTCTAAGCTCGGAAGATATGTATAAAATATGTTCACAACAATATTGTGATACACTTAGCGTGCTGGATACGACCCCATGCATAGCAGATTTTATATATGATGATGATAATTATAACGTGCAATTTACAAATACATCTTCAGGGCCTGTAGAGAATTATTTATGGGATTTTGGAGATGGCAATACATCCACAGAGACATCACCTTATCATACATATTCCAGTACAGGAGTCTATCCAGTGGTTCTTATTGTTCAGGGAGTCAGTTCATTAATTCCTATTGATACAATAGCGAGACAAGTTCAGATTGATATCGATACCTATAGCAGAAAACCTTTATATAATATTGAAGGGCATATTTATGCAGGGAATAATATTTATACAAGTGATGTTCAAATTGTATTGATAAAAAAAGACTCCTTAGATAATTATTATAATGTTGATTCTTTTAATACAATAAACGGATCATTTTTGTTAAAAGCGGACAGTGGAGATTATTATATCAAAGCAGTCCCGGCAGATGAAAAATATTTAACGACATATTATGTTGATGCTGTAACAATAGAGAGTTCTTATAGATTACCTGTTGCATTAAATACAGGAGGCATAGATATTCAACTTGCTGAAAGAAATGAGTTAAGCTATGAAAAAACTAAAAAGATACCTGGTGTTAATATTTATCCGAACCCTGTTCATGATAATTTGTATGTTGAAGTCAGCCAAACCGCTCATGTTAAAATGTATAATCAATCGGGTAAAGTGTTGATTAATAAAAATATTGAAAAAAATACCATAATTAATTGTTCAGGGATAGGAAATGGTATTTATTTTATGTTGGTGAATGATAAAAACGGGTTGTATAAAAAAAAGTTGATTATCAAACAGCAATAATTAAAAGGAGTATAATTGATTTTAGCTCACAGCTTTTTAAAAAAGCTCTTAACATGAATTCATATTTTAATATAATTCTGTAATTTTGAATTATATTAAAATGAATATCATGCATAACATTAACAAAAAAATTTGGATTGTTTTAATTTTACCGTTATTGTTTCAATCTTATGCTTCATCTCAATGCATTGCAAGATATGGTTATGTTATTGATTCGTTTTATATAGGTTATTTTTATGATACATCATTGGTAGATATTAAAGTGGAGCCACATACAAGAAACTGGTATATTAATGATTCACTGACTGCTACAAAAGCAAATTTTTCTTATCGTTTTCCGGATACAGGAATTTATAGAGTATGTCTTTCAATTATTTCAGATGATTTATCATGCATTGATACAATATGTAAGGATATATTCATTACCATGCCCGGGTGTTCGGCCTCGTTTAATGCGCAACATGTCGAAAACTATACGTATTCATTTAATAATACGTCTCCAGATAACCTGTCTTTTTTGCATTGGAGTTTTGGTGACGGATATGTGTCAGAGGAACAAAATCCGGAACATGCATATCAATTTCCTGGCAAATATATAATCTGTTTATATGCAGAAGATGAAAATCATATATGTTCTCATTATTATTGCGATTCCATTGAAATATTGGATACAACTCCCTGTTCAGCTGATTTTATTTACTACGATGATAATTATGATGTATATTTTTCAAATAATTCTGCAGGTCCGGTGAAAGATGTAATATGGCATTTTGGAGACGGTACCACATCAACAGAAATGTCACCTCATCATATGTATGCATCTACCGGTTCATATATGGTTAAGCTTATTGTACACGGGCCCACTTCCGTTCATCCTTACGATACCATTACACATGAAATTATAGTTACCTATACATATAGCAGGGAGCCTCGTTATAAATTAAGTGGACAGGTATATACGCCTGATTCCTCTTTAATATATAGTGGGCGAGTGGTTTTGATTCGCAAAGATAGTAATGGTTATTGTTATAATATGGATACAGTAAATATAAGTTTTGGCGATTTTACTTTTACAGGTATTAAAGGAGGAAATTATTATATTCAAGCCATTCCATCGTTCAAAATGGTATTTTTCCCTTCTACATATTATGTAAGTGCATCATCCCCCGAAAAAGCATATCTAATTCCAATCTATTCCAATACAGGTAGTATAGACATTATCATAAATACAGGTACTTCAATAATGGATGATAAAACAAATAACCATACATTCAATATTTATCCAAACCCTGCAGATAATCATGTTAATATTAACCTGCCAGCAAAGTCAAAATACTTGTCAATTCTGGATTTATATGGTGAAAAAATCATCTCAAAAATGCGTGTAGAAGGAATGGATGATTTGGGAATAAACTTAAAAGATATTTCTTCGGGAACCTATGTTATATTAATTGAAAACGGGAAAAATCGTTATTACAAAAAATTGATGGTACAATAAACATGGCTTTACCCTTTATGATTCTTGTACCATTGCAATGTTTAATTCTATTCTCTTTATTCATCGAAAAAAAGATAATAATCGTTATATTTGGACAAAAAATTGAAAACAATATGAAACGATCCATGACTAAAATTTTGTCACGTACCGGTTGATTTTTGGCAGTCTGTTTAGAGACGGTCTATAAAGTCGGGTGTTTGCCATAATGTTAGATAACAAGGCGCGCGAAGCTCAAAATGTTTAGTTTGCTGGCGTAAATGAGCAATTTTGAGGCACGGTGTAACGAAATTAGCGTGCATTAAGACAAACATTATCGAGATGACACGTTGTCAAAATATTAATCTTGATCTGCTCCAACTGACCATTAAAAATTAAATATAAACCTATGAAAAAATTTAATCATATCATTCCGCATTTAATTGCCATCATTTTTTTTCTTATTGTTTCATACATTTATTGTTCTCCTTTACTTGAAGGAAAGAGATTGCAAATGGGTGATATCCAGCAATTCAAAGGCATGTCCAAGGAAGTTCAAGATTTCAGGGAACGAACAGGGAATGAAGCATTATGGACAAACCGTGCTTTTAGTGGTATGCCGGCTTTTTTGATTTCTGTAAAATCCAATGCTAATCTTGTCTGGTTTGTTGATAATCTTTTAAAAATAGGAGAACGTCCGGGGAGTTATTTGTTTATTTGTTTACTTGGTTTTTATATTACTTTACTGGCTTTTGGGGTAAATCCATGGCTGAGTATCCCGGGAGCCATTGCATTTGCATTTACATCCAATATTTTTATATTAATGTCTGCCGGCCACACATCTAAAACCGAAGCCATAGCTTATATGCCACCAATTATTGCCGGGGTTTATATGGCATACAGGCGACACATGCTGATAGGTGGAGCTATCACTGCATTGTTTCTTGGATTGCAACTATTCTCGTTTCACCCGCAAATAACATATTATACAGCTATAGCCATAGGGTTGTTTATTTTATTTGAATTTGTCAAACAAAATAATGAAAAAAACATGGCTCATTTTTCAAGGGCATCCGCGGTATTATTTATTGCTGCTATTTTGGCCATAGGTTCAAATTTTGGAAAATTATGGCGCACGTATGAATATGGAGAATATTCGATGCGTGGAGGCACTGAACTCTCCCGGAAAAAAGGAAAACTGGGAGATAAAGGATTGAGCAAAGATTACATTACGCAATGGAGTTATGGAATTGATGAGACCCTGACATTTTTAATACCTAATTTTAAAGGTGGGATGTCCTCTCCAAAAGAAATATCAGAAAATTCTACCTCGTTTAAAATGTTAAAACAAATGCCCCCCCAACAAGCCAACAGGTATGTTAACCAGATAAGAGCATATCATGGCTCTCAACCTTTTACATCCGGGCCAATTTATTTAGGTGCTGTTGTATTTTTCTTTTTCTTCCTATCATTATTCATTGTCAGGAGTAAAATAAAATGGTGGTTATTAACAATAATTATCATTTCAGTTATATTATCATGGGGAAAAAATATCATGTGGTTAACAAGTTTTATGATTGATTATTTTCCCGGGTATGGTAAATTCAGAGATACAAAATCCATTTTAGTTATTGTTCAATTTGCCATTCCACTCCTTGCTATGCTTGGTATACGTGAAATTATCCTGGGACGGGTAGATAAAGAAAAATTTAAAAATGCATTTAAATACTCTGTATATATTATAGGTGGTATCACGTTACTTTATACACTGTTACCCGGAATCACGGATAACTTCATGTCAAATTCAGATAACGCGCTACCAAATGAGTTGGCTCGAGCGTTAAGAAACGACAGGAAAATGCTCTTACGTGCCGATGCATTCAGGTCATTTATTTTTGTTATTTTAGCTGCAGGTTTGGTTTGGCTTTCATTTAAACAAAAGATTAAAACTAATTCAACCATTGTATTATTAGGGGTTTTGTTTTTAGTCGATATGTGGCCAATAAATAAACGTTATCTGAATGATGATAATTTCGGGCCTAAAAAAGAAATAAAACAACCGTTTAAGCTTACACGAGCCGACAGGTTTATTTTAAATGATCATGCTGAAGAGTTTAGAGTACTGGACTTGACAACCAGGCCTTTTAATAGTGCGAGGGCATCATATTTTCATAATTCAATTGGTGGATACCATGGTGCTAAATTGCAGAGATACCAAGAGTTGGCCGATTTTTATATATTTTCTAATATTGAAAATATTATTCAGGTATTCAGGCAGGGATACACGAAAGAAAAAATGGATAACGTGTTAAAACAGCAAAATGTTTTGAACATGTTAAACACGAAATACATTATAATCAATCCAAAATCACCCCCTGTATTAAATCAACATCGATTTGGGAATGCATGGTTCGTGGATGATTATCAAATTGTAGAAGGAGCTGATGAAGAAATTAACACGTTGGGTAATATCCAGCCCGACCATTCGGCTGTGATTGATAAAAAATTTCAAAAGCACCTTAAATCAATAGCATTCAACAAAGACACAAATGCATCTATTGTTTTAGAGTCATATGCCCCCAATCAATTAATTTATACGACAAGAACCAATTCAAAACAACTTGCTGTATTTTCAGAAATATATTATCCCGAGGGGTGGGAAGCTTATATTGATGACGAACCGGTACCAATTTTAAGAGCCGATTACATACTCAGATGCATGGTTATTCCTGAAGGTAAACATGAAATCGTATTTAAATTCAGGCCGGATTCATATTATCTCGGGAAAAAGGTTTCCTTTGCAAGTTCACTCATTTTAGTATTATTAGTCGCAGGCATATTCATTAGAGAATTTATTTTTAAAACAAAACAAGAAAATCAAGAATGATTCATTGCAGCAGCATCATAAAATATTTATTTTTGAAACCAAATTGAACCAAGAAAATCGAAAAAAATATGAAAGTAGTCATCCTGGCAGGAGGATATGGAACTCGCTTAAGTGAAGAAACCGTTGTGAAACCAAAACCAATGGTAGAAATTGGTAGCCAACCCATTTTATGGCATATTATGAAAATTTATTCATACTATGGATTCAATGATTTTATTATTCCTTTAGGATATAAAGGATATTATATTAAAGAATATTTTGCTAATTTTTTTCTTCATCAAAGCGATGTTTCCATTGATTTATCTACAAATAAAATTGAAATACTTCATAACACCAGTGATCCCTGGAAGGTTACATTAATTGATACCGGATATGATACCAACACAGGAGGAAGGGTAAAACGGATCAAAAAATATACGAATGACGAACCCTTTATGCTCACTTATGGGGATGGTGTAGCAGACATCAATATTCCTGAATTACTCGAATTTCATAAATCTCACGGACAAATGATTACCATGACAGCCATTCAGCCTGAAGGAAGGTATGGCGCAATGGACATTAAAGAAGACAACCGTGTTGCCTCATTTATTGAAAAACCCAAAGGAGATAATGCGTGGGTAAATGGAGGTTTTTTTGTTTGTGAAAAGGGTGTATTCGATTATATACCGGATGATAGTACCAGTTTTGAAAGCATCTCTCTGAAAAACATGGCAAAAGATAATAAAGTGTACACATATAAACATAAAGGATTTTGGAAATGCATGGATACCCTTCGTGACAGGAATATTTTAAATGAATTATGGGAAACGCAACAGGCTAAATGGAAAATCTGGAAATAAATCTTAAATAAGCAATTATTAAAAATTATACTTATGAAAAAAATTCTTGTAACAGGTTCGGAAGGGTATATCGGAACAATACTGATTAACCGCTTATTAGAGCAGGGATATGATGTTACAGGCTTTGATGTTTGTTTTTACAGTCATGGTAATCTCACTCATAAAAACCTGCCATATTATCAATTGATAAAAAAAGATGTACGCGATGTCACCGCAGATGAATTAAAAGGATTTGATACTATTATCCATCTTGCAGCACTGAGCAATGATCCGCTTGGTAAAATAAATGAAGAACTCACATATGATATTAATTATAAGGCTTCTGTAAACTTAGCTAAAATGGCAAGGGATGCAGGTGTCAACCGCTATATATTTTCAAGCTCATGTTCTTTATATGGGGCGGGACAAGGAAAGTTCTTGAATGAAGAAAGCGAATCCAATCCGGTGACTGCCTATGGTAAATCAAAAATTATGGCTGAGACTGAAATTTCTGCCTTAG
The DNA here is from genome assembly GCA_964345135.1 of uncultured Bacteroidales bacterium. Classification (GTDB taxonomy): domain Bacteria; phylum Bacteroidota; class Bacteroidia; order Bacteroidales; family JBBRXJ01; genus CAYMKE01. Next base: position 7,495 of record CAYFQI010000103.1, read on the forward strand.
CAGATGATCATTTTAGCCCTGTATTTATGAGAAATGCTACAGCTTATGGAGTTTCACAGCGCATGAGGTTTGACCTGGTGGTTAACAGTCTTACTGCTTTTGCCAGGACAACAGGTAAAATTCAAATTTTGGGTGATGGTACTCCCTGGAGGCCGCTGGTACATATTAAAGATATTTCTGATGCCATGATAGCGGCATTGGAGGCAGATAAAAATGCAATACATAACCAGGCCTTTAATATAGGAGATGACAACGAAAATCACCAGATAAAATCCATTGCTGAAAAAGTAAAAGACAATGCATACAAGAATTGCGAAATTACAATTGCACAAAAAAATGCAGGTGATGCACGCGATTATAAAGTCACGTTTGCCAAAATGAATAATAAACTTGGATTCAAGTGCAACGAAAATTTGACTTCGGGAATTGAAGAGATAGCCCATGTTTATGACAACATAAACCTGTCATCCGAAGTCTTTGCCAGTCCACTGTATACCAGGCTTGAACAGATAAGGTTTTTATTGGATAATAAATTGATTGATAATAATCTGAAATGGATAAATTAAAAAAATAAAGCTTATGATTTTTACAGAAACACCTTTAAAAGGAGCATATGTTATTGAATTAAAGAAAATGGGCGATGATAGGGGGTTTTTTGCACGCTTTTTTTGTAAAAACGAATTTGCAAATCATGGACTCAATAATGAAATAGTCCAAATAAATAATTCGTTAAGTGCAGATAAAGGTACGCTGAGAGGAATGCATTACCAATTAGTACCCAAAGCAGAAGATAAAGTAGTTAGGTGTATTAATGGTAGCCTTTATGATGTTATCATTGACATCCGTGAAGATTCTGATACATTTAAACAATGGTTTGGAATTGAACTGAGTGCTGAAAACAGGAAAATGTTATTTGTGCCTAAAGGATTTGCACATGGTTTTTTAACATTAAAAGAAAATACTGAAGCGTTTTACCTTGTTACTGAATTTTATGGACCCGAATATGAACGGGGGATCAGATGGAATGACCCTGAATTTAATATTCAGTGGCCAATAGAACCCTGCATTATTTCAGAAAAAGATCAAAAACATCCTGATTTTGATCCTGATTATCACCTGAAATAATAGAAGACCTATAAAGTCAGGAGAATCTATGTTGAGTACTGGTTACTTTTTTTATATATTTGTCACATCTTTAAATTTCTTAAACTTTTAATACATGAAAATTCTTTTTACAGGTTCCAGCTCATTTTCAGGATATTGGTTTATTAAAACATTAGCTGAAAATGGGCATGATGTATATTCAATATTCACCCAAAAGGGTATTGATGATTACAATGAAACAAGAAAATTAAGAGTTCAGAAAGCAATTAACACTTCAATTCCTGTATGGGAATGTTCTTTTGGATATGAAAAATTTTTAAGTCTTCTTGACAACGAATTTGATGTATTATGCCATCATGCAGCCGATGTAACCAATTATAAAAGCGATGATTTTGATTTTGTTCTTGCAGTACAAAATAATACCAA